>JAFVAX010000012.1 GCA_017480285.1 Paludibacteraceae bacterium | reverse complement strand
CGATCAATTATCAATTTTTTTTGAGCTGCTTCCGAGAGTTGAACTCGGGACCTCATCCTTACCAAGGATGCGCTCTACCACTGAGCTAAAGCAGCAGGTTTTGAGCGGAAAACGGGACTCAAACCCGCGACCCCCAGCTTGGAAGGCTAGTGCTCTATCGACTGAGCTATTTCCGCAACTGCCTGAACACAAAGTGTTGCATTGTCATTACACTAAAAAATTCTCGTTCAGCCCACAGGACTTAGCGAGAATTCCGCTCATTCCCTTTTGGGGATTGGTGGGTAGTGATGGATTCGAACCACCGAAGCGATTACGCAGCAGATTTACAGTCTGCCCCATTTGGCCACTCTGGAAACTACCCAAATTCTCAATTTACAACCTTAGCGTTTGCTTAGAGCCTCTTGTCGGATTCGAACCAACGACCCCGAGATTACAAATCACGTGCTCTGGCCAACTGAGCTAAAGAGGCGTTTTCTTCAAAAGCGATTGCAAAAATACAACTTTTTTCTTTAATTACCAAATTTTTTGAAAAAAAAGTGCATTTTTTTTGAAAAAAAGTCGATTTTGCTACTTAAATATGCTTTTTTTGAATAAATATTTGGTAAAATAAGCTTTTTATTTGTAAATTTGCAACTTGTAAAAAAAATTGTATATGCTCTCAAGTTTAATAACCAAAATAATAGACAGATTATATATACCTTTTTCTTCGTTTATACCACGACAGTTGTTCAGATATGCCTGTTGTGGTGGGGGAAATATGGTATTAGACTGGGTTTTGTATTTCATAACATATAATTTTATCATACAAAAGCGTTTTATAGATTTGACTTTTATTGTCGTTTCGCCCCATATAGCCGCTTTATGTATTGTTTTTCCTATTACACTGCTTACCGGCTTTTGGCTTAACAAGTATATTACCTTCACTCAATCGTCGCTCACCGGCACTACGCAACTTTTCCGTTACATTATGATAGTTGCACTTAATCTGGCAATTAACTATTTCGGTTTGAAACTTTGTGTAGAGGTATGGCAGTGGTATCCCACTCCGTCAAAAATAGTCATTACCTTGCTTACAGTAATAATATCATTTATCGGACAAAAGTATTTTTCTTTCAGGAAATGAGCAGAAAAACCAAATATAAGATATTCAACTGGATAGTAATTTTAGTGGCTTATTCCTTTTTAGCATACAAGATTACCGATTTTTTCTGCCATAATTCATTTGAGGACATAAGTATAAGTTTTTCGTGGCATAAAGTATGTTTGTTTTTGTTTGTTCTTTTACTTTTGCCTATTAATATACTCCTTGAAGCGGGTAAATGGCAGTATGCTTTACTACCGAATATAAAAATAACCTTTCGCGAGTCTGTACTGCAAACTCTTTTAGGCTTTGTTGGCGGTTGGGTAACCCCCAACAAGTTGGGTGATTTACCAATGCGTGTTGTAAGGTTAAAAGACAACAACGATCGCATAGAAGGCATCGTAAGAGGTTTTATAGGATCAGTTGCAGTAGTAGATGTAAGTCTGATACTCGGACTGTTTGCTTTGTTAGGTATGACGGCAAGCGAAATGTGGGTTAGCAGACAGTTCCTCATACTGACAAGTTTATTTATTTTTGCCTTACAACTATTGATAATCGTATTTTACCACAGACTGCTTGATTATATAAGCAGGCAGAAAATTGCTGACAGAAAATTCAGGAACATAGAAATAAGGGCACTGTGCCATCGGCTGACGGAAATATCCATACGACAACTGACAGGTTTGCTCTTTTTCAGTGCTGTAAGATACCTTGTTTACTGTTTGCAGATATACCTTATGTTATGCTCTTTCAGTATTTGCCTGCCATTCCAGACAGCCGCGGTTGCTATTCCTATATATTACATGTTGCTGACTATTAGTCCGTCGCTTCCTGCAGCCGATATAGGTATAAGGGGCAGTTGGGGAGTAGTTGTTTTCTCACTATATACACCAGACATAGCATCAATAGCGGTAGCCACTACTACACTTTGGGCAATAAACAATGTTATTCCAATGATTTGCGGGAGTATTATTTTGCAAAGAAAGAATTGAAATACATAAGAAACGCCTCATGCTGAACATGTTTCAGTATGAGGCGTAAATTCTTGAATCTTTGAATCCTTGAATCTTTGAATTATTTTAGTATGCAATAGCAAACACAACTCTTTGTTTTGATGGTTTGCCTGTTACCATACATTTGCCTTCTTCAAAGATTCCGCTGTTGTCGTTCATGAGCAGGTCGTCTCTGTTTGGAATACAGCGGATAGTGGCTTTTGTTTCAGCCTTAATCTTCTCCTCTGTCTCAGGTGTGCCGTCCCAGTGGCAAAGCAGAAATCCGCCTTTCTTTATTTCTTCCTTGAACTCTTCGTAGGAATCCACCTTGCGAGTGTTCTGCAAACGGAAATTGAGTGCTTTCTTATAGATTGTTTCTTGAATCTCTTGCATCAAGTTCTCTACAACATCTTCAATGCCTTCAATTGGCAGAGTCTCTTTTGTCATAGTGTCGCGACGGAAAAGTTCTATTGTTCTGTTCTGCAGGTCTCTTTGCCCCATAGCAAGACGCACGGGCACGCCACGCAGTTCGTATTCGGCAAACTTATAGCCGGGTGTCTGCTGGTCGTTGGTATCAAGTTTGACACGCAAGCCACGTTTACGCAGTTCTGTAGCAAGCGGTTCAAGTTTTTCCATAAGCAAAGCCAAATCATCGGCTTTCTTAAAAATAGGTACAATAACCACTTGGTCGGGTGCAAGCGATGGTGGAAGGACGAGTCCGTTGTCGTCAGAGTGAGTCATTATGAGAGCACCCATAAGACGAGTAGAAACACCCCAAGAGGTAGCCCATACATAGTCGAGTTTGTTCTCTTTAGTAAGATAGGTTACATCGAATGCTTTTGCAAAGTTCTGTCCGAGGAAGTGTGAAGTACCTGCTTGAAGTGCCTTACCGTCCTGCATCATTGCTTCGATACAATAAGTATTGAGTGCGCCTGCAAACCGCTCATTGGCAGATTTGACACCTTTCAATACAGGAATAGCCATAAACTTCTCAGCAAAGTCGGCATACACATCAAGCATCTGCTTGGCTTTCTGCTCAGCCTCTTCCTTGGTAGCGTGGGCGGTATGACCTTCTTGCCACAAGAACTCGGCAGTACGAAGGAAAAGTCGCGTACGCATCTCCCAGCGCATTACATTTGCCCACTGATTACAAAGTATGGGCAGGTCGCGGTATGAAGAAATCCAATTCTTATATGTACTCCAGATGATTGTTTCAGAAGTCGGGCGAACAATAAGTTCCTCTTCAAGTTTGGCATCCGGATCAACTATAACTCCCTTACCGTCAGGGTCGTTTTTCAGGCGGTAGTGTGTTACGACGGCACACTCTTTGGCAAAGCCCTCAACATGTTCTGCCTAACGACATAGATATGATTTCGGTATAATAAGCGGGAAATAAGCGTTTTGTACGCCTGTCTCTTTGAAACGGCGATCAAGTTCGTGTTGCATCATTTCCCAAATGGCATAGCCGTAGGGTTTGATAACCATACAGCCACGCACTGCCGACTGTTCGGCGAGATTTGCTTTTACTACAAGTTCATTATACCACTGCGAATAGTTTTCAGCGCGTGGTGTGAGTTTTTGATAAGCCATATTTGATGTTAGAAGTTAGATGTTAGATATTATCTGTTTGAGTACATTTTTTCGTAGTACTGTTGATAGTTGCCTGAAGTAACATTGTCAAGCCATTGTTGGTTAGCCATATACCAATCAACAGTTTTCTCAAGTCCTTGTTCGAAAGTAACTGAGGGTTTCCATCCGAGTTCGTCTTGCAACTTCTTTGAGCAAATAGCATAACGAAGGTCGTGTCCTTTGCGGTCGGTAACGAAAGTAATGAGTTTTTCGGATGTACCTTCCTCGCGTCCGAGTTTGCGATCCATCACTTTACAGAGCAGACGAATGAGGTCAATGTTGGTCCATTCGTTGTTTCCACCGATATTGTAGGTATCGCCTATTTTGCCTTTATGGAAAATAAGGTCTATTGCCGCAGCGTGGTCATCGACAAAGAGCCAATCGCGAACATTCTCGCCTTTGCCATAAACGGGTATGGGTTTATTGTGCCTTATATTGTTGATACAAAGAGGAATAAGTTTCTCAGGAAAATGGTGAGAGCCATAGTTGTTAGAACAGTTGCTTATAACTGTAGGCATACCGTATGTATCGTGGAAAGCACGTACGAAGTGGTCGGACGATGCTTTTGAAGCCGAATAGGGCGAGTGCGGTTGGTAGCGGGTTGTTTCATAGAAGTAAGAACCGTCTTTCTCAAGTGCTCCATAAACCTCATCGGTGGAGATATGATAGAACCGCTTGCCTTCGTAGTTATTCTGCCAGAGTTGATTGGCAGCAAAGAGCAGGTTGCAAGTACCGAACACATTGGTACGGATAAAAGCGAAAGGATCGGTTATAGAGCGGTCAACGTGACTCTCGGCTGCAAGGTGAATAACGCCGTCAGGTTTATACTGCTCAAACACTTGATTTACTCTGCCGGCATCTGTTATATCCACTTTCTCAAAGCGGTAGTTCGGTTTATTCTCAACATCTTTGAGATTTTCCAAATTGCCGGCATAAGTAAGGGCATCTATATTGACAATAAGATATTCGGGATACTTATTGACGAAAAGTCTTACAACATGTGAGCCTATAAATCCTGCCCCACCGGTGATAAAAATAGTTTTCATAAGATTAGTTATATTAGAAGTTTTATGTTTGAAGTTGGATGTTGGATGTTAGAAATTCAGACTTGCAATTTTCGTCAGGAAGAAATTGGCATCACCCTGATTGCCACCTTTGTCGTTGCCTGAAAGCAGACGATATTGCTTTATACTTGACCACGATGCCGGACTATCATCTATCTGCATATCCTCGCCTGTATCATTGCTTACATATTTGCTTATCATACTATGCCACTGTATGATACGCTGTTTGCTACCATCTGCAGCAAACAAATTATCATCCGCAGCAAGCTGTTTGAGATATGCCTTATATTTATCTTCATACTCTTTTACAGACAGCACTTTACGGACTAAAAGCCTATCGCCTTCACGACTTCCCCAATAGAGCGGGTTATGCGTTCCTGGATTGTCCATAAGACCATGACTCGTACCAAGAGTATTGTCAAAATCGTATGGTATGAAGTAGAACTTGTGGTTGGAGTCGAAATAGAAATAGTAGTTATTGGCATTAACCCAGTAGTCGTCCCAAGAACCGATCATTACATCAACTGCAAGATATCTAAGAAACAAGTCCACATCCATGTTCTGCTCAAGATAGGTTTTTAGTTGTTCTGAACCGCTTGATAATGGTCGCATACCTTCTATGAAACTTCGCAGTTCGTTTTGTGCCAAGGCAAGACTTTTCTTGTTTGTTTTAAGGTTATAGCGGAAGGTCTCATCATCGTCAGCCACTCCCATATACGAAGTGTTCATGTCGCTCAAGTCGGCAGGTCCTTGACTCTTATATACCGCCTTCCACAGGTTGCCGTCCTTGTCAGGAATATGTCCTTCGTGAAAGCGTGCATCAAGCCAACCTTTTCTTATGCCTTCTATCATTGCATACACACCGAAATAGGCAGGTTTTTCATCACCTTCCACTTTGATAATCAGACGGCAATAGCCCACATGTGGTGAGGTCCAAACACCAAATCGGCGGAAGAGGTCGTAGGCATATACCTCACGGCAATAGGCAGGGTCTTCGTGAAACCATTTCAGGTGTATGCGGTCGCAACCAAAGAACCGCTCACCCGTAGTGTATTCCGTGAATTTCAGTCCGAAATGTGCGTGATGCCAATCGGCATTTTGCGATTGATGCGGTTGACCTTTTTCGCCTTCCGGGCGAACACGGGAAGTGTTGCCACGCGGACGAACACCTACGCTATCGCGTTGCCAAGTCTCCTGACCTTTATTGAAGGCAAAATGTGCAGGTACGCAAATATCGTTCTTTGGATTAGCATCAAAATTATCAAGATACTGTTGCCAATTTTCCTGCGTAAAAGTAATTGTTATGGTAGGCAAAGCATTCAAATCAAACAAATACTCAAGGTTACGACGCTGGTCGGGTGTTTCCGGTATTACCTGAGTGGTATCGTTTTTAGTGGTATCGCCGGGCACAACTATGGTATCAACAGCGTTACCCCCGTTGTCATCGGTAGGTTTTTCGGGTTCATTGATTTTGTCTTTGCAACCGCCTAATGCAAGCATTATGCAACAAGCAAATATATAAGACAATCGTTTAATCATTGTTGTAAGGTTTTAGTTATTTCAATATCATATTACAAATTCTATCTCTTTGAAGTGATAGTGTTTTATTTGTCCGTTTCGATGCTCTAAAAGCAATTGTCCTGTCAGGTCAACACCTCTCAAGCAACCTTCAAAAGCATTCGTAGGAGTTGTTCGTATTTGTGTTGGCACAAGACTCACTTCACGGGTTTGATAAAGATGCCACTCGTCTTTTCTGTAAAGATTTTCATAATACAACATCTCTAATTGTTCTAATGCTTGTTTAGTAACTAATTTCTTATAAAAATCCATTCTTTCAACGATATCAAACATTAAATCTCTTATATTTGCCTCTTTCCCTATAATTTGAAAAAGGGAAACAGGGTTTGGCAGATTACTCGCAAACACCTTTTGATTAACATTCACACCTATACCGACTATTGAATAACCTATTTCTGTTTGATTGTTTTTTATACTTAAAGTGTTTTCAATCAGTATGCCACATATCTTTTTATTGTCGTAATAAATGTCGTTAGGCCATTTAATTTTTATTCCTTCAGCATATTTTTGCAACGCTGCAACCACCGACAATGCCACCCACTCGTTAAGTACAAACTGTCTGCTTGCCGGTAGCATAGTGTTTTTTACAAGCACCGACATTGCAAGATTTTCACCTTTCCCCGTTGTCCAACTGTTGCCCCTTTGTCCTCGTCCGTTGGTTTGATTATCAGTATATAAGACAAAACCATCGGGCAAACTCTCACCTGCGCTAATAAGTCTTTCAATCTCCGAATTAGTACTATCTATCTGTTCTATATATCTTATTTCGTGCATCTTATGATTTTTTCAGATATTTCTCGTTGTAAAGTCTAACAAGCCAGTTGGCGATGATGTTCTGTACATCTCTTGTTTTGCAGGATGCATTGTTCACCATCACCGAGAACACCCAACGCTGACCGTCAGGCAGTTCGATATACCCTGCGTATGCTTTTACTTTCGATGTCGAGCCACTCTTTGCATGTACTCTGCCTGCAAGTGGTGTTCCTGCAAGGAAACCGCTCAATGTGCCTGAGTAACCTGCTATTGGCAACGACTGATAAAAGGCTGTGGATTCTTTGCTTCTGCTCATATAAGTCAGCAGATTGACGAAATGTTCAGGTGCGACCTTATCCATCGGTGAGAGTCCGCTACCGTCTTGAATCTGTGCAGTACGGATATTGACACCGCGATTTTTCATACACGACTGAATAACATTTACAGAGTTATCAATCGTACATGGATAGCCTATCCTACAAGCAAGGTAGCGAAACAACTGCTCTGCATAGAGGTTGTTGGAATGGATATTCACTTCCCGTATCAAAGCCCCGAAAGAAGGCGATTTTTGTTCGTATATAAGCGTTCTTTGGTGTGGCTTGTCTTCAGCAATATAATCCGCCTGTCCTGACACTTGTATGCCTGCCTGACGAAGCGCACCCGAAAAGTGTTGAGCAAGCAATAACGGCGGGTTGGGAATATCGCCCATAACACCGAATATACCCTTATTGGCAGGCACACTGCCTACAAGATAGCGTTTGTTGTCGTATGGCAGACCATGTACATAAGCACCATCGTAAGTAATACCCGAACAGCGTATATGATTTTCGAACTCAAGACCTTGAATATACGGTATCGTTTTTATTACATCAGCCACAGTACCGACAGCCGTACTTTTGAGTTGAATATGCAGAGTATTATCAAGATACGGAATAGCAAAAATGCCGGGGGCATAATAGTTGCCTATATCTTCCCATATCCACTGCGGATTGATGGAATTGCCATCAAAAAATGAAGCATCTGCGACGACCTTGCCTTCTATCTTTTTTATGCCTGCTTTTTTGACTTCTCTCACCCAGCGTTGCAGGAACTTATCGTCTTTCGAGCATTGGCTGCCAATAGTAGGATCGCCTGTTCCGCGAATAAAAAGATTGCCATTAAGCACACCATCCACAATCTCGCCTTCATATTCAATGAAAGTCGAGAAATAATGCTTGTTTCCAAACAGTTCAATAGCAGTAGCAGTAGTGAGAAGTTTCTCCGTTGAAGCAGGAGTCAGGAGTTTCTTATGGTTGTATGCTGTAATGGTATCACCCGTATTCAGATTTTTAACAAAAAAACCTATGTTGGCACTCCGCATCGAAGGTAAGGACAGGAAATACTCATTGGCATTACGCACCGGTTTCTGCTTTTTAGGTGCTGACATAGCACTTAAGAAGCAGAAAAGGCTACAAAAAACAATAAAGATAGTCTTTTTTATCGGGTATTTCGTCATAATCACAAAAATATACGCAAATATACAAAAAAATTTTCATTTTTGAATAATTTGTTTTATTTTTGTGCTACTAATATCAAATATCAACTATCAAATAACAACTGTCTATGATTATAACTATCGGTCGCCAACTTGCAGCCGGGGGCAGCGAAGTTGGAAAAAAGTTGTCGCAACAACTAAAAATGCGTTATTTCGACAAAGAACTTCTGCTTGAGATGGCTCGTTCGAGTGGCATAAGCGAGAAATTTTTTGAGCGTGCGGATGAACATTACAACCCGTTCCTGTATGCTCTCGACAGTCAAGCCCCTCAACTGTTTCAAGTTCAGTGCGATGTGATGCGTCGTTTGGCAAAAGAAAGCGATTGCGTCTTTGTAGGCAGATGTGCAGACTTCATTCTTCGCGACGAACCTAAACGATTGGATGTCTTCCTTATGGCTGATATGGAAGACCGCATAAAGAGAATAATGAAAACCGAAAACATGTCGGCTGACGAAGCACTCGAACACATCGAAACCGCTGAAAAACATAGGGCTGAATACTATAATTTCTATACAAACAAGCAGTGGGGAGAGGCAAAATCTTACCACCTATGCCTTAACACCTCACTACTCGGCATCGACGGTTGCGTGGAAATGATTGAAAAGGCAACTGCGGCTTTATGACTTTGTGGCACAATTTTTGGCAATATTATGAAAAATCGATAATTTTTTGTATATTTGCACTTAAAAATTAAAGAAAATGAAAAATTTACGCATCTTTTTAGTTTTTTGTTTGTCGGTCATACTCATACTGCCGGCAAGTGCTTTTACCGTAGTTATAGATGCAGGTCATGGTGGCAAAGACCCGGGGGCAATAGGCACTACCGGCAAAGAGAAAGATTTGAACTTGGCTGTATCACTCCGTTTGGCAGAGTATTTCAAACAAGAAGCACCCGACATAGATGTCTATCTGACTCGTTCGACAGATGTCTTCCTGACACTTCAAGAACGCGCTGACTTCGTGAATAAACATAATGCTGACCTGTTTATTTGTGTACATACCAATGCTGCTGAAAACAAATCTGTTGCAGGTACAGAAACCTACACTTTGGGACTTCACAAACAAGCATCTAACTTGGCTGTTGCTATGCGTGAGAACTCGGTTATTACACTTGAAGACGACTATCAGACAAAATACCAAGGCTTTGATCCTAAATCGGTTGAGTCGTACATTATGTTTGAGTTTGCGCAGGATCAATACATGGATCGTAGCATACAGTTTGCCGACCAAGTGCAAAAACAATTCAAAAACACACTCAATCGTCAGGACAAGGGCGTACGCCAAGCCGGTTTTTGGGTACTGCACAAGTCTGCTTGCCCTTCAGTACTGATTGAAATGGGATTTATTACAAACAAAGCAGAAGAGCAGTATCTGCTTTCAAAAAAAGGTCAAGGCGAGATTGCGTACGCTATTTTTACAGCCTTCAAAAACTATAAGACACTAATTGACAGACGCAAACAAGTAGTTGAAAAAGACTCTGTTTATGGCCTGCAAGTTGGCTTCACACAGAAACCCGCAGAGAAAAAGGTTGAAAAAGATACTATTCCGGCATTGTCAAACGATGAAAAACAGCCGGTCTATTATGTACAGATTTTCACAGTCAAACACGAACTCAAGAAAGGCGACCCTACCTTCAAAGGCGAGACAGACTGCTTCTACATAAAGAAAGGCAATTTGTACAAGTATATGTGTGGCAAAGAAACTGACTATGAGAAAATTACCGCACTTCGCGAGACCTTGCGACAGAAATTCCCCGACTGCTTCGTTGTAGCTTTCTTGGGAGACAAACAGATAAAAATCAATGACGCTCTTAACCTCCAGCATATTCAGAAAAAATGAAACTTCCAAGTCGTGAATTAAAAGTAGGACTATTGGCTGTACTCGCTATCTTCCTTCTGTATTTCGGGTTCAATTTCCTGAAAGGTATAAATATCTTTTCATCCACCAAGACCTACTATGCCCGTTTTGCCGATTTAGGCGGACTTACAGAACAATCGCCGGTCTATGTGCGCGGTTTCAAAGCAGGTCAAGTGGATTTGATTCGCTATGATTTCCAAAAAGAAGAGGCTTTTACAGTGGCTTTCTCCATACCAAAAGACATTCAGATGCCCAAAGGAACAGAAGTGGTGCTTCGTACTGACGGACTTATCAGCGGAATGGCACTTGATGTGCATATACCACTCACCAACGCAGAACTATATGCTAACGGCGATACACTGCCTGCAAGCATAGAACCATCGCTGATGGATGTCTTGAAAACAGGGTTGCTTGCTGATGTTAATGGTTTGGTACTCAGAGTTGACTCTTTGGCGGCACTGCTTCAAGACCAACTAAGCGACGGGAAAATTAAAACCACACTTGCACATGTAGAGTCTCTAACCGCCGACCTGCAAGCATCGTCGGCACAACTCAAGAAGATGATGAACGAGCGTGTGCCGTCTATTATCGACAATGTGGACACCACAATGGCTGACATACGGGTGTTTGCACATAGCATAAAAGATATTGACCTAAAAAACACCGTTACGAAAGCCGACAGCGTTCTGGAAAATGTTAATTCAGTCGTACAACTGTTGAAGTCAGAAGACGGAACAGTAGGAATGCTACTCAACAACAAAGACTTGTACATCTCGCTGCATAACACGGTGCAAAGTGCAGACAGTCTGCTTGTTGACCTCAAAGCACACCCGAAAAGATATGTCCACTTCTCCGTGTTCGGAAAAAAAGAAAAGTAAAATTGTGAATTGTAGAAAACCCGATTGGCTTAGGATATCACGTCGTGCGGACACCGACTACGGACAAGTGAACGAACTGCTCAGGCGATATAACCTGAACACTATCTGTCGTTCAGGTAAATGTCCTAATCAGGCAGAATGCTGGTCGCGAGGTACGGCTACCTTTATGCTGATGGGAAATATATGCACCCGAAACTGCCGTTTTTGTGCAACTGAGACAGGGCGGCCTTTGCCACTTGACCAAGACGAACCCGAGCATATAGCATTAAGCGTCAAAGCGATGAGACTTAGATATGTCGTCCTCACCTGTGTTACACGAGACGACCTCATAGACCAAGGTGCTCAACATTGGGCAAACACGATAGAAGCCATACACGCTCAGTGTCCTGACACGATGATTGAAGTGCTGACAGCCGACCTCTATTCCGATTATAACCTCATAAAACAAGTGGCAGACGCCAAACCGCATGTGTTCGGACACAACTTAGAGACAGTCAGACGACTCACACCCATTGCACGCTCACGAGCTACATACGACGGCTCACTCAAAACACTTCAGATAATTTCAGGTTTAGGACTAATAGCCAAGACCGGTATCATGGTAGGATTGGGAGAAACAGAGGACGAAGTCACCAAAACAATGCAAGACGCAAAACAGGCAGGCGTGAGAGTCTTTACTATCGGACAATACCTGCAACCTTCAAAAAAACACCTTCCAGTAGAGCAATATATAACACCTGAGCAATTTGAGAAATATAAGAAAATAGGACTTGAAATAGGTTTCAGTTTCGTTGAAAGCGGACCACTGGTCAGAAGCAGTTACCACGCAGACAAGATAGTTCATTGTTGATAGTTAATAGTTAATAGTTGATAGTTCATTGTTGATAGTTGATAGTTAATAGTTAATATTTCGTTGCGGTTCTAATCCTCACCCTGACGAAGGTCAGGGTCTCAAAGGAATATATCCTGAAACAAGTGAAGGATGAGGACCTACGAAACAAGTGAAGGATCTGACTATAAATAAGACCCTGACCTTCGTCAGGGTGAGGAAACGGAATTTTTGAATCTTTGAATTTTTGAATCTTTGAAATTTTTGAATTTTTGAATTTTTGAATAAATCAAAACCTAAATAATTATGAAAAGATGTTTTACTTTATTCTCAGTTGTACTGCTGACTGTTTTATGTTTTAGCCAATTTCGTGTTGAGTCTATCAAAGAGATTGCCGACAAAGGCAGTCAGCCATTATTGTCTCCAAAAGGCGATTATATTCTCGTTCGCTCAGCCGGCGAAACAGGTTTGACAAAGATTGACCTCAAAACAGGCGAAAAGACCAACATTCTCAACGATGACAACCTGACCGGCGATATCCAAATTTCAGACGGAGGCAGTACGATTGCGTATTGTCAGACCGAATATCGCGACCATTTTCGTTATAACATCATAAAATCTGTTAATCTATCTACAAAAGAGATTAAAAATCTTGACGAACCTACAAGAGAAGTAAATGGCTTTAATTTCGCAGGTGGAAAAGTTAAAATAGGTAAAAAGAACAAAGTTCGTTCTGTACGCCTTCTTAATGACATACGCAATATTGAACACGAGTATATAGTAGCAGTTGAAGACGGAGATTTAGTTCTATACGATGGCAACTCTCGCAAGGTCTTGAACCCTAACGGAAAAGACACTTACTTGTGGCAAAGACTCTCACCTGATAAGAAAAGCATAGTTTATGTGGCTATCAACGATAAATGCCATACATTTATATATGATATCATTAGCGGAAAAACAACGGATTTAGGATATTATCTCGGTGCTCCTGCTTGGATGGGCAATGAGTGGATTATAGGACAGCAGGACGAAGATGACGGATATCAAATGACTTCAAGCAGATTGGTTGCCATAAGAATCGATGGCACACAATTTCAAGTCATTCCTACACCCGAACAGCGTATGCCAATAAATCCGAGTGCTTCAATAGATGGGAAAATAGCATTTGAGAGTGAAGGAAAAGTATTTCTTATGGAAATACGATAATCGGCTAATTGCTCAACTATGAAATCATATCGCCTTTTATGGTTGCCACTTGTCTTTGTGTGTCAACTAACGTTCGCCATTTCTCCAAAAATATACATCAATCCCGGACATGGCGGCTACAACTCCAACGATAGAAATATCGTAACTATTAACTATGCCGCAGGAAATCATGACGGTTTCTGGGAGTCAAAAGCAAACCTTACAAAAGGTTTGTATCTGCGTGATATGTTGCAAGCCGCCGGTGCTACTGTATATATGTCCCGCACTGACAATCGTTCGGGTTATCGCGACGACAAATCCATTTCAAACACAATAGGCGACAGACCGCTGTCAACCATTGCTCGCGAAGCAAGCAACGAGGCTGATTTCTTCTTGTCCATCCACTCCAATGCCGGCGGGAATAGTACAACCACAGCCGTAAATTATCTTCTGCTTATGCTTACCGGTACTGCCGGCTCAAGTGATTGGGGTTCATCTTTCAAATACTCCGAGGCGGTAACCGCTGCAGGCTATGCTTGGACAAGACTCTATGACAACCCGCTTACTGCTTGGACAAGCACTACAAGACGGGTAATGTCATATACTACCTACACCGTCATCTCACCTTCCTATCTCACCATTCCCGGATATCTGAGCGAAGGAGAGTTTCACGACTATAAACCTGAGACACACCGCTTGCTTAATGATGACTATTGCAAACTTGAAGCCTATCGTTTCTTACAGGCCTTTTGCGACTACTATTCATCATCGCTGACAAGACCTGCAACAGGCGTTATATGTGGCGATGTGAGAGATGCTACCGCTACGATGTCATCCGTCTCACTCTATCAAAAAGCAACCGGCGACAAAGATAATTACACACCTCTTAATGGGGCAAAAGTAAAACTAAAAGATAGTAGCGGTAATGTAATTGCTACATACATTTGCGATAACGAATATAACGGTTTTTACGCTTTCTGGGATGTTGCACCCGGTACATATACCGTGCAATGTGCTGCCGACAACCATGCTTCGGTATCAAGAACCGTCACCGTCACAGCAGCAAACATCACCTATAACAATGTCAAACTTGGTGCAGGGTCAGGCGATGGAATGGAAGATGTTATAGTAAGTCCGCTTGGAATACTCTATGATACACTTCTGAGTAGCACAACTGCAACCTCATTAGATGCTCAAACAATTCGCCGAGCAGTTGTGAAGGACGATGAAATGTATGTCCTGAACAATAATAGTCAAATATTTGTAATAAATGCTAACACAGGCGAACAAACAGGCTGCTTAAGCACAAACGGAATAACCGTCAGCAGCGATAATGCCAACACCAAGTTAATAAACGACATAGCACTTACTGACGATAATACACTGTTAGGCTGTCAGTTAGAGCAAACAACATTTGGTCTTTCCAATTATTGGAAGGTATTTTCTTGGGCGGATAACAATCAAGACCCAACTGTCTTTTGTCAGTCGAGAGCCACTGCTACGGCAGCAAACTTCACGACAGCAAACACCGGATATACTTTCTGTGTAAAAGGCACAAACTCCACCTACGAACTCTATACACTTGCACTTTCTGTTAGCGGGACAAACCTTAGAGCAGTATCTTACGACATTAATGGCTCAACAAAATACAGCAAGAATGATGGACTGATAACTACTTCTAATTTTACAGATAACACTCTTATGGTGGCATCGCCATACGGTACAGGGCAGTTTGTACTTGAAAGTCCGACAATGCAACCCACCTTATATTCAGGTACATGGATAGCAAGCGGAACAACCGGCAATCCTCTTTCTACGGTGAGCACACTAAACCTGCCGGATGTAGCATTGACAGGTGGAACATTCACTACATACGACAACCATATTCTTTATATCACCCCATACGGTACGGATAATGTGGGTGTCGGCATCTACGATGCAACAAACGGATTTGGTTCTGCAACACTCATTAAAACACTTTATCCTGAAACAGTCTTGCCATTAGCATCTGCCGGATATATGACAGCAACAGCACAAACAGATGGCGATGAACTCGTTGTAACTCTTTATGTACAAAATCGTGGTATAGACCGCTACAGGCTGTCGCAAACAGATTTAGAAGCACAGAATACCGTTGTTGGTCCAAACGTTGATTTACTTGAAGGGAATGCGCCCAAACGCGAGTTTAGAGCAGGTTGGATAAGTACTTCTTGGGCACTTGATTGGCCTGTTTCGATGGGGACATCATCTGCTGTCGTTTCTACTCAAAAAAACAACATGGATGCGTTGCTTGATAGAATGCAGTCGTCTCGGATGAATACAGTACTCTTTCAGGTGAGAGGTATGTGCGATGCCATGTACAACTCTGCATACGAACCGTGGAGTAAATATCTGACCGGCACAAGAGGTACAGCACCATCATACGATCCGCTTCAGTACGCTATCACACAAGCACACAATCGAGGGTTGGAATTGCACGCTTGGATAAATCCATATCGTTATTCGTCAAGTGCCACCACTTTCTCAAATAGTTTGGCAAACGACCTTGCACGCACTCACAACGATTGGTTGCTATACTATGGTGATGCAACCCCGGACACTGTCATACTTAACCCCGGAATACCCGCTGTTAGAACATATATTGCAAATATAGTGGCAGATATTATCAACAAATATGATGTTGACGGCATTGTTTTCGATGATTACTTCTATATCAATGGCAAGACCACCAATACGATGGATCAGTCTGCTTACGAAGCATACAATCCTGACAATTTAAGCCGTGCAGACTGGAGGCGTCAGAATGTCAACAAGTTGATACAAGAAGTATATGATGTAATAAAAGCGCGTAAGCCCTTCGTTCGTTTCGGAGTTGCACCTCCGGGTGTGGCGGCAACAGAGACGGCAGTCGCAAACAAATACGGAATAACCAGAAGTCCTGCCCCAAGCGGTTATGATTGGCAATATAACGGTCAGTACTCCGAACCTGTACAATGGCTTGAAGACGGCACTATTGACTATATCTCGCCACAACTGTATTGGCGTATAGGTAATTCTACTAACGACTACACACAATTAAGTGCATGGTGGGTACAGGTTGCTACACAGTTTAACAGACATGCCTATATATCACAATCATACAGTACCATTAACAGTGCTACCAATTCGTCAGAGATGTCAGATGAGATAAATGCCAACCGTACTGCCGCCACGGCTAACAATACATATACAGGCTCTGCTCTATTCCGTATGGGACAAGTAGGCGATGCTTTTGTCAGTAACCTGACTTCGGCATATACCGAACAAGCACTGCCACCCGCAATGACTTGGTATAATGCGCCGGATATGTCTGCACCGACTGACTTAACATTGTCAGGCACTACGCTTACTTGGCAACACGCTTCTGCCGAACGCTACTCCGTATATGCTTACCCTAAAGGCGGAAACGAGGCACAAGCGTTGACAACATCGGCATACCTGTTAGGAATAAGTTACAACAAATCGTATGATTTAAGCAGTGTTGTCAACCTTTCCGACAAGACTGTTGCTGTATGCGCGCTTGACCGCTATGGCAACGAACATAGCGCTGCGCTATACAATGCTGCTACTTCTGCCGGTGAAGTGGCAGGTGTTGCGGGTGCTGATATCTTTGCTTCAGAACTGACTATGAACTACTCTTCGGGTACTTATACTTTCTCCTACCGCCTCAACGAAGATGCAACTGATGTAACATTACAACTCTTATATGAAGGAAATGTCATACAAACAAAATCGTTTGGTGCACAAACAAAAGGCACAAGAAGCGGTACTCTGAACGAAGCTGATATTCAATTCCCCGAACGCAACAACGATGATCACCTGACTTGGGCAATTAAGGCTACAGCCCGTCCGATAAATGCGATTACCAAATTGTCGGATGACGCATCAAAATATCAATTCTACCGACCATTTGGTGTTGCTGTTGACCATAATCCCGAAAGCGAGTTTTTCGGACGCATATATGTAACCAATACTAAAAACGGAACATGTAGCGGTGGAAGAACAACTAATAACGGTTTGTTTGCATTCGATGCCGGACTGAATGCCCTCAATACAGAAGCATATACCGGCGAAGTTAGTTGGAACAATGCCAATAGTAGTGGCAATAGTCCGTTCAGGATGGCAGTAGCCCCCCGATGGACGAGTGTTCCTCTCAGACTGGAGTGATGCACATTCAGGTATATGGATAACACCGGCCGGCGGTATAACCGGTTCGTTCTCACAACTCTTCCAAACAAGCACACGACTCAGTTCCGGCTTATGCCAAAACAGTAGTGAAGTCAATGTACACGGTTCTATATCCGGTTGTTGGGTTGAAGGAACAGATGAGAACACCAAATTATATACTATTGACGAAGACTATGTCGTTAACGGCAAACCATACAACCTGCTTCGCTACGATATAGGCACTTCACAATCGTGGGCAGCAGCGCCTTCGGCAGTTGAGTTCGAAAACTATGCCAACAATTCTCCGCTTGTAAATAATGTTCTTAATGTCGTTTCTGACAGACACGGTGGATGGTGGATTATTCAACACCGCTTTGCTGAGACTTCGCTCGAACCATCACTTATACATGTCGTAAATGGAACTATCGACTACAACACCGGCGGAGAGCAGTTGCTTGAAAATAGCAGAAATGGCGGACTCGCTGTCAATTACGATGGTACGAGAATAGCCACTACCTCACAAAGCCAAATCAATGTATGGGATGTTACTTACGACAACAACGGACATTTGACAGAGATTAGTCCGGCTTTTGAGATTACCGCTACAGATATAAGCGGACTTGGAGAATCGTCAAACGATGTGGCATTTGACCCTGCAGGCAACATCTACTATGTAAGCAATACAACAGAAAGACTTGTGGTTATTGGTTTGCCAAAAACCGACAACTCCTTCCTGACTCCGGCAAGGTCTATATACCCAATCGTTTTGCCTGACCAACCCGAAAGCGTTGATGTCAAAATAACCGAATGGGAACAATCGGCATTTACCGTCGATTTCGGCTTAACACCTGTGGCTAATGGTGTTATCGCGAAGATTGGCTCACTCTTAACTGAAGCACTGCCACTCGAAACATTATCTTCTCATATCGCAACGGGGACAACAACGGCAAATAACAATAAGCATATCACTCTACCGAATATTAACCTTACGGATTATGCAGGTAAAACGATGACACTCAAGTGGCTTCAGAATAGTGATGTGATAGGTCAAACGGAAGTTGTCATACCCGTACTTGTTGCCAATGGCGATGCCGTGGCACTTACCGAATGGGTAGCAACAACCGAAGTTGTTGTTTTACCCGATGCAACAGCCACAATAGACCTCAGTTCTATAGGCGGCGGATTGACCATCAGTAGTCTTGAGATATACCCCCGAGCAAAGGCAATAATAAGTGGTGGAACACTGCACTTGACAGACCTTGTTTTGCGTATGGGTTGGTTGACCGATCATACCGTATTTGATGTACCAAAACTCTACATCAGCAACAATGCCGCTATACAAAAGACAAATGCTTATTTAGACTGTGTGATTGACTATGCTCAGTACTACCCCTTGTCAGTACCTTTTGCAGTTACAGTAAGCGAGATAACATATCGCGACTATCCGTCTGCACCCGCTTCCCAAGGTGTCATTTTCCGCACATATAACGGTGAGCGGCGTGCAACAGGCAATCTGGGCGACAACTGGCAGACAGCCACACCTGCTACTTTGACTCCCTGCAACGGCTATGCCATAACTGCCAAACGACCTGCAAGCATAATGTACAGTATCATCCGTATGCCTCTCGAAATGACTGATGCATCTCTTTCAGGTGGCGAACAAGACATAGTAAGCGGACAAAACAAGAACATTGTAGCCGTTACTGCACATGGTGTCGGTACGGGTGCTTGGAACGATGTAGGCTGGAACTTCATATCCAACCCTTATATGGTTTCTTTTGGTTCAGAAGGACAAAACTCTTTCTCAGGTATGCTACAAATACAAGGCGACGGAAATGGTGTTCGTTATGCAACCATACCTACCACGAACTTCGACGACTACTACCAAGTACCCATAGATGAAGCCGTGCTCAAACCGATGAGTCCTTTCTTCGTTCAAGCAGGTACAACAGGAAATCTCACTTTCGCTAAAAGCGCACAAAATCCTTCCCTCGCACCCGCATATTCTGCCGACGAAAAGCAACCTGAGATAACAACAGACCTTCGTCTGAGATTCAGTGGTTCTGACGCTTTCGACCAGACCTATTTGCTGCTTTCAAACTCATTCACCGAAAAACCAGACTTGAATGCAGACCTGCCAAAAGAATTTGGTAAAGCACCTAAGATATGGATAACTTTTGATAACAACCATTTCGCTTCATTAGCACTTTCTGACACTCTCAAACAATACCTTATCCCTCTGTCAGTGCAAGCAGGAAAAGAAGACTATTATGTTTTCTCAATTACAGAGAAAAGCATTATCGGTGATTTCGACGAGATACTATTGTCAGATTCCGACATACCTGTTTGCAACCTCTTAAATGAGGACTATACGGTCAAACTTGAAGCAGGAAAAACAGAGGGCAGATTCAGTTTGAGATGCATAAGAAAACCAAGTGTCGCAACGGAAACACAAGATATAGAAAACACAAAGAACAACGATGGTGGTGCTCAAAAACGATTAGTCAATCAGCATGTAGAGATACTCTTCAACTCCAACACCTACGATGTATTAGGCAATAAGTTGAAATGATAAAATTCTCAGACCACATAACTGCTTATAAGATAAAGCGAAGTTGGTGCCACCTAATGATGTTTTCAATTTGTGTTGCGACAACTATGCTTTATCCGAGTTTGTGTAACTCACAAACACTGTCTTTGTGCGATTACCATAGCAATAAAACATACTCGACACAATATAATAACCAAAGCACAAACGGTTGTTATACCGGCACACCAACAATCAAATACAGAAAACCGACACTTGCCAATTATAAAACCATAAGTGAGCCGAAGCAGTATCGTATGTCTGTCAGAACATCACTCCAAAGTAATTTTAATTCTACTGCTCGCCACACTTACCCTTCAAGAGTGCTACGAAGTTCCGGTTTCATCGATGACCCTGACCCTAATAACCCTGCTGATCCGCTACCGTCAAATCCCTTCATTGATGACCCTGACCCTAACACACCTGCCGATCCGCTAACTGACACACCTATCGGCGATTTTCCATATCAACTTATTGTGATAATGCTTTTTTTAATAGTTTTTTTAAGAAAAAACCGCATTTTGGCACATTTATTGTAATTTTTAGTGATAAATCTTTTATTAAGCAAGTTTGAAGACTTGCATACATTTTATGAACAATTAAAAACAGTTTGGACTATGAGAACACGACGCACATTAGTACTTATGCTCTTAAGTACCCTATTGAGTTTAGGCATCGCTGTTTATGCCAACGAGACAATCACAGTAACATCTACAGATGCAGATATCTCTTCCAACCTCGACTTGAAAGCCGTTGCTACCATCTTCGGCGAGGCAAAAGACTTGGAAGAATTTGAGCAACGACTGAACGATCCGGAGCAGCGTATCTCTAACCTCGACCTCAACGGTGATGGCAGAGTTGACTACCTGCGTGTTGTTGAAAGCGATGAGCAAGACCGGCATCTGATTGTTCTGCAGGCTATATTGGCAAAAGACATATACCAAGATGTGGCATCCATTTTTGTTGAGCGCGACCCTGCAACACAGCAAGTTACCGTTCAGATGATTGGAGATGAGTATATTTATGGCACTAATTATGTTATTGAACCTGTATATATCACCCGTCCTATAATCTACGACTGGTTCTGGGGACCTCATTGGACTGTTTGGTACTCGCCCTATTATTGGGGTTACTACCCAACATACTGGTATGCCTACGACTGCTGGATGGTTCACGACTATTGGCATCACATATATGCCTTCCACCATCATCATCCTTATTGCAGTTATCGCTACAGACATGAACCGTTGCCACGCTACCGCGACATGCACATACATGTAAGTCGCAACGACTATGCCGCCGCACATCCTGACCGCAGTTTCCAAAACAGGAACACGAGCAAAGGTGCAACCAACGCACGCGACTTGCAGCCAACGGGTGGCAGACGATACCAGACAACCGAAGCCACTGCAAGACCGGGTGGTGCGACACGGCAGACGGGCAGTTCGACGACTGTCAATAACGGCACACGCCGCACGACAAGCAACGCTACCGGTTCGTCTGTTCGGGTAAATGCAGGTTCTACCACTCGTGCTAACGGCAATGCAACGACCATCTCGCGCACAGGTAACACGACGGTATCACGCACAGGTAATACCACTACCAATACACGCGCAGGGGCAACTACTACCCGTACTGCAACAACAAATGTAAACCGTTCAGGCAGTGCAACCACAACTCGCACTGCTACGACGACCACTCGCCAAGGCACGAGCACCGCTACGACGAGAAGCGGTTCGAGCACTACAAGCCGTGCTACAACAAGCACAACACGCTCGACAGGCACATCGTACTCGAGTGGTACGCGCACATCTACAGGCAGGGCAACGACGACACGCTCTACATCTACAAGTTCGCCGACACGCTCAAGCAGTACTACCACACGCACGAGTTCGCCGACACGCTCAAGTAGTACTACCACACGGACAAGTAGCGCACCAACCCGTACATCAAGCAGTACACCGACTCGCACATCAAGCGGTTCGTCATCGGGCACTCGCAGTAGCGGTGGTTTCTCCGGTGGAGGTTCTCGCGGTGGTTCTTCGAGCGGCGGCGCATCCGGTGGTGGAAGAAGGAGATGACATTAGACTTTAGACCACTTCGTTGTTGGAAGTTAGACCACTTCGTTGTTGGAAGTTAGATGAGGCTGTCTAACAACAAAAAATGTTAGATAGTCTCTTTTTTATTCATCGAAATCTCCTTCGGAGTAATTGTTTCACACTAAATTCTCAAACCTATGACACTTACGCCAAAAACTCAACTCTGCGAGAAATCAATCCCGCAGAGTTATTTATAAACTTTGTATCGTGTAAAAAAAGTTTACTTCACCAATCTGCCAAGAGCATCGTAGATTTTGCCTCCTCGGAAAATGAGGATCTGACCGTTCAAAAGAACTTTGACAGCACCATTAGAGGTATTTTGAATAAGGTCAAGAGCTGTATGTTCTGCTGGTGGCCCCTCGGGTGTAATCTTGACAGCCTTGATGTATGCGCCTATAGTAGCGTCTTCACTCTTTGTAGTGGCAATACGTGCCGGAGCTGAAGCGGGGTTGTTAGCATGCAGGTAGATGACAACATGCGTAGGAGCAGTTGTGTTATAATGAACCATTGCCCACCCAAATGATGCTTGTGAAATAGATATTGCTGCTGTGTTTTCTATCTTGACCCGTATGATATAACCCGGCAGAGTTATGCATTGTACTTGAATATCGCCTTCCCCTTCGGGAACATCAAAAACAAGCGAGCCGGGCAGCATATTCACCCAAAGTGAAGAGCCGGGAACGGTACTGCCAAGCGCATCTTCCACCTGCTCATCGGTAAGTGAAGTGGTGATTTCCAACTGTCCGGACTCGGCGTTGTATGTATTGGAGGCAGTAGCCGCGAAGAAGACATTCTCGCTGCCGTCGGGTGATGTTTGGGCAAAATCGATGGTTGTTTCTACATCATTAGTTACGGGTACAATCGCCGGCGTGATGTTCGAGGATGTGAAATAGCCCTTGTTACCGTTCAAACCATCCGGACGAGCATAAGTCTTGTCCGTATTTTTTTCGTCGTATAGAGTGCCGCTTCCACCGATGAGCTTGGTGCAACCTGAAAACATGGAGAATGAACCCATCAGAGTTCTTGTACTCCAATCGTTATCGCAATAAATAGTCTTTAGTTCAAAACAATTAGTAAACATGTTCTTCATACTTCCTACCTTACTGACATCGAAATTTCTTACATCCAACTCTGTCAGAGAAGAACATTGGAAAAACATATTTTGCATATCCGTTACATTCTGCGTATTGAAGTTGCTTACATCTAACGAGGTCAGCGATTGGCAGTTATAGAACATATAAGCCATATTCTCCACATTCTTCGTATCAAACCGGCTCAAATCCACCGATTCTAAATTGCTGCAACCATTGAACATAGCTGCCATAGTTGTTACTTCGGATGTATTAAGGTAATCCAAATGCTGAATCTCGGTCAGATTCATAAACATATAAAACCATGCTGCTGTATATGTAGGACGCGCCGTTTCCATTGATTCGTCCAATATAACGGTTGTAATTGAAATAATATCTAGGCCTTCTACGTTCATAGCACCGCCTTGTTCCTTCCAACTTTCCACCACGCCAGGGCGAGTGGCTTTTTGCTGGTCGTAGTAGAGCGTGAACTTGCCGTCAACAATGGTTGCATAGATTTCGTTAGATGTAGGAATAGTAATTCCGTCCGGGTCAGGAACAAAGACCTTTATAAAGTCTGCCGGTTCATTAACGATAAGTGTGTTGCCATTTGCGTCATTCATCTCTCCGCTCAATTTAGCCAGCACATAGTAAATATCACTGACATTGTCGTATTGATAGCCAGCACTGTTATATGTGATGTTTATTTTGGCATCTTTGATGACACCGCCAAACGAATCATCATTTATTGCGGTGAAAACAGAATTGTCGTCTGTAGAATTTGAGAGAACCAGCGTAGCTGGTAGTATGCTTTTGTTTCCGTCAACGGAGAAAGAGAACGCAAATTTTGTATTATTTGCATCATCGTAAGTTGTTATTCCCCATTGTTGGGATGATTCGAGCCAACTAAGATGCGCAATACCGGGAGTCATCTCTTTCTGAGAAGCATACACAATTCCTATGCTTGTAGCAAATGCTAAGAAAAAAGTAAAAAATTTGTTTTTCATAGGCTTTAATTTTTTAGTGTTAATAAATCTATTGATTATAGTAAGTGTTTATTTCGTATTCAAAAAATATGAATTCTAAAATAAAGTGTAATGACTAATATGAGTTTAAGAAAAACAATACAAAAATATACAAAAAAATGTTAATCTATAATGAAAAAAAGGACAAAATATTCAAAAAACATACAAAATTACTAAATCTGTCGATTTTTAATTGAAACAAAACCTATAGTGGTGATTTAAGTTTTCATCTGAATGATTTATCTATAAATCTAATGTTCGATTTGTTTTTAATCGTTTTTTTTCTTATTTTTGCGATTGTGTTAAAAATAAATAATATTGTATGCAAATATATCATAAGATATTTATTTGTTTCTTATTTTTATTATGTGTCAGTTGCAAAATGTCAAAAGTAACTGAAGATGCTACTATAACTCTTAATAATGCTGATAGTCTATATTTAAGCGAGCAGATATTTACAGATACGACTGCATTAAAAACTGCTATTGCCTCTTATGAAAAGGCAAACAGAAAGAAACAGTACAATGATGACCTCGCCCGTCTGTATTATTACCTCGGTCGCAATCATACATTGAATAATAACGACATAGAAGCCGTCAAATGCTACATCGCCGCCGACCGTCTTCAACCGGCTGATTATGAGTTAAGAGGAAGAATAAATGCTAATATGGGGAATATATGTTCAGAAGAAAATGTACCTGCTATGGCATTGATTTTTGACGCTCGATGTGTTGAATGCTTCAAAAAAGGTAAAAATGTCTTTCTGTTTACTGAAGGCCTGTTTTCCTTGGCTGATGATTATGCAGATATTGGCGATTGTGAAATGGCTGAAGCGTTATTCGATACCGCCGTTACATATTGCGACACAACACAGTTTAACAGTTTATTTTATTGGAAGGCGCGTGTCTATTATTTTTATTGTAATAACTTGGATTCTGCTTTGTATTATTTGCAGCTCATTAAAGAAGATGATTCCGATTATTTCAACAATCTTGCAAAATCGATTTATTATGATGCCGGAGATTTTGATAGGGCATTGTATTATGCTCGCCGTGTTGTTGAGGAGAGTGAGAACGCATCAATGAAAGTCGGAGCGTATTATATTCTTCACGAAGATGCTGAAAAACGTGGGGATGTGAATGCAATGACTGAATATTTCCATCTTCGACAAGATTGTGATTCCATTTCTACAGAAATCCGTCTTAAAAGAGCGGAGGCAATACAAATTATAAACGAATATCTGGAATCCGGAAATATACACAATATAAGTTATTTTTGGTTATATTTCTGTGCCGTTTTGTTTGTTTTTTTATTTATACTATTGCTATATGTATTTCATCATCATTCCCGTAAGGTTTTGAAAAACGATTTGAATATTGCCAAAAACATAATAGAAAACAAGGCTCTGGAAATAGATTCGCTGAAAAACTCTCATATTGCGACAAAAAATGATATATTGCAGGATTTCGGAATGCGTCTTGCAGGGTTGGATGGGAAAGCACTGAAAAAGACACTTCAATGGGATGACGATGAATTGTTTTTGAAGGAGGTGAATTTTTATTTTTTAGGCTTGTCGGACAAACTCCGAATAATAAATCCCAAAATAACAGCGCAGGATGTAAGGTTGTATGTGCTTGTTTTGCTTGATTATAAATTAACGAATATAGCCAATATGCTTAATCGTTCCGTTAAAGGAAGGAAAAACCTGAAAACCGCATCTGCCGAAAAACTGAATGTTTCTTCCAAAGACCTGAAGAAAACACTTATTGACATTATTACATCACCTGTCAATGATGTTTAATAAGTATAATTTTGCATTTTTGTACCATTTTGTTAATGAACTTTTTGACGTAATGTATTGTTATATAATATATTCCAGTGAATATGAGTAAATGCTTTTTTGTACCGGCTTTATTTGGTTAGTGTTCTTTTTTGTTGTATCTTTGCAAAAAAAATCAAATTACCTTAAAAACTTATTTTATGAAAAACGGATTTATAATTATGTTGCGCATATTCTGCTTAACAACCACAACCAAATGGAGAGTAATTTCAATACTCTGTATTCAAACTTTATTTAATGATATTTTCTGACATAATTTGACTTGGTTTTTATTTCCCAATATATTTAGTGATGTCATTTTTTTATAAAATAAAACTGTTTCCTCTGTTTTGTTTGCTATTTGTCTCTTGTAGTACGCCGGAAATACCGGACACTGCGCATAACACTCTTCTTGAGGCGGACAGCCTATATGCTTGTGGCGGTCTGTATTCCGACACAACTGCATTGAGAGATGCCGTCAGCCGCTATGAGAAGTCCAACCGCAAAAGACAGTACAACGATGCTATTGCCCGTCTGTATTATTACCTCGGTCGCAATCATACCTTGTGCAATAATGATGTTGAAGCGGTTATCCACCAAGCCGACAGCCTCAAAGCCCTCGGACGGGAATACAGTGATAGCACAACCCTTGCGAGCATGTCAAAACGAATTGACAATGCCGTTTATCGCCACCTCTACCCGGACACTTACGCTGGTATAATGTACCACTACGGTCGCTTGTTGCTAACAAGCAATAATCCTGCCAGTGCAATGCGTTGTTTTCTTGCCGTTACCAATAGCAAAACAACAAATCATACAATAGTAGGCCGTGCGTATAGTAATATCTCTGCAATATGCCATCAGGCAAAAGAATATGAACTTGCCTATCAGATGTCCGAAAAGTCATCGCAACAGTTTATGCGGGCAAATGATACTCTTGCATACTATTACGCTTTGTATGAGATGACCGTAGAATTGGCAGAGCAATCCAAAAAGGAGGAAACGCTGGCTCTTGCCAAAACTATCGAACAAGAATATAACCATCCATCTGTCACTGCATTGGTTGATTTAGCAAAGGCAATTTTATACCAAAATGTGCAACAATATGATTCGTCCATTGTTTATGCTAATAAAGAATTATCATTTTATATAGATGAACCAACAGGTTTGGTTATTAAGGCTCAAGCATTCTCATTTCTTGGAATAAAAGATTCTGCTGTATTTTATGCCTCTAAAACAATAAATGCAACTCAAAATCCATTATCTCACCTGAAAAATGCTTATTATATCCTGCAAAATGACGATATTAGTATCAGCAAAGACAGTGTGAATACTTTAGCCGCAAAAAGAATGGATGTTTCGGATATTTTAGATAAGAATCATACAGAGTATTCAATTGCTGTTCTATTATTGCAACAGAATGGAAATAGAAAGAATTATATTGTTATGTTTTTTCTTTTGGGCATAATTATGTTGATACCCCTTGGATTCTTTATTTATGCCACTTTTCAGAAGATAAAAGAACAACATAGGAATATCAATTTTGAAAAACAAAGACTTCTACAACAAAAAAATATCTTATATCAGCAACAACAGCAAATACGGCAAGAAAATTTCATGTTAAGGCAACATAACAATGATTTGAAACATACGAATGAACTGTTAGAGCAAAGCAATACTTTATTATATAAAGCCAATTTAGAAAAATTGAATCAGAGAATACTTGCCTTACAACAATCCGACGATTGGAAAAAGGAACTTTGTTGGAGTGATTTTGATATGTTTTGCCAATTGGTGAATCAGAATTTCTTTTTCCTCATAAGGAAACTAAGAGTGTTTAATATAAAGAATGAAAGAGAAATCCGATTGTGCGTTTTAGTACTAATTGATATCTTTAAAGATAACGAGATGGCGGCATTGTTATATTATGGAGAAAATAGTATTCGGACAATAAAAATGAACATTGCTAAAAAATTGGGTACAACAAGCAAAAATATGCGAGACTCCTTGATAAAAATAGCAGTTGGATAGTTCTATAGGATAAAATTTCTACATTCAAAATTCGTATTGTTTTGATTGTCTGCATTTTGTCGATTTGCATTTTTCTACATTTTTATTTGGTAATTTTCTTAGGATATAGTATTTTTGCAGTGCGATTTCAAATCACATTATCAAAATGATGTATAATCCTAAAAATTTATCAAATGAAACTTAAATTTGTATCCTTCTTTATTTGCTTATTTCTTTGTGCAAATAGTTGTTATGTTTTCTCAAATGAAAACGAAGTGGAAATCTTCTTGTTTGAGGTTGTAGAGTCAACTTTCATTAGTGGTAATGACCCATTGGATTCACCTTCAGAACCGAATAATCCTCCACGCCCAAATCAGTTCCGCGCAACCATTTCTGGTCGTACCCTCACGGTTACTTCTGACAATTCTAATGCAACAAGAGTTGTTGTTCGTACTCTTTCTTCTGGCACTGTCGTTTCTGACATTCAATTTGTAGGCTATACCGCAACAGAGTTATCTGCATCCGGCGATTATAGTATTGATATTCAAAATAGTTCTTTGACCCTTGTTGGACAGTTTTCTGCTCAATAGGTTGTTTCACCTTACAACCACTTAATGCGTCTGCACAGCAGCGCATTAGGTGGTTGGTTTGATGTGGAATAATTTTTATGAACAATTCTTTCGTATTGAAATTATCTAAAATTATGAAAACAAATTTAACAACATCTTTTATTATCTGCTTATTGTTTCTTGTTTGCGTCATAGAAATTGAAGCTCAACGAGTTATTACCTTGCCGGATTCTACTTGTATGTCAGCAAATGGAACCATCAGTACCAGTTGTACCCAACCGGTTAAACATTGGGAAGCATACGGAGACTTAAGCATTGTAGGTTCCAATACCGGTAGTTCCGCAACTTTTCAGTCAACTGGCTATGGAAAGGGAGTAATAAGGGTTGCATATGAGAATGGCGGTTGCAACGCAATTGATGAAGTTGATGTTTTCAAGGAATTTACACCAGATTCAACCTTGCAGATAGAAGGTCTGTCCTGTGTATCTCCCGGAGATGTTGTGGTGTTCTCTATTGAACCAATTCTGACTAAAAATCTGGAAGACCGCATAGGTATTGACAACTATTATTGGAATGTGCAAGATTCTATTAAACCTGATTTTGTTGATACTCTTTATTATACCGCAGGTGATGGCAGTTCGGTAACCTTCAAGGTAAAAGACTGGAACAACACAACACCGCAGGAATTAACGGTTAATCTTGGCTATTGCAACCAAAGCCCAAGCAAAGCGGTTCGACTTGTTCTTAACAAACAGGCTCCTAAACCGGTTCTTGACGCAGAACAGTTGTGTATTCCTTATGGCACAGATGCTTTTACCGTTTCCGTGCAAAACCCGTCATCTGATGTCGCCTATTCATGGGAGAAACCATTAGGTTGGGAACTCTCATATCTCAATTCTGACAGCACTTCCGTGTCTGTAACTCCCGACAAGTCAAGTATTGGTGAAATAGTTGTGTCGGCAATGTACAAGTCTGGCGAATATGCTGATTGCGCTATTACAAAAACCACATTGCCTGTTTATCGTCGCTGGGGTGATAATGTCGGTATTTCCGCTCAAACAACATGTGCGGTTGCTGAAAACAGCAGTTTCTACCGCTTTACTCTCACAGGAGATATGCCGACTCAAACGCCGGTTCGTTGGGAGTTTCCTAATACTTGGGAGATACAAAGGGCTACTAACGATTCGTATATCTATGCCCGCCCGATGTTCAATGCAAACCTGACCGATACTGTCAAAGTATATGAAATGAGCGAATGCAATGTTAATGATTTGAAGAGTGCTTCCTTGGTTGTTCATGTCAAACCTGCCAAAATGGAGATTTCTGGTCAGAGGTGTGTTGTAGCTGATTCCGCATACACCTATACCGCCACACGCCTTTCAAATTCCTACGGACCAAACGCGAAATCATATCAATGGCGTGTGAATGGTACTGTTGTAAGTGGTCAAACGGATAGCATCGCTTCTATCACTATTCCCGCAGGTGCAAATAAAATAACGGTTACACCTGTTGGCGAAGGCGGTTGCAACGGAAATATCTCCGCAGACTATAAAATTATGGTCAATCCCACTGATCCTGACAGCATCGTATGGGTGGATGAACATTGCCTCTCGGCGGGAATGTACGATACCATTACATTGAGAATAGCAGGGAGTATAGCGACACAGACCTATTCTTGGGATTTCTCAAAAACCCGCAACTGGCTGCAGATAGGAACTAACTCAACCAACAATTCAGAGATTATTGTCCGCACAAGCGGCATAGCCGGAAATGACACCATTGAGGCTTTTACAAACGGAGATAGTATTTGTAATAACACTCTTCGTGTTCAATATGTTTTTAGCACAAATGATGTTGGTTTTATTATAACACAAAATAATGTTCCCTTCCTGTATGCATTGATTGTTCCTTCGGTTACATATAATTCCCCTTCATATATTTGGTATGTGGATGGAGTACATGATCCAAGTGGAGATAATTTTCCATATCTTGTCAATATGACTATGCCGACAAATAATGTAACGGCAATAATAACTGATGCAAGTGGTTGTCAATACAGTTATGCCCTGAATTATTCTCAATCAAGCAGAGTTATTAAAAAATCTAATAATTTGAATGGTGATATTAAGATTTTTCCTAATCCGGCGCAAACAGAATGTAAAATAATATTAAAAGATGTATTTAGTACGAATGATAGAAATGCAAAAATAAGTATATATGATGCAAATGGAAAGTATATTAAATCCAAGGAAGTAAATGATATAGAATCTATAATTACGATATCAGAATTACAAAATGGTTCATATCCTATTGTTGTGTCGGTTGGGAATAGGGTTTTTGGTAAGATTTTGGTTGTAAAACATTAATGGTTATGAGTGAAAAATTATTCATACTATTCATTATGCTATTGAAGTCGTGGGCATTATGTGCTTACGACTTTAAGGCAGTAACAATAGACGGATGCGAATTGGCGTATAATATCCTGACAGATAGCGCTGTTGAGGTAACATACACTTCTTGGATAGAGGATAATTATGCTGATATTACCTGCGATGTTATTCATATTCCGGATAGTGTATGTACAGACAGCAAATGTTATAGAGTGATAGGAATAAGATCTTATTCCTTTGCTGATACAAAAACCATTAAACAGTTATACATTCCATCTGCAATAGATACGATTGGCGTACCGCTAAACTATCATGGCAGTATTGAGAATTTTATAGTACATTCTGATAACAGTAAATACATGTCGGATGATGGCATTATTTATACGAAAGACAAGCAGAAATTAGTGCAATACCCACCATCAAAGTTGGATTCTATTTATAGTCTGCCGGAAGGGTTGAAAAGTATAGGTTCGTTGTCATTTCATTCAATAAATTATCTGCATGTCTTGGAAGCACCATTAAGTTTGGAGAAACTTGACATACTCGCAATGATGACAATTGATACATTAACTCACACATTAAGGGAACTTGTGTTTCAGGACAGTCTGCGCATAATGGACGGTTACTCTTTGATGGGACTGCAAATAAGGCTTTTAGTATTAGGTTCTGGACTGGAGGAAGTAGATTTCCAGTATTTCCCTTATAAAAATCCGGTTGATGTAGTATGCCGTGCTACAACACCTCCAATATGTCATAATGGTAGCAGCCAATACCTGCCCTTATCAACTTTACATGTACCTCGCAAAAGTATAGGGTTGTATCAGAAGGCGAATGGCTGGAGTCGTTTTGGCACTATTCTGCCTATTGAGCCACCTATCATTACAGGTATCAACACAACGGATATTAGTTGGGTGCAGAACTTCTCCGCAACAGGTTATGTATGGACACTCTATTTAGATGAGGCACAAACACAGCAGTTTATGCAACTTACCTTCGACAGCAATGGCCGTCTGACAGGTATTGACTTAAGCCAACACACACCTGCATTATCGCATACAGCGGACGAAGCGGACACTGAAAATGAGGGTCTCAATAACCGCCGTTAT
>JAFVAX010000085.1 GCA_017480285.1 Paludibacteraceae bacterium | reverse complement strand
TACAAATTGATTTATCTACGAAAAACTCAAATTTATACGACTTGACTACATAAATTTGCTTAATTCGATAAATTCGTAGAGGTACTTCATTCGTTTTAATTCGCGAAATTAGTAGATTATTTAGCAGATGCAATAAGAAAAAGTGCGAGTTTCTTATCGCGTACCAAGGTAACCCGCCAAGGAGACCTTTCAACTACTAAGAAACTCACACAAAGTATGAGCACCTACTATTGTAGTTGACAAGGCATCCTATATACGGAAACCTTTACTGATTATTTGCTGTTTATCTCCTTAAAACTTGGCGGGTTTTCGGTAAACGCGAAATAATAGTAATGCTTTGTTATAATAATATGTTATTGCGCAACGCTTTGCGCTGGGTTATTTTATCTTTTTTCCAATATACGTTTTTGTTCTTTTTCTATTTCTCGTTTTAGTTCTTCTTCTGATGGCAAGTACAATGTATAGCGCGAGGCGAAAATTTGTTTTGCATCATTCAAAACAGAATAACGAGCAATCGCTTCATTCTTTTGCGAACAGAGAATGAGCCCTATCGTCGGATTATCATCGTCATTCTTATACAGCGCATCATACATCCGAATATAACTATCCATCTGTCCGACATCTTGATGGGTGAGTTTCCCTAATTTCAAATCAATAAGGACATGACATTTGAGAATACTATGGTAGAAAACCAAATCAAGATAGAAGTCTTCGTCATCATAACGCATTCGCTTTTGTCGTGCCACAAAACAAAAACCTTTACCCAATTCCAATAGAAAATCTTGAAGATTATCAATCAATGCTTGTTCCAAAGTGGATTCATGCAAAGATGGATAGTCTTTCAGGTTCAGAAATTCCAAAACCACCGGAGTGTGTATAAAGTCCTCTGCTGTATAATTTGCGAGTTTTTGTTCTGCCTCCTCAACAACGGACTGCTTGTTTGTGCTGAGAGCTAAACGTTCGTAATAGAGCGTAGAAATTTGTCGGTCAAGTTGTCGGGTACTCCATACTTGCGATGCCGCTTCGTTCATATACCATTGTCTTGCTTTCTCATCTTCAACGCTGATAAGTTTGCGATAATGCGACCAACTCAATTCGTGACGCAGTGTGTCATAAATTGGGAATGCTTTATAGAACAAGCACATATACCTCAAATTGCTTTCGTCAAATCCTTTACCAAATTCTTCGGTAAGACGAGAAGCGAGGTTACGAAGTACTGACTTTCCATATTCTGCCCTTTTGTGTTGGAGTTCGTCTTCTGTGATGACTTTACCTATCTGCCAATAGGCAGAGACCATTGCAAAATTAACTGCTTTGTAAGCAGTCTGACGAGCTAATTGCAAAATTTTCTGCACCTCATGATATAGATTTGCAGATAAATTGCCGTTATATTCAGTTATATCTTTACTCATTTCTTTGTAATAAACGCTTTGCGATGGTTTATGTCTATCTTATCTGTTTCAAAATGTCATCGGGATGTGTTCCCATAATAGTTATTGCAGACATCTTGCGTCCCATATACTTCCAACTGAAATTGCTCATTGGGTTTATATAAAACTATCTCGTTAGTCATTTTGTTCATTCAACCATTTGTGCAAGCTTTCCCAATAGTGTGATACATAAGATCAGTTGCAAAGGTACAACTTTTTTTACAGATATGCAAATATTTGCTTATTTCTTCAAGTTAGTTGCGTTTTTGTCTCTTTTCTCAAAAATATGCACACCTTTCCTAAAATCAGATAATTGAATATCATAAAAAAGTAGTATCTTTGCATTAACAACTCAAAACAAACAGCAACAACATTAAAAAACATACAATTATGGCAAACATCATTTTAGGCACATGGTCGTGGGGCGCCGGCATGTTCGGCGGCGACAGCGTATTCGGTTCACACACCGACGAACAAACACTTCAACCTGTTTTTGATACTGCAACAAAAGCAGGTTTGCGCACTTGGGATACTGCCACAGCATACGCTATTGGCGAGTCTGAACGTATCTTGGGTTCATTCATTGCCGGCAAGAACCGTGAAGATTTTATTATCTCAACCAAATTCACACCACAACTATCTGAGATGTATGGCGACTCTGTAGAAAAAATGGCAGAAGCCTCAATGGAACGGATGGGAATAGACTATATTGATATCTATTGGATTCACAACTCGGCAGATGTAGAGCGTTGGACTCCCGGACTTATACCACTACTTAAGTCGGGCAAAGTGCGCCGTGTCGGAGTAAGCAACCATAGTCTGGAACAAATAAAGCGTGCTAATGAGATACTCGCAGAAGCAGGTTACAGCATCTCTGCCGTGCAGAACCATTTCTCACTGCTCTATCGCAACTCCGAACGCGATGGCATACTCGACTACTGCAAGCAGAACGGCATCGATTTCTGGGGCTATATGGTCTTGGAGCAAGGTGCACTGTCGGGCAAGTACAACACAACTAATCCACTACCCGCTGACAGCGACCGCGGACGCAAATATAACCCTGTTCTGACACAGTTGCAAGCACTCACAGATGCACTTACCAACATAGGGAAAAACTACGGACATACTTGTTCACAAACGGCTCTTGCATGGGCTGTTACTAAAGGTGTTCAGCCTATCATCGGTGCCACCAAACCATATCATGTAACAGAAGCGGCGCAAGTTGGAAATACATGTCTGAAAGCAGAAGAAGTGGCTGAGTTAGAGCGTTTGGCTGACAATTTAGGCATCAACACCCGCGGCGGCTGGGAAGGAAAAGCCTAAAGAAATGTACATGCCAAATACATAACAAATACTCAATTTTGTGCTGTTTTTTGACTGAAAACTTAAAATAAAATAAAATATTTACTTGCATATATCATTTATTTTTAGTACTTTTGTGACTAAAAGTTGCAAAGACGATAGAGATGGAGTCCTTACAGATTATACATAGTGAGTTTTTCGCTGACTACCAAGCGCAGTAGCCGATAACTATTGAGAAGCGTGTCAAACGACTTGCTTCCAAGCCGCTCACGCCCCACAACTTCCGGTTCTCTTTGCTCAGTTCGTCCTGCAACTCCAGTCTTATGAAATATGGCTATCAAGGTATCCAAATCATTGATTTGGCAGAGTGGTTGCTAAGTGAGGAATAAATAAAGAGGCAACTCACAACCGAGAGACAAAAATCGCCCAAATCGCATAAAAATCTTGAATATGTCAAAAAAATATAGTAATTTTGCACACATTCACTTTATGGGAGTGCAATGCAGTAATTTTGCAGCCGGAACGCTAAATAACACGCAAGAATTATGAAGAAATCATCCACTGCTTATCTGTTAGAGTGCTATATTTGGTTACTGAACACTATCGCACGCGGTCCCATTTCACGCGCTACCATAGACGAGAAATGGGCGCACTCGTCCGTGAACGACTATAAACAGGATTACATCCCCGAGAGTAATTTTCACCGTTGGAAGAACACCATTGAGTTGCTTTTCGATGTTCATATCAAATGCAACTCCAATAATGAATATTACATCGAAGAGGCCGCCGATTTACGTAGTGCGGACATGCGCACACGCCTGCTGAACCTCATGTCTGTTAATAGTTTGCTCAAAGACAGCAAAGAGTTGAGCAGCCAGATTCTCTTTGAACCAGTTCCTGCCGGAGAGCAGTTCCTTGCCCCGATAATCGAGGCATTGCGCGACAAAACAGCTATCGAAATGACGTATCAAGGTTTTGGCAAACCACATCCATCTATCTTTATTGTTGAGCCATACTGCCTGAAGATGTTCAAACAGCGTTGGTATCTGCTGGCATATTCGCCTGACTTGGACAAGATGCTAATCTATTCATTGGATCGCATTCATGCCATCGAACCCACCAAACAGAAATATGAGTTGCCGCAGGACTTTGATGCGGAGTTCTATTTCCGCAACGTGTACGGAGTAAGCGGCATGGAAGATGAGCCGCAAGAGGTTGAAATCAAGATAGAGGCCTACCAAGCCAATTTCTTGCGTACACTACCTTTGCACTCTTCGCAGACAGAGATTGAACGCCAGGAACAATACTCTATTTTTAGATACAATATTGTGCCTTCGTTTGAGTTCAAACAGGAACTGCGCAAGCATGGCTCAGTGTTAGAGGTGCTCAAACCGCAGTGGCTGCGCGACGAGTTCCGCAAAGATTTAGCGTATCAGCTTTCTAAATATCAGGACTAATGGAAACAACGATAGAAAATAAAGTCGCAAACATTTTACGGTGCATGGAGAGCTACCAAACGAGCGACCCGACAGAGAAAGAACTGCGTGCGTTGAGCAATGAGTTGCTGGAAGTAAGGCGAGCGATGGATAAGATCGACGATAAACTGCGCAAGGGATATTGGTATTACAACCAGTTTTATGCTCGTTGGACTGCCAGACACGAAAATGCCCGCCAAGAACGCATCGAGGCGTGGAACGCAAACAGACAATTGGATATGTTTAACCCTTAAATAATTAAGTATTATGGGAAAGACGATTAATCAACAATTAAACGCACTTTTTGAGAAGTGGAAAGACGAGAGAAAATACGATAGTGCTTTTTTTGTTAGTGATGGCCTTGTATATAAATATAACAAAAAATGGGCTATCGAGAAAGAAAGTGATTCAGTTGTCGGCTCTGTGGCAGATATCTTTATTGATGAATTATGGAAGTTTTCTTCCTTACGAATTGCATTTTTACTAAAAGACACTCCTGATCATTGGAACGATGACATTCGTCAATGGTTACTTTTAGATACGAATGATGGTGAACATACTCGCACTTTATTTGGAGGTAAGGTTAGTAAAACTGGATTTCTGCCGAACATTGCAAGAATACTATTCGGATTGGCTGGTATTAAAGAATTAAAATATGCTGATTTCGATGATTTCAAGAGGAAATATAATGAACGAATTATCGAAACATGGAATACTTTACCTTTCGCTTTTGTGGAGACGAAGAAAAGTGCAGCGAATCCCTCTGTCTCAATAGGAGACATAAAGAAATATTTAAGAACAGATGGCTATTTGCTGAAAGAGGAGTTAGATATTTTACAACCAAATATAATTATATGTACTTGTGCTGAACCTCAATTCAAATTTGTTACAGAAGAATATTTAGGGAGCGAAGAAATAAGTGAAGAAGATAAAATTTTGTATCGCTATCCACAGGCAGAATCCGTTGAATGTTGCCTATGGTACTATCGCAAAAAGGGTGTCGTAGTTATTAAATCTTATCATCCGACTTATAGAGGCAAAATTCCATGGACTATTTTCGAACGGGTAATAAGTCCAATGCGAGCATTACTAAAGAAATATCCAGATTTAAAGCTTTCTGGTTACAAAAACTAAAATAATTTTCTCTTCTTTCATCTTGTGAAAGCATAATGTAGTAATTTTGCAGCGTGATTCGGAAAGAGTCACGCTGTAACTTTATATATTAACTATAAGTAACTGCTTTATGGTGTCGTATTTGGCGACTTTAAGTCAGGTGCAGAATTGGAATAACAGACTAACATGTTATCGTCATAATCAGACTGCAATATGTTACTTACACTGACAATTATAGATATGAAAACAAAAAATGTATTAAAGAGCCTTCTGTCGCTCTTATTGATTGCAACTGTGCAATCATGTAATGTGGAGCAAAATCCCGAATTATGGAAAGTAGAGATTGAAGATGCCTACAAGTTCCAAATGGCACAAGCCATGGCTTACACTGCCGTAGCATTTATGGAGTTGGACAACGACGAAGTGGATGCGGCAGTCAATGCTGTTATCAAGTCTGCTGATGCTATGGCAGAGCTGCATTATTCGAAAGGTGAATCAAATGTGGCAAGGTATTATTTGGCACTCAAGGAGTATTCGCAAAAGGATAATATATGTTATTATCTTTGGGAACAATACCATAGTTTTGACGGCAAAGTTAATTTTGGCGAATTCGTAAAACAACCTAAAGACGGTGATTTCTCTGTTTGGCTCACGACCGAAAAGAACAGTGATATTCGTGTTACTTTCAAAATTCGCACAGTTAACAATAACGATGAATTTCAGGTAGCCGTTGATGACAAAGATTTGCAAGTGTACATCAACAATATCACAAGTGCACACTATGAGGATCGACTTAATTCTGCAATTGAGTCAGCGGTTGACGATGCAGTCAATGATGCACTAATAGATATTCTAACAGATGATGAGTGGTATCAATAATATGTTTTTATATGTTGCTTTCATCTTGTGAAAGCATAATGTAGTAATTTTGCAGCGTGATTCGAAAACGGAGTCACGCTACGTTTTTATTATGTATAAAATATGATTTATTATGACAAACTTAACAGCGGAATATTTCCATCACTTCTTATTGAAAATTTATCCTTGCCGTGTGCCGTTTACGGTTAAAGTAACTCATAAGAGATGCAAAACTAGGTTAGGTTCTTATTATCCGTCAACGCATAATATCAATATTCACGATAAGCAACTAGACGATGAAACTTGTAAAGAAGTAGCCATACATGAGTATGCTCACCATCTACATCATTCAGAACCCGGTCTATTTACTGACGATGAGAGGTTAGATCGTTCGCATGGATGCCATTTTTGGATTATATATGCCTTTCTTATGCAGAAGGCATATCAAAAAGGTTTATTCTCTTACAAATATATGTTACCATTGTTTAACCAAATAAAATATTAAAATTATGGCTATTAAGAAAGTAAAAGTTGTATTCTCAGAATTTGGAATGCACATGCCTTCATTGGAAGGAAAAAGAAAAAGGATTTACATGGTTCATGCAGACGTACAAGTAACCTCTCAAAAGCCCCACTTGCACGTTGATGTAGTTGAGGGCTTTGTTGAGAAAAAGATTGCCGTTCCTACTTATGTTTGCGAGCATTTCTTTGTACTTCTTTATGGAGACAAATACTTGTTCTATAATGAAGCGGGAGAAAAAACAGCTGAAAAGGCAAAAGAAGAAGTGGGCAAAGTAATTTCCGTGTGGGAGGATAACTTTGTGTCTATGGTTGGTACGAATATGCGCCAATTTGATAGTAACGGCAGCTTAGTAGGAGAGAGACCCTTTACGGAGGAAGAAACTGCTCAATTAAAAGAAGCGGGCTTGATATAATTGTAAATAATCGCTACATTATGGAACCACTTATCGCAGCTGTTAAACCGCATCTTCCGGAAGTCGAAACATACTTTTTCCGTCCCGACAAGTTCTATTTTGAACTAAATGTGTGGGAAACTGATTTCGAGGACCGCCTTGAGACTTACATCAAAATCTCAGATCTGCGGTTTGCTATCGAGCATGGCTTTGATTTGACAAAGCACGTTATGGAATATGTTGTAAATATGCCGAAAGAGCCGGGGTATTTAGAGCCAATCCTTGCTGCCTTTCGAAGGTATATAAAATTCTTGCGGACGGGAATTGGCTTGTCTGATGGCACATTCAACATTTCAAATCCACTTATGAACCTTGGCGTTGAAGAAACGGTTGAACTGTTTTGCAAAGAAGCTATGGTATGCTTACCGTTAGAGTCTGTCCCTCATTGGAATTATAGGGCTTTATTGGTTGCCAGAGATGCGCATATTATAAGTGATGATGAATACTATAATATATGCACAAGCCCAACCGATTATTATTTAGAAGCTATGGAGCGTATAAAAATAAAGGAACGTGCTCTTTGGAACGAGAAGAACGAACATCCATTTAGATGCAAGGTGCTTTCTCTGTTATGAATATCCCAACTTACATGAATTTTGCTCTGACTGATTTTATCTTTGTTCGTGAATTCAATTGGGATTT
>JAFVAX010000084.1 GCA_017480285.1 Paludibacteraceae bacterium | reverse complement strand
TGGCTGCGCAGCGGGAGGTAGCAATCATGTCATTGCATCCTTACTCGCGGGAGCAGGTATTGACCCAAGTAGCCTCTCTGCGCCGGAAGGCAGTTTCCAAAGAGAGCGCGAATGCGCAGAGACGCAGGCAAACCGTATAGAGCAGTGGGCAAAGGTTGTCGGCTGCTGGATAGACGATGTGGACAAAAGCCTGCCTTCTTTATTGGGCGAACAGATAGCCGAAGGCGGCGAGGCGCATGTGTACTATAAAGGAAACACACTCGTCAAATCAATCGGTTTGGATTATTATATCCTGCCAGTCTTGGCACTCGACCGAATCAGTTTGCACAATGCCTATTTTCCGGAGACACGCCTTAATGTGTTGGGCTTCGGTCGCACGAGTGAAGGAGACTTTCAAGTCATCGTTGAGCAACCGCATATCCAAGGCGAACAAATGTCGGACGAGGAAATCCGGCAGTTCGCGGAACGAATGGGTTTTGAACTCCGCAATCCGCGTAACTGGACTTATACCACGCCGGTGATTTATCTGAGCGACTTGCACGACGAGAACGTAATCAGGTCCGTCAATGGAAATGTGTTTGTGATTGACTGCGACATCCGTATCAACACACCCGAATTGAAACTCGGTGGTATTCGCCAACTAACAACAGATATAGAATTTGTAACAGAATAAATATCGTCCCTTCATCAAGACGTTAAATTAAGAAAAGAAACTATAGTTATCCCTTGTTTATCCCTCTCCGTTCCAACCGAGCGATGAGCGAGAGATGACCGAGACAAGAAAACACCAAATAATTCGAAATTTTAACTGCCTATGAAACATAACAACTAAAAGGCAACATACATAAAATATAGCGTTTTTGCTCAAATACTTGGGTTCTTGAAACTGGACACTTTAAGAATTCGTATATACCAAGGAACAAGCCGAAATGCTCACGTTGAAGCGTGGGCTTTGTTCATGTAGATTTGGTATATACAGGTAGTCCAGAATCCTAAGAACCCAGATTGAAAGCGACTTAGCGCCACGCTCTTTTTATGTGCCAAACTCCCCATTCGAACGGTGCTAACGGAGTATTCGAAAAGCCGTTAAGTGAGTAGAGAAACATTATAATTATTGCAATAATGAAAAAGATTTGTTTATTGGCGCTTATATGTTGCGCTATGTTTGTTCAAGCCCAGCGTTATGAAGTTGGACAAGTAATTCCTCAAGGAACATGGAGTGCCTTGGTCGTTTATGTGGACGAATCCGGCGAGCATGGACTATTGATGTCTCCTACAGCAATGCGCGAAGGCACATTAGTATTGAAATCCGCAGCGAAAACAGCTAATATGACTGTTGAAGAACTTGTTGCTACAATGCCTTTACCTCTTATGTCACAAGGAGAGAAAAATGCAAAAATCATCAAAGTGATGAAAGAGATGATGAAACAAAATCTCAATGGTACAAACGGACAGGATAACTGTAAAAATATTGCTGACTATTGCGAGGCAAACGGACTGTCCATGGAGGCTTATTTCCCTGAAGCAGCTTGGGCTGCATCATTGGGTGAAGGTTGGTTTATCCCCGGAACGGATGAGTTGGAACTATATGCCGGAGTGATAGCCAAAGGAGTTGGTAAGGAAAAAGATAAAAAGTTATCGGGCTTAACCAAATTTGATGTTAAACGGGATAGCTTGAACAAAAAAATTCAGGATGATTATCAGTTAGGAGGAACAGGTGGTGTGTACTTCCCCTCATCTATTTGCTCCTCTACTTTTGGTTGCAACAAAACATTTGAGAAAGCCAATAAAAAGAAGATTGTAAAGGTTAATGGCGGTAGTGGCGGAGGATTATTAGGCATTGCAACTATGATTGCTAACAATGTTGATTATCCGTACTATGGTTTAACTTTGTATAATGCAAATTTTGCACATTATTACATGTTTAACAAAAAGGGTGTAGATTACCAGCCGTTCACTAACGCATTTAAATGGTTCTAATTATGAAGAAGTCAAAATTTTACATAACGGCAATAGTTGTACTGCTGTGCTCTATTCTTTTCTCTTCCTGCAAGACAACAGCGTTAACAGTTTCAGGAACCAAGTTGCAACAGATTGACAATTTTGGTAACGAGACGATGGAGTTTATCGGTTTCAAAAATCTGAACAAGAACAATCTTTTTGCCAAGAATTACGGTCAGACCTTGGAACGGGTACATCTTGCTGTCAATAAGCAGGATTATTATATGGGAATTTATTCGCTCCAAGAACTATCTGCTTATAAGTCAGACAAGAGGTATGTTGCTTTTGTGGATGTAATCAAACAACAGTTTAGTTGTAATGACAACATCGACTATAACGAAGGCTTGGCGCTGGGCGGATGGCTGGTTGCCGGATTTACTGTATTTACATTGTTCCCCGTTTATGTACCGATGATTTGTTCAGCAAAAAAGAACACCTGTCTTGTAACACTAAACGGCTCATACGTATTATACCTATATGATACCGAGAAAAAGGAGGTTGCTCTAACTATCCCTATGGAAATCAATGTGCAGGATCGTTACAAAGGACAATTCTTGCATAAAGATACCGATAAGGCAGCAGTACAGGAGCATTACAAAAATCAGTTGTTTAATTTGTGGAATGAGAATTTTGTGAAAGCGTATCGCTTCATTGAAAATCTCAATAAACAATAACCATTTCCAGCCTGCTCCTCATCTGGGCAGGCTGGTGTTTTTCTTTATTATCACCCTATTTCTTATCATCACCCCAACTGTGTTATCACCGCATTTTTCAAGCCCCATTTCCTTTCAATCTCCCCTGTTCCTAATTCTCCCGTCCATACCTCAAAAACACAGTCTCCTTGCTAACAAAAATCAACAACAATTTTGCCATCGTTCAGCAACAGTTCAGCAACCAATTCCGTAGGATAACCGATAGATAACCGTAGGATAGCCGTATGATAGTGCTACTCGTACCAACCCCGCACCGTAGCAAAGCCGTGACTGACTAAGCATTCTGCGAAAGATATAAATAAAAGTCTATATACGGTTCCTATTTCGCGATTCACTCCACAACCAACCACAACCGACAGAGCACAAACCGCCCCATTATCGAAATCACGCCTCTCCAAAAGAGGGCATATCAACCTTAAAATTCCCTCTTTCAGCACAAAAAGCGAATTTAATTTGCATTTCCGCCAAAAAAGCAGTAACTTTGCAGCCGAAAGTTGCAAAGGATCGCAAGTATGAGTAATATCAAACCACATATTCGCATTTCTGCTACGGCTGTCAGTTCGACTTTTGTGGATGATATCCGTGCTATTATCGAGCAAGGCAAACAACAGGCCTATATGTCTGTTAACGCATCGATGATAGAGACCTACTGGCATATCGGAGAACGTATTGTAGAAGAAGAACAGCAAGGCTCAAAACGTGCTGAATATGGCGCACAGATAATTGATTTTCTCGCTGAAAAATTGGCAGATGAGTACGGTGAAAGTTACTCTCCGCGTTACCTTCGTTCCTTTCGGCAATTCTATGCTCTTTTCCCAGATTTTGACATTTGGAAATCGCGGTTTCCAAATTTGACTTGGACACATATCTATCGTACATTGCGTGTCGGAGACGACACGGCTATCCGTTGGTATCTGGGCGAGGCTTCTGCGCAAATGTGGAGCGTGCGCACATTGGACAGGAATATCAGCACGCAATATTTTGAGCGGCATCTTTCTGCTCCACAACTGTCAGAGACAGAGGCGGCAGTGGTAACGCATATAAAACAGGCGGAACTGATTAAGAATCCAGTTATGGCAGAATTCCTGGGCTTCAAACGTGACCAAAAGTATTCAGAGACAGACCTTGAAAATGCCATAATCTCCCATTTGCAGGAGTTCTTAATGGAACTCGGCAAGGGCTTCGCCTTCATGGGCAGACAACAACTGGTACGCACAGCTTCGCAAGATTATTATATTGACCTTGTGTTTTATAATGTCATCCTCAAGTGCTATGTGCTTATAGATCTCAAAATCGGGAAGGTGACCCACCAGGATGTCGGGCAGATGGATATGTATGTGCGAATGTTCGACGAATTGAAGCGTACAGAAACCGACAACCCTACAATTGGTATTTTGCTTTGTAGTGAAACGGATGAAGATATTGCCCGGTATTCGGTTTTGAAAGGCAATGAACAGCTCTTTGCGACAAAATACAAATTGTTCCTGCCAACCCCGGAGGAATTGCGTCGGGAGATCGAACGGCAAAAGGAAATATATCGCTTGCAACAAGAGAACTAAAAACCGTCCTTTTATCGAGAGACATTAAATAATGAGAGCCGGAGGGTCGCAGCATACAACGCCAACAGATGGCAAGGCGTAACATGCCCTCAGCATACTACGCCAACTGATGGCAAAATAAAGAAGAAATATCGTCGCATGCACGACAGTGCTTCCGAGCACACCGACATTGAAAAATAAAGACATAAGACAAGCGCAAAGCGTTGCGCAATAACATATTATTAAAATAATAAGCATTACTATTATTTCGCGTTTACCGAAAAGCCCGTCAATCTTTAAGGAAATAAACAGCAAATAATTAGTAAAGGTTTCCGTATATAGGATGCCTTCGACCTCTAGTAATAGATGCTCATACTTTATGTGAGTTTCTTAAGAGGTTGAAAGGTTTCCTTGACGGGCTGCCTTGGTACGCGATAAGAAACTCACATTTTCTTATTGCGTGCGGATTGATAGTTATGCGCAATGTATTATCAATCCATGGCAAAAAACGCGAATCTCAATCAATTTAGGCTATTACTCTCCCGCTGCAAAGTGGAAGATGATGTTCGTGCAGCTTATTCTAAATTTTTCGATATACCATTTGATGCGTCAGAGTATATAGATTTATATACTCCACAAGTTCTTTTTGAATTTAAGTACGACAAGAATCTTTCGCGCAACCATGAGAAAGCGCGCGTTCTGGCGCAGGCACTTTATTATGTGCGACGCTTGAGGTATGGAGATATTGATGAATTGAAAGCAAAAGAAGAAAGCACACTCTTTTCGCAAGATCAAATGCAAGAATTGATGCAGGGATTACGTCCTGTGCCGCCAACTATTTGCCTTGCGGATGTAAATGAGGCAGTGCTTACACAAACAGAACTATGGTTGTTCTTTATTGAGGATAAGCAAAATAAATACGATTGGACGCTATCCCCAGTACACCTGACGAGCAGTTGGTCAAAGACCTTGCATCCACTCCAGATTTGCAATCTTTGCACACGTATGAGTTTGAGAATGACCAAGAATTAAAACTTTTTAATGAGTCTCTCACAAAATGTTTAGAGTTGCAACTCTCTTTTAATGGATTACACGTAAAAAAGCAAATTACTGAAAAGAATTTTGAGCGTGTATATGCATACTGGGAGCGTATTTTCGGAGACGCTGTAAGGAATGGCTACAAGCCAAGCCGTTATTTTGTAAGTGATATTCAAGAAGGTAACACACTATTTTCTCCGGTAGATGGCAAGGCTCTATTTAATGTAGATAATAAATATATTCCTAAAAAGATTCTTGCGCGAGACTACAACTGGTTCTGGTCGCTATTCGACAAGGTTAAGAATATTGATACGATACGTGGTATTCTGGCTAAAGTTGATCGTTTGACGGATGATACGTTAAGACGTTTTCATGGCGAGTTCTTTACACCAATTCCCTTTGCGACTAAAGCACTTGACTACATTGCTGACACTATAGGACAAGAATGGTGGACTACTGGCGAATATCGTTTATGGGACATGGCTGCTGGAACTGGAAACCTTGAATACAATTTACCTGCCGCTGCATGGAAATATTGCTACCTTTCCACGTTGGAAGAAACAGATGTAGAGCACCTGACGCGTTTGTTTCCCGATGCAAATGTCTTTCAGTATAACTATCTGGACGATGATATAGATTACATTGCGGCAAAAGTAAAGATGGAGAAAGACAAGTTGGCTTCTAAAGAAGTCTTTGCCTCTTACCAGAAATTACCGCAGAAACTGGTAGAAGATCTCAATAATCCCAATATAAAATGGATTATTCTGATTAATCCGCCATTTGCGACCTCGCAATCTTCGAACCGAACAGGAGGAAATAAAGTTGGAGTGTCAAATACTAATGTTCGTAGATTGATGCACAAAAATAATTTAGGAGAAGTTAGTCGAGAACTATTCTCTCAATTCCTATTCAGAATAAAGTATGAGTTCGCAGGAAAACAGGCACACTTAGCACTTTTCTCTACTCCAAAATACATAATATCCACAAATGACCAGAAATTTAGAGACAACGTATTCCAATTTACTTATGAACAAGGTTTTACTTTTTCTTCTCTCAATTTCGATGGTACATCTCGGAATGTTAATTTTCCAGTAGTAATGCTTGTCTGGAATTTAGCTCATCAAAAGAAATTGGAGGAACAAATAGTAAATGTCGATGTTTTATCAAAGAACACTCAAAAGATAGGAGAAAAACAATTTAAGTCAGAACACAGGGAACAATTTTTGAGCAAATGGATATATAGACCCGCAGCAACCCAAAAATATCCTCCTTTTGGATCTGCAATAGAAGTCAAGGCTACTAATAAAGATAGACGCGATAGAATATCAGAAGGATTTCTATCTTCGTTTATGTGTAAAGGTAATGATTTTCAAAATCAGAGCAATACGGCTTTTTTATCTGGCCCATATGTAAGTGCCGGTGCTTTATCTGTAGTACCAGAAAATTTCTATCAGGTTGTTGTCGCTCATGCTGCGCGTAAGATTCCACAAGATACATGGCTTGTGCATGGAGACCAATTCCTTGCTCCGACAAAAGAACTTTCCGAAGAATTCATAACAGATTGCGCGGTGTGGTCTTTGTTCGCAGACAGTAACCAAACGGCTGCTATGAAAGATGTAGTATATGAAGGGAATACATACCAAATACACAACCATTTCTTTCCTTTTGCTGTCAGCGAACTCAAGAAATGGCAAATCACAGATTCGAACATACGTCAAACGCTTCTTTCCGCAGAAGATACATTTGTTTGTAAATGGTTATCAGAACACACTCTTTCGCATGAAGCGCAAGCAATACTTAAGAAAGGAAAGGAAATATATCGGTTCTACTTTGAAAATCTCAATCAATTACGCACAAATAAATTCAAGATAGAAACATGGGATGCAGGGTGGTATCAAATACGTATGGCACTCAAAAATGCCGACCTCGCAGCTGACAAAATTATTGAATTAAAAGAACTGCATCGTGCCCTGCGTGCAAAATTATTGCCTCAGTTATACGAATATGGGATTTTATCATAACTGCCAAATGCTCTGCCAGACACATAATAGGGCTAAAGGAAATAAATAGCCCAAATCTTAATAATCGGAAACTTTTGAGGGACGAAAAGAGGCGATTTTAGAGATTCTATCGTCGGGTATGTGTCTCGAATGTGAGTCGTACGTGGCAGGTAAACCTGCCGTATTCTGCAAAATCTTAATAATCGGCAAAAAATGTGCATTCAAAATGAGTTTGTCTGTACCTATAATATGGTTTCGGGAATAAAAAATGCATAAAAAATGTATTTACTGTACGCAAAATACTAATTTCTCTTGCGGGATTCAAAAAAAAGTTGTACCTTTGCACCGTGATTTCGGAATTAGACATATTACGCCCCTTGGGAAATATCCCTGTTTCCACGGATGTGCTGAAGTCCCTGCTGCGCGAGTATAGTAATCCCAACGCAAAAATCGCGTTGTGGATGAGGCAAGGTTATCTGATTCCTTTAAAGCGAGGCTTATATATTGTCTCGCCACAATTGACACAAACAAAGCCATGCATAGGACTGGTGGCTAATCA
>JAFVAX010000083.1 GCA_017480285.1 Paludibacteraceae bacterium | reverse complement strand
GTCATTATTGCTATAATCATAGAGGTATTTGTATAGGCCTGGATTTGGATAAAGTAATGGCATGTGTTCCTCCTATGTTCGGAACTATGTATCTAAAACATTTAGTTTTTGATGTGCAATACCAAGATATAATAGAACGACCAAACGCATATTATTCCAAAGAAGCCCAATGGGGTTATCAATGGTGTACAAAAGCAAAGGAATGGGAATATGAACAAGAAGTTAGATTGGTTATGCCAAAGCCATCAGCTATGTATGCTGCATTTACACCAAGTCAAGCAGAAGAAGCAAAGAAAGACAAACATAAAATATGGGATTGGAAAGAAATACATCATTATTTACCTTTGAAGGGTGATTGTTACGATTGCATCTATTTTGGAGTAAAGATTGACCCGAATGAAAAAGAGAAAATCATCAACTATGTGCGGAAGAAACTCAATCCGGACACCAAATTCTATCAAATGCAAGTGGACGAAAACGCCTTCCGCCTCAAAGCAGAACCAATAATAGATTAACCATGCCCTGTCCGCATAATTTTGCCAAAAAAAAATGAAAAAAAAGTTGCTTTTTAGGTGATAGATTCGGGCTATTTTTTGACTTATATATGGAGGGGGAATATAAAACACGAATCTATTAACACAAAACACAACGGATAACAGATTATCTAACATATGAGTACCAAACAATCCATACGGTTCTACAAAGACCGCGAAGTGCGGGCTATATGGAGTGAGGAACAAAACAAATGGTTCGTCTCCATCGTGGACATCGTGGCTGCTATCACTGAAAGCCCGCGTCCTCGTGTCTATTGGGGAACGGTCAAAAACCGTCAGAAAACCCAACACGGTGAGTTGTATTCAAAATGTATACAACTGAAATTGCTATCTGCAGACGGCAAACGGTATGCCACCGATTGTTTTGCGCAAGAAGATATCATTGAAGTAGTCAAAACGCTTCCGGCAAAGAACACCACCGCATTCCTTGATTGGTTTACTTATTCCGATAATACGATTGATGGTCAGAGCCGCAAGAAAGCGTACACGTTCTGGGAGAGTAACATGATCTCCGATGCAGAGGTCGGAACTGTCAAAGCCTTGCAAAAGATACACGCTTACCTGTTTGGCGGTCTCTATGAATTTGCGGGAAAGATTCGCCAAGTGAATATTGCGAAAGGCGGTTTCCAGTTTGCTATGGCGCAATACTTACCGCAGATACTGGAGCAGATTGAACGTATGCCGGAGAATACATTTGACGAAATCGTAGATAAGTACGTAGAAATGAATATTGCGCATCCTTTCCGCGAGGGTAACGGACGCAGCACGCGTATATGGTTGGACCTGATTTTCAAGAAACGCTTGCAGCGTTGTGTCGATTGGAGCCGTATTCCCAAGAATGAATCTCTGGACGCTATGATTCGTAGCGCAGTAGACGCAAGTACCATCCGCGAACTGCTCCGTAACGCACTGACCGACCAAACGGGCGACCGCGAGTTGTTCATGAAAGGAATAGACTATTCCTATTACTACGAACAAAACGATTAACCATGCCCTGTCCGAATAACGACATAGATTGCCCTTGTCCGAAAGACTGTCCGCGGCACGGTCTCTGTTGTGCTTGCGTAGCACATCACAAAGCACATGGAACCAAACTCCCCGCCTGCCTCCGGGGAATAGACTGGCAGAAATAATAGTTTTATAAACAAACACCTATGTACACACCGCCGTTTACAGTAACAGATGAGATTTTGCATCTGGTCTCTGAGATCTCAGAGCAGATAGGCACATTGAATGCACGCCTTGGAGAGCGTATGCCATCACCTATGCTCCGAAAAGAGAACCAAATCAAAACCATCCATTCCTCTTTGGCAATTGAGCACAATAGTCTGTCTCTTCAACAGGTGACGGACGTAATTGACGGCAAGCATATATTAGGTGCTCCCGATGAGATACAAGAGGTTAAGAATGCGCTGCAAGCATACCAGCTGATGCAGCAATTAGACGCGTATTCTGAATCCGATTTGCTCCGTGCGCATAGTCTGATGATGGTTGATCTGGTAGATAATGCCGGGCATTACCGTAAAGGCAGTGTCGGTATTTTTGATGGTGACAAGTGTATTCATATTGCACCATCTGCAGACCGCGTGCCTACATTGATGGCAGATCTCTTTGCTTGGATCAAACAGACAAAAACTCACCCGCTTGTAAGCAGTTGTGTATTTCATTATGAGTTTGAGTTTATACATCCGTTTATGGACGGTAATGGTCGCATGGGACGCTACTGGCAGACACTACTGCTTAGCCGATGGAAAGGTATCTTTGCTTGGCTTCCTGTGGAAACAATCGTCAAAAAATATCAACAGGAATATTACCAAGCTATCGCACAATCAGACGCAAAGGGAGACAGCACAGACTTTATCGTCTTTATGCTTAATTGCATTTTGCAAACAATTAATGAGCAGCAAAAAGTGACGGATAAAGTAACGGATAAAGTAACGGATAAATCGGGTGCAAAAGTGCTTAATTTGATACAAAATAATCCATCTGTTACAATTCCGGAAATGATGCAAACATTAGGTATGTCCGATAGCGGAGTTCGTAAGATCTTACGTCGATTGCAGCAGCAGGGTGCACTCCGCCGCATCGGAGCTAACAAAAACGGCCATTGGGAGATAATCAAATAATCTCCTGTACACATAAATAGCATAGAGGAATAGATCGGCAGAAATAAAAAAGTACATATTTTCCGAACGCAAGGTGATAGATTTTAGGTCTTTTTTGACTTATATATGGAGGGGTATATAAAAACAACTACAAATATGCAATTAACTAAGTGTTCGCAATTCGCGAACGGCGAACACAACGGATAACAGATTATCAAATATATGTCTAAACAATTACAAATACGAAACTCAATGGCAGTATCCGAGTTTTTCTCGGTAACTGATAACAAAAGCAACTACCGAGGAATTTTCGGTAGTTCAAAATGAGTGATTTGGTTATTATTCAGTTTGTGCAAAATTTGCACATACTGCCGAGGATGGCATGTCGGAAATTCCGACACACCACTCAACATGGAGCATTTGAGAAATACCGCGTCATCCAGGACCGTCTGTTTGAATCGGATTTTGACAAGTTCACTCTGCCGGCATTGCCTTTTGAAGAGCAGAACGATTAACCCTACCTTGTCCGTATAATAAATGGAGCGGGCAATGATACTGCCCTGAAATGGTCGAAGCCGGGAAAAGGGAAGAGCAAGAGGATTAACATACACTACAATTCCATAATATACTGTAAATTTATGGATTGTATTCCAAAAAATAATATAATTTTTCGGATTATGTTCCAAAAAGTTTGCAGAATTCAAAATCCTGAAAGCCTATGACATCAAAGAAACAGCATTAGTCACTCCCGACAATTACCTAGATTGGCTTCATTAAAAATTTTGCAATTCTACCGAAAATGAAAACTCATATATTGGCATTAGTAGCGATAGCGATGTTGCTCTTTGCGAGTTGCAATGTGCATCGAGACTGCGAACTGATAGAGACGGCGGAGGCGTTGCTGTATAGCAACCGTGATTCTGCAGAATTAGCGAGCCTGCGACTATAAATACGAACTCGTGCGCAACTCACGGAGACGCTCATAACTCTCGATGACGGCAAGGCAATCCATTTGGACGGGGGAGCGCGTGTATTACACCCTGGCGATTGTCTATTTCTCGCTCGGCAAGTACGACAAGATTGAGCAGGCTTTCTCGAAAGCCTGCTCCAATGCGAAGATATTACCGCAAAATTATCATAATCCTATTTCCCACCAATTCCGCCGCTGCTGCCAAGGCGCGACGACTCGTCCATATCTCCTACGTTGCGGTGCTTGGTGCGTTGCTGCTGACCGAACATCCATGTCACGGAAAACATCACGCGCTGTTGGCGGATGGTGTTCTTGTACCAACTGCTGTAGCCCGTATTTTGATTCATATCCACACCACTATAAACCATCGAGCGTGCCAAGTCCTGCACATTGAGGTTGAATATCAAGCCTTTCTGCATATACATCTTGCGGATGCCGAAGTTCAGGTAATACGAACTGCCCGAGTGGTTATAGCCTGTTGTCATCGGCGACGACCAGTTGCCGTCCATCGTCACAATCCAGTCTTTAGGCAGATAAGCCGACAACGTCCCGCCCACATAACCATAGTGACTGCCAAGCAGATACACCGGCGCGCCGTCCGCATGCTTGTCGTACGAGCGATTCAAGAAATGATACCATCCGGTATTCACCGTCAGCGCAAGCCAAGCACCGACAATAGACCGCTTCGCAGCCCCACCGCTGCCGCTGTTAGAAGTTAGACCGCAGTCGCTGTTAGATAACTTCGGCACTATCGGCAGTTCGGTAAGCGACAGGTTGCCGCCGTGGGTCGTGCACGTGCCGAAATTAGTCCACAGCATCTGCCCCGTGCCGTCAGGCAGGATGATTGTCTTCTGCGAAAACATATCCTGCGTGTGCGCAAAATTGAAAGTCAGATTCATATATTGCGTCCACGAGAAATGCAGCTCCACATCGTTGTTGAACTCCGGCGAGAGTTCAGTATTGCCAACCTGCGACGAATAGGCATCAAGATAAGTGCGAAACGGATTGAGCATCCAGTAGTTAGGACGTTTGATGCGGCGCGTATATGACGCACTGACGGCTATCGGCTGTTGCAAACGTCCTAACGGCGAACTCGTATAACCCAAATATGCCGTCGGGAACGGGTCGAAATACGACTTCCGTGTGATACTGTCGGCACTGCTCCAGTCGCCATACGAGTAGGTGTATTCGCCACGCAGACCGAGTTTAACCGACCAGTGCTCGCCAAACTGCTTGCCCACAGAGATATACGCTGCTGCCACATGCTCGCGATAGGTGAAGTCCTGAGGTGTCTGACTAAGGAGCAGACCATTGCGGATGGAATCAGTGGTCATATTATTGTCGGTCGAAGAAAGCGCATATTTAACGCCCGTTTCTATCATACCTGTCTGCCAAAACTTCGTCTGAAAATCCAACTTCGCAGAGTAGATATTCGCGGCCTGACGAGTGTTGATATCAAGCGCGAGCACGTTCGACACATCACCTGTGTATTGAGTGTTCTGCATATTACGCGAGCGAGTAGAATAGCGGTTATAGTCCACATTGACAGTCAGTTCGCGCTCCAACGCCTCACTGAAGGTATGCGTGAAATTCAGGTTCGCCGTATGCTGCGGTGCCTTGGTGCGCGACGATGTAGAAGTCGTGCTGAACGTAGTATCGGTGCCCTGAACCGTATAGCCGATATTACGCCCGTCGATGACATACTGCGAGGCAACCATATACGGCACCTGCACGATGAAACCGAAGGTGTTGGTCGAGTCGATATACCAGTCATTACCAACTTTCATCATGTAGTACTGAAAACCAATGTCGTAGCCCGAATGTGAGTAGTTTGATGTTGCCGGTGCAGAGCCTGTTGCAGGCACGGTGCGGCCGGTCTCGAAGTCTATATCGTTCTGCGCAAACACCTGCGTCAACTGCCCGAAAGTATAGGTCTTCTCGCCACGATAATTCAGATTGAGCGACACCATATCCATCTGCAACCAACGCTTTACGTCGCCGAAATACATACCGCCGTAAGCTGCCGAGAGCATGCCGTTCAAGCCCCGCATCATGTTGCGTTTGGTCTTTATGTTGATAATACCGCCTTGCCCCGAAGCGTCATATTTGGCTGACTGATTGGATATTATCTCTATCTTCTCAATCGTATTCCCGTCGGTGCCGTCGAGCATGGCTTTGAGTTGCTGGCCGCTTAGGTATGAAGGTTTGCCATCGATATAAATCTCAACTGATTTGCCGTTGACGGTTATATTGCCATCCTTGTCAATGCGCACGCCAGGGGCACGACGGAGAATATCATTGCCATTACTTCCGGCTGCGAGTGGCGACTGACTCACGTTCATCACCAACTTGTCCATCTGTCGCTCTATCAGAGGCCGTTTGGCTTTCACCTCCACTTCCGCCAACTGCTCGGTCTCTTCCTGCAACACAAAATCCGGTCCGCCGAAAGCCGTCTTGTATCCCACAAACGATGCCTGAAGGATATAACCGCTTTGGTCTCGCATTTGTTGACTCGCGTCTTGAGCCTTTGTTTTCGTGTCTTTCGACTTTTGATTTTCGACTTTCGACTGACTGCTTTTGATTTCCACACTATATCTCCCATTCTCATCGGTTATCGCACCGGTCACAAGCACCGAATCCCGACCAAGCACCGACACAGTAACAAACGGCATCGCCTCACCCTGCAGGTTCGTAACCTTACCCGTTATCGTCTCAGCAAAAGTGCCAATACTTACTATTAGAATAGAAATACAAAGTAATAATCTTTTCATATCGCATGTTTTTTTAGAAATTCGTTACAAAAGTACTGCTTTTCTTACACATCATATATGAAAAATCGGACATTTTCACAAAAACTGTCATAATCTACCCCACTCTCGCACTTATATCAATAAAAATCCATTTAGAAACAAAAAATTACTATGTTATGCAATTTATTTGCATATTTGACCTATAAGTATAAAATTTCCTCAAATCGCCGATTTTTTCTAAAACATTTGCGTATTTCAATTATTTTTACTACCTTTGCAGCATATTATACGCAACTTAGAGCGGGTGATTAGCGGGATATTAGCGTGAAGTTACCGCGTTAGTCAGCATGGAATACAATAGGCACACAATACCCAAAGAATGGGATTTATGGCATATCTCACAATAATCTGGCAGAATAAAACCGCACAACACAACCTCTCAAAACTCTTACTAACATGGCAATAGTAAATCTCGAAGTTCCATTTGCCGAAGTACACGGCACACTTGTCAAGAAGGGCATTATCCATCGTCAGAAGAAATACAAGGACGATAACGGCAAAGTCATCTTTGAAGGTCGGCAAGAAGCCTACGCCGTACGTCACCCACGCGATTACAAGAAGAACCCGCCGCAAGGCGAAGAACTTCGTAATATCAATATCTTCCGCGAAGCCAACCGCCTTACCACCGAACTCATCCACCTTGACAATGAACTGAAAACCGCCCAAGCAAGCGACAATTCCGAAGCTGCCAGACAAGCCATCCTCCAAGACCCCACGACAGCAGCTAAAGCCGAACAACTACGAATCTACAAATCCCGCTTCAAGAAGCAAGTCAAACGCCCTGACCCACAAGCCCCCATAGACCCACATACTCACAAACGCAAACAATACAAAACCCTCAACACCTTCATCCGCGCCATAATCTATCAAGACCTCAAAACGCAAAACGAATAGGAAAAGCCTAAAATTCTCACAAAAAGCAAAAAACATTTGGTAATTCGCCAAAAAAGTCGTACATTTGCAGCGTAATTTAATTAGCACAACTATACGTAAATACATCGGAGGACAAAACCATGGCACGCCCAATCAAAGAAACACCGACACTTCGGGGAGCAGAAGCGCAGGCTTTTGAGTATCGTATGTCTCACCCCAAGCCTGTAACACAGGAGGCTGTGGATAATGCGCGTGATGCATACAACCGAGTAATGTCTATTGCTAAATTTACTTTCTGATGTCGCTCGAAAAGTTTGAATTCATACCTCTCACAGACGACTTTGAGTTGTTACCTTTCCATTGTAAGGATGACGACTTGAATAGCTTTTTGTTTGATGACGCAAAGCATTATCTATCAGAATTATTAGCTGTTACATATCTTTTTATTGACCCGCAGGCGCAAAAGACAGTAGCATATTTCAGTCTTCTCAATGACAAAGTGGCATTAGACCCTGAAGAACGTTCTTTTTGGAATCGTCTTAATAGGCGTATTAACAATAACAAACGCTGTAAAACCTATCCTTCTGTTAAAATAGGACGTTTAGTTGTATCTGAAGAATATGCAGGACAAGGTATCGGACACGATGTACTCAATTTTATAAAACATGCGTTTACCAATGGCAATCGCACCGGTTGCCGTTTCTTGACAGTTGATGCTTACTCAAGCGCAATAGACTTTTATGTGAAGAATGATTTCGATTTCTTCACTAATAAAGATGTGAAAGACGACACTCGCCTTATGTATTTCGATCTCAAACCATTCAAAGACAAACAACAAGCCAACATAAACCCAACGGCAACAATGCCAAATTAACACATTTTTTCGCCTATGACCCACCAGAAGCGGTAATGCCGCACCGAGAATGTCCGGTGGACATTCGAAGGAGTAAATGCGGCTCGCGAGTTTGCAGAGCAAACATTGAACTCCTTATCGCACTGTAAAGGCAGTGCAAGACATACATATTTTTGATAGCATTTTGCTTTAATACTTGGTTCCTAAAAAAACTCGACACTTTTTTAGAACTATAACAATCCAAGGAAAGAGCCAGAATGCTCGCGTGAAGGCGCGGGCTTTTTCCGTAGATATATTTGGATTGTTAAGGTCGTCGAGTTAAATCCTAAGGAACCGAATATAAGCAAACTACAAAAGTCTGCGCTCTTTTTGTGTATAGATGTATTAATAATATAAAAAAAACGGAAAAAGCCGAATCGCCGTTGAGATATGTAAGGAGGTAGGCATAAACAATTAAATATCCCGATTATGGATAAAACAAAACTTATCAAAAAAGTAGCCTTGTATTTGGCTTATGCTTTGTTCGCCGGATTTAGTGCATATTTCACGGCAACATCGCTTTCACTAAACTTACTTCACACAGATGGTATTGTAAGTTTTATCATTGTCTATTTGTTGGTTTTCATCGTGGCTATTATGGCTGGTTGGTGTTTGACTAATGTCATTGAGGAGTTCAACAAAACTTATGGTGCTTCAAAAGCTAAATTTGCATTTAGTATTATTGGTTTCTTAATCTTTTGGGGCATTAGTTTCACTACCAATGTTCACTTTTTCTTTATTGAAAAGCACGGCTTTAGCATATTAGGTCAAGAATTAAGTAGTGCAAAAAATTATATTGTTGAAAATACTGATAATTCAAATCGTGCTATTGATGATCAAAAAGAACAGGATGTGAAACTCGTACAAGCACAAGTAACAACAAATTTGGAAGCTTTTGAGAAAGAAATAGAAAGTACACTAAAAGGTAATTATGGATTTGGAGATGCATGTATTACAATTCTTAACTCAACAGAGGATATTTTGACAAGTAGTAATGCCTTATATGATGATAAAAACACATATGTCATTTATGATGAAATAAATGATGCAGGTGATAAAGGTACTACACAACGTTCTAAAATACAAGCATTGTATTCTAAGTATGCAGGTAAAATAATCCAGCAACTAAACAAAAAATTAGATGTAATTAGCAAGTTTTACGATAGAAAAAAGAATCAAAATAAAGACTTGCTAAAACTTTTACAGCCTATAGCAGATATTGAGAACAACCACTATCCTCGTGTTGCACAAGATGGCAGTGCCAATGCCTATTTCAAATGTCAGCAATATCAGCAAATAAATGTCATTGACAAGATGACGAAAATTCCGGATAAAGCTTCGTTTGCAGAAACTTGCATTGAATACAATAGCAACGGTGATGTAGAGAAAATCAATGTCTATCCATCCGCTCGTATGTTTGAGACAATGACGGTATGGGGCGATATGTTCCACCACAGACTTCCCGAAGGTATGCCTATGATACAATGGATTATTATCTCTTTGATATTTGACATTATGGCTTTCCTTCTCTTTGCTTTAGCGAAACTTATTAAATAATAATATCTTAAATATAAATATTTATGCCAACAGTTGTAAATAGTGGCAACATGCCACAAACCGAACCTACACAAAATGTAAATACGCAAAGTGTAGAAACTACGACTTCTACTCCTGAACAACAGGAAAATATTGCCTCGCGCATACAAGTCAATCAAATTGTTAATCAAGGTGTGCCTATTGTTGTATTTGTGGGACCTCCTGCAAGTGGTAAATCAATGATTCTTGTACGCTTGGCTAAATATCTTCGTACTCAAGGTTATACAATCAGAACAGATGAAACATTCTTAAATACAGAACAGTATCGTAATGATTGTGCTGAGTTTAACGATAAGTTAAATACTAATGTTGCTTTAGATGGTACAGTAAAATACTTACTAATAAATGTGTATAAAGAAGGCACGGAAATAGCAAAACTCCTTGAAGCACCAGGTGAAGATTTCTATGACACAGACCCTACTACTGCCAGGAAGAATAACAACCGAGTATTGCCATATCTTGCAACCATAATGACCAGTGCCAATCCCAAATCGTATGTGATGCTGTTAGATTTGGACTCCAAAGTGTCATTCCGTAACAACTCCTATCATAGGGATTCTTACACGGATCGTTTCCTCAAGCATTTCTATCCAAATATTCATGGTAGGCGAGATAGGATTATTCTATTGTACAATAAGATAGACTTAACTCCATTCGGAACAATACACGAGTGCAGAGATGAGAAAGCAGCACGCCACGATGCAGAACTATATTATCCACAACTCTTTGCAACAATGAAAGTAAAGAAATTCGGTGGTTTTGCGACTATGGATAACTTCGTTTTCAAAACATTCTGTACGGGTATGTTTGCAGATGAAGTGGATGATCATGGGAAAAATATTCAAACATATAACATTGCCAATGAGATATATCCGCAAATTCTATGGCAGGAAATAACAAGAAAATGGTAATATGGAAGAGATAATAATTCAAGGCAAACCATATTCTGGTAGCAAAATAGCCACAAAAGGACTTAACCCAACATTGGTTGATAGAATATTTAAGATATTTTTTGATACCATGGGCGGTATTCGCATAGAAAAGGCTCTTATTGTGGATACTATGTGGTGGGATAGCCATTGGTACACCGTCTATACCTATTCGCGCTATACCAACATAACGGATAAGTCAGATGAAGATAAAGCAGGACGACAAAGTTACTTCGCACTCTCTCTAATTATTCCACAAGCCTATCTATACTTGACGAGTGAGGTATATAAACTCTTGGATAAGGTCTATACAGAAACTATAGAGGGTATTTACATATCCAAATCAGGCAAGTATCTTGTGCAGGACTTCACCAACCAAGACAGCTTTAATATTGTAGTGGAGAAGATTAAGTCAGAGTTTGCCGGTTCAAACCTTCAAGATCCAATAGATGTCTCTTTCAAAAAAGAACATTCTGCACAAGATATTAGATACAATGTGTTAGACTGTGATTCTATAGCATTTATTGAGGACTTGAAAGCTAACGGCAGAATTATTGTCGGTACAGGTGTTGATTTCCCACAGAAATGTGCTGCAAGTGTTATTATTGGTAAAGATACCCAAATTAAAAAATTGTCAGACAAACTTGCCGAACAAGAGGAACAAATTATAACACTCAAAACAAATCTGACCAATGCCCAACAAGCAGCAAACAATAATGCAAGTAGTGTGAAAAACCAGTTGCAACAGTTAGACAGCGAAATCAAACGATTACAGAAAGATAATGATGCAATCAAGCAACAATTATCTACCAAACAAAATGAGTTTAACGAACTTGTTGATAAGATTCGCGCACTGCTACCAAACACTAAAACGCAGAAACAAGTGCCTGCTGATGATCCTATTTATAGAGGCGTAAGTTTGAAGAAATTCTTTCGATTCCTACCACTTGTTAACTTCATCTTGATTGTAGTTTGTATTTGTTTATTGTTACTGAAGAATGGTACACCTATACCTACCGATGATGCAGTAAAGAAACTCCAAGCCCAAGTAATTCAATTAGAGAACGATAACAATTCAAAAGTAGAGGAGCTAAAAAAACTACAAGCAAGTAAAGAACGACAAGAGCAAACCATAGCTCAACTCAAAACCCAACTTAATGAAAGAGCAGTAGAAACGGTTACAGCGGCAGTTGTACAGCAAACACAAGAAACCGATGTGGATTGTAATGTTAAAATTTGTGATGCTTTGAAACAAGAAAATATTGCAGTTTGGAGTAGAGACGGTTGGAAAATATCAAGCCCACCAGGGTATGGTATTACAATCACATGGACACCGAAAGAAGGCTATTCTTGGTATGGTAATACACAACAAGCAATAGATATAGCCGAAGAATTAAATAAAAATCAGACACCAGGAACTGGTATTGTAACTCCAAAAACAGAAGAAACTTTTATCTTGCATTATCGCAAAGCCCCGGTAAACAAGGGTGCAGAAGTCCATAACAGATTACACATAACTATTAAAGACCAATAATTTATGAAACAACTTATTT
>JAFVAX010000082.1 GCA_017480285.1 Paludibacteraceae bacterium | reverse complement strand
CTCGTCAGCAGAACTTCATCAATGAGGCTTCTGCCAAGGGACTGATGCCTTCGCAGCAGGAAATCATGCAGGCACTTGTGGCTTCCGGCTATGATTTGGAGAAGATAACTCCCGAACAATCAATAAATGTCATAGCAGGGGCGTACTCCAAGAAATGGAACATCCCCGAGGCGGATGTCAAGCAATTCCTTACGTTAGCGCAAAGCGACGACCGTAAAGCCGAAGCATTCCTTGCGCAGAAACATCCGGATTTGTACAAGAAACTGGCGGGTAATGCACCGAATTCAAGCGAGTTCATGGATGTAGATACCAAAGAGAATGAGTACGGCAAACTTGGTGGACAAATATCGGATTTAGCGGAAGAAGCACGCGTATTGAAAGAGAATATGATGGATATGATGAAGCACGTGAACTATGTCTCATCACTGGAGAACTTCCACGTAGCAGGTTTGCCGACAAATAAACTGGAAGACCTATACACGCAGATTGCCGATGGCTGGAAATCATCGTCAGAGTGCAAACAGGTTATTCAGATTGAGACAGGTTTGCAGGAGCGCTTGAATTCATGGGAACCATGCGTAGAATCCAACCAAGGCAAGGATATTCCTTTCCCGTCGTGGTGGACACAAGGACGCAAACAGGAGAATGCCGTTATTGCTACTTGGAACAAGCAGAATGCGCAGAAATGGCTCACTGCTGTGGCTGAGTATGACGGACAATTACGTGCATTGTATGAGCGCTTGGAAGTACTGGATAAGCAGTTGGAGCAGGTACGTAGCGGCGATGCGGAAACGTTCGCGTACTTAGATGCCAAGATGCAAGTCTATATTGCCGAGCAACTCTTGTTAGATTACTATTCTATGTTCACCGTGGCTTTGGGATTCCCATGCGCTGTGCCTCAGGAGGAAACGAAATACATGCCTTGCGAAACGTACGGCAAGGGATAACTGCCGCAGAAATCAAGTAGTCATATCGTAGCAATAAGCAAGAGCCGTGCGAGAGTGCGGCTCTCACTATATAAACTCGTCCCGAAGGCGATAGTATATACTCAATCGAAACGTTGTGGAGCAGTTGGGGAATGCGTAACACGGAAATAATCGTGCCCTTGCGGCTAAGTATAGTATTCGGTCACGGCTCACAGAGCCGCATTCTTCGTGCATTTCGGCTGCATTTTTGCAGCCGTCATAGTAGCGTTTTCAGTCATCCTGTTATAGCGTCTTCGCTCCGCTCATTCATGAGCGGATAAAAACAAGGCAACCCACAACGGATTGCCTTATTTCGTCTCTTGCCTCGCCTGATAGCCGAGCCTTTCTTCGTCCATTACGTCGGCATTGAATGCCGACATCGGCTCTGCCGAAATCCGGTGAATTGAGGCAGGAGTAAAGTTGCAAGTAAGAAAAAAGACTGATTTCTTTTCATTGTATTAATATATTAATGCTTATTGTTCCGATACAGCTACTATATCCGTATGCGGACAGAAACAGTGGCGGTTAATCAATGTATTTCAGGGTGCTGGATAGTGACCTCAATATCCGGCGTGGCAAGATAGAACATATTGAGGATGACCGGTTTGTGTCCACGGTTCTCGCCTCGGTGTATAGTGCCGACCACTTCGACTAATATCTCGCCTTCGCGGAACACCCGTTCTGTACCGTCCAAGCACACGATAGTCAGTTCGCCCTGCTCAACAATGCCGAAGTTGATTACCGTGTGATGATGCCAACCTGTTTTGTCTCCGACAGGAAATTCCATGCGGCTTGCACGTATTTGAACTTTTTCTGACGGGACGTGTCCGGCTCTTGACGGATAGTCAGGCAATAATGCTCCATCCCAGCTATGCGATGTACATAATAATTCGGTGGTTTTGATGCTCATGATTTAGTGATATACGAACTACTCATGCCCGGATGAGGAGTACACAATAAGAATTGATAAAACAATGGGAATAAATTAGAAAGTATTAGACGCACAAAGGTACGAAAAATAATCGGATTATGCAAATTAATTTGAAAATGTTTTTTTGAGCGTAGAAAATTTTCCGAAATATAACATTTTGACACAAAAATGGACATTTTGGCACGGGAATGTGGACATTTTGGCACAGGAGAGGCATTGGCACGCAAGTTGGATATATGAAAAGTGAAATTGAAAAATGGAAAATGAAAGTAAAAGATTATAATATGTTTAACAACTTAATAATAGGAGGTAAAATTATGAAACCTATGATGTATCGCAGAAACGGATGGTTTCCGACAGTATTTGATGAGTTTTTGAACTCTGACATTATGAACAGCGCCAACACCACTGCTCCATCGGTTAACGTAAAAGAGACAGCCAATGCCTATGTTGTTGAGTTGGCCGCCCCTGGTGTAAAGAAAGAGTACTGCCGGGTTAATATCGACGAAGAGCACAATCTGTGCGTCGCTATTGAAAACAAGTACGAGCATAAGGAGGAAGACAAGCACGCACATTACTTGCGTCGTGAGTTCTCTTATACCAACTACGAACAGCGTTACACATTGCCTGACGATGTTGACGAAGAGGCTGTCAATGCCAAGGTTGAAGATGGTATATTGACTATCGAATTGCCAAAACTCAAAAAAGTGGAAGGCAAGACAGCAAAACAAATTGAGATTCAATAAACATTTGTAATCAAAGGCAGTTACAATAACTTCTAAAAAAAGCAATCGTTCTACAAAAAAGGACGATTGCTTTTGTTTTTATCATTAAACAGCAAAATGGTTATATTATGGTTATGTAAATTTGCAGAAATGTTAAAAATAAATTATTTTTGCAGAAAATGATTTAACTTTTTGCTGTTTGTTGCATCTTATATGTGTAAACTTAAATAATCTCATATATGAAAAGACTTTTCCTACCATTTATTTGTATGTTGGCATGTTTGCCAATTTTTGGCAGGGTTATTTGTGATACGACTTGCCATGCCCCTGAAGACGAGTTTCGTAACTTCGCTGTTGTCAGTCCTGTAGGCAGGAGTGTGGTTCAGCACATAGAGCAGGCTCCCCGTTTGGAAACGCTTGACGGAAAGACTATAGCCGTTGTGGGTGTGAGTTTTATGGCACATGTAACTCACCCTGAGATAAAACGACTTCTTGAGGAAAACTACAAGAATGTAACTGTTCTTTTGACCGATGAGATGGGTTATGCAGGTCCGTATCCGGGGATGGGAATTGATCGTCAGCAGGCGAAAGAGTTCAAGCAGAAACTCATAGAACATGGTGTTGATGCCGTTATTGCCGGTAATGGCGGTTGCGGTATATGTACACCCAAGGAGACCGGTTCGGCTATCGCTGCCGAGTCGTTAGGTATTCCGGCTGTAGTGATAGCAGGTCCGGGCTTTACCGATCAGGCCAAATACACGGCGTACAACAATGGTATTGCTGTGCTTCGTACTGCCGAATATCCCGGGGCTTTTGCCACTCATACCAATGAGCAACTGATTGAAAACACGCGCAATGTGGTATGGCCACAACTTATTGCCGGACTGACTACACCTATCACGCAAGAAGAGATAGATGCGGCTAAGAGTGCCGATCATGGAGACATACGCGACGATGTCTTTTGGGGTGATATTCATCAGATTGACTCTTTCTTTGTCAGTATGCAATGGTCTGACGGACTGCCTTTTGTACCGCCAACCTACGATGAGGCAAACGAATATCTCAAATATACGGATTATAAATGGCACGAGACGATAGCCATCATGCCCGGTGCTTCGCGTAATGTTACGGCGTGGCATGTGGCTGTAAATGCTATTATGGCAGGTTGCAAACCTGAATATATGCCTCTGCTTATTGCTTTGACAAAGGCTATGACGGGTGGCGATTTTCGTCGCACACTCCTCTCAACGCATGGCTGGGTACCTTATTGCATCATCAACGGACCTGTGGCACGACAATTAGATCTTGATATGGGACAGGGACAAATCAACGAGAAAGCCAATATGTGTATAGGCCGGTTCCTTAACCTTGCTATTATGAACATGATGGGCTATTATGTCAAGTCCAATCGTATGGGTACATTTGGCTATCCGATGGCTTGGTGCTTACTTGAAGACGATGCTGCTTGTCAGCGTTTAGGTTGGCAGCCGAGGCATGTGCAGGAAGGTATGGGAATAAACGAAAGTGCCGTTACGGTTACTTCTGCTCTTATGTGGGGCAACAACATGGCAATATCTACTCAGGACCCGCAGAAGATGATGGAACTCATAGCGTGGGACTGCTCTGAACGCGGACAACTCGCACTCGGTAGTAGTCAGCAGTTTACGAGTCGTACTATACTTATGACCGAGCCTCTTGCCCGCAACCTTGCCAAAGAGTATGAGACACTCGACGAGTTGGAAGATAGTCTTATTGTTCGTTCGCGCCGTCCGGTGAAAGAGCGTGCTTTTGCTAACCTGTATGCCAACACCGGCGGACAGAAAGATGATCGCTATTCGCTTGACCAGTATGTTCGCTATATAGAAAAAGAAGAGGGTGGGGAAGAGACGAAAGTAGGACCTTGGTACGACCGCACCGAAGCGACGCAACAGACTATTGCTACAATGAAAAAGGGTGAGACGGTGTTTATCATCACAGGCGATACCGCCCGCAACAAGGTACAGGTGATGCCCGGTGGCGGTTATTCAACGGCTAAAGTGGAACTGCCCGCCGCTTGGGATGAGATAATGGCAAAGAAAGGTTATCCGGAACTCAAATCGTTGTATCTTAATGAGACAAGCTCGGATGTACCTACGAAAGTTAGCACCGTTAATATGAACAACATACCCGTATATCAGCAAGGTACGATGCTTATCAATGAGACTAATTCGCTGATGGCTATCTTCGACACTACGGGTAAGATGATAGCAAAGACGAAAGGTAATTACAACTTGCGCAATTTGCCTAACGGCGTTTATCTTGTCCGTATAGGTGGGGTCAAAGGTGCATGCAAGGTGATTAAACAATAAAACGAAGAAATGAAAAAACTATTTTCTTTGGTATTAGTGCTCAACTATTGGGGCGGCTAAAACAAACTACCACATAGCAAAACAAAAAATTAGCAACTATATACTTCTCAGGCAATGAAAAACCAAACAAATACTTTTGATTTTAATTCCGTAGGAAAAGCAACACCATACACTGTTCCGGACGATTTTTTCGCACAGTCAAAGAAATCGTTGCAACAGATAGCCAATGAAGTGGAAGACAGAAAACAACCACTGCGTTTCCGCCGTTGGTGGTATGGCATAGCGGCAAGTGTTGCACTTATGGGTGGAATAGCGGCACTATGGCAGTTCTGCTCAGATAAACAGGCTAAGAACAGCGCCGTTGTTGTATATACGCAAGGTGATGATAAAACAGAAGATTGGTCAGCCTTCGCCGAAGCCGACCTTTTTCTTGAGAATATGAATTGGTAGGAGACTGCAGTGAGCCTACTCTTGACGCAGGAAGATTTTCATTGCACAATCTGCCACTTGCTTACCTGCAACAGTCACTTCGGCCTGCAAGAGTTTTATTCCCATGGCTTCTGCCACAATTTGCAGATGGGTTGATAGTTGCCGTCCGACATTAGGCAAGTCGTTGATACTGCATTTTTTAATCTCGCCGATATAGCCTATTTTCGGTGGTTCGTTCTGAAGGAAGTCGGCATAGCCTGACAGAGCCGCTGCCGATTGGGCGATGTGTTCTATTATGCCGGGTTCTTGCAGTTTGCCGTCTTGACAGAAGATGTTGTCCGGTTTGACAGTAAGTGTTGTATGTGCTTCTGTCGGACTTATACCATCAAAACCGTCTATCATGACGATAGGCGGTCGTTGTGGTATAAGTTTGTAGATGTCTTGTTCGTAAATCATTTTACTCGCTCTGCCAGATAGTCGTAGAGTTGTTCAAAGGTCTGTACCTTAACTAAATCAGCACTTGGTATTTTCACACCAAACTCGTTCTCTATCAAGGCTACCATATCAACAAGACTAAGGCTGTCTAACTCAAGAGTTTGTTTGATGTTTTTCTCCGGAGAGAGTTCTTCAACTTCTTTTTCAAATTCTTCTGCCAACACTTCGTTGACTTTTTTAATGAGTTCGATTTTTTCCATATTTATTTGATTTATGATTGTTTCTTTATCAGATTCTGACCTTTGTCAGAATGAGGATTACCTTCGTCAGAATGAGGATTATAAGTTTCTTACAATAAGTGTAGCGTTTGTTCCGCCAAAGCCGAAACTATTGCTTAGGAAGGTATCAAAATGCTTGCTTATTCGTTTGTTAGGTATAAGCAGTTTGGCACTGTCTTCGTCGGGGTTCTCGAAATTAAGATTGGCTGCAATGAAGTCGTTCTTCATCATGAGCATTGAGTATATAACCTCGCTTGCTCCTGCCATCCACATCTCGTGTCCGGTTTGCGATTTAGTACTCGTTACTTCCACTTTTTGGTCGCCGAAGACATTGTAAATAGCCTTTGCTTCGTTGGTATCACCCACATGTGTAGAAGTGGCGTGTGCGTTGATATAGCCAATTTCGCGAATGTCAATGCCGGCACGCTCGATAGCCATACGGAGCGATTTGCTCGGTCCTTCTACATTGGGCGATGAGATATGGTCGCCATTGGCCGAAAAACCATAGCCAAGCACTTCTGCGAGTATGGGAGCGCCGCGTTTGACTGCGTGTTCATACTCTTCTATTATCACAGTTGCGGCACCACCGCCCGGCACGAGTCCGTCGCGGTCTCTATCGAAAGGACGCGATGCTTTTGTAGGCTCATCTTCACGGATTGAAAAGGCAGATATACCGTCAAATGAACCGATACTGAAAGGATTAACCTCTTGTGCGCCACCGCATACTATCATATCTTGCAAGCCTGTTTGAATAAGCAATGCGCCAAGACCTATTGCGTGAGCACCACTGGCACAAGCTCCGCTGACGGTGAGGTTGATACCGCGAAGACGGAATATAGTGCCGAGGTTCATCGTAACGGTTGAGTTCATCGATTGGAAAATAGCCCCCGAACCGCATAAGGTAGTGTCTTTCTTCTCGCGTATGCGATCAACGGCTCGCACAGTTGGGTCAGCACTACTGTCGTTGCCATAAAGCAGTCCGACATCGTGGCGGTCTAAATAGTCTTGATCGATTTTTGCATTTCTAAGTGCTTCAACGGTAGCACAATAAGCGTATTTGGCTTGCTCGGGCATATATGCGCGTTGAGCACGACTCAGTTCTTTTTTCAGTTCAGGAACATCTAATTTGGCAGTAAGTGCCGAACGAAAGCCCATTTCTTTGCGCTCAGGGTCAAACACTATACCTGATTTGCCATCCCAAAGCGATTGGCGTACTTCGTCAAGCGAATAGCCAAGGCAGGAGTAGATGCCCATTCCTGTTATTACAACTCTTTTCATATAATTGATTTTATTTTATTAAATACTTGTTCTGTTTTTTGTCTTAATTGATTGACCTTGCCTTTGTTAAACAAGACTTTTATGTTTCTCCAAGTTTTTTTCATCCATCTGCCTTCCAAGTAACCAAAGAATGCGAGAGGATAGAACAGTAGTATCCAGACTAATGCTTGCCACCACAGTCCCCAAACCAAACCCATAACAAGAAGTGTCAGCAGGCTGAATAATGGTATGCCTATAACAATGGGGATGATGAACAGTAGTGAATTAGTAAACATCTTGTCGGTTTTCAAAAAGGCTTTTGGCAACCAATAGTGAATACCGTTTGGATATAGCGAAACAAGCCAAAGCGGGAATAAAAGCACCTGACAAAGAAGCGACAAACATATCTTGCTGGCTCCCCAAGGGTGAAGCACTTGTTCGTTAGTTATGCCTAACTGTTTTTCCTGATGGCTTATTTCGCCGATTTGTGTGCAAATATCGTCCCAAGTGCTTTTGTCGTTCTGCATAAGTTGTTCTAAATCAGCAACAAGCAGTTTGTCTGCTTCTTGCTTTTCAGGCAGATATTTCGGGTTTTTCTTGTGTTCAATAGAGTATCTTGTTCCAAACTCTGATTCTCTCAACCAATCAATGGCATCGTAATGTTCAAGGTCTGAAATGTTGAGCATAAGCGATAGTATCTGCTCACGAACAAGTTTATTTACAATGCGTTGTGTGGTGCGCGGTTTCTCTTTGTATAGCTCGTAATAGTCCTTGAGAGATATAGGTGTGCCAAATCGGATAAGCACATCTTCTTGTATGCCGAAATAAGACGAATAGTGGTTTGCCGTTGGTAAGATTTTTATATCGTGCTGAAAACCATCGGCTTCTGCGGTCTCGAAGGCAAGGCGTGTATATCCGAACGAGAATTCGCCAAGCCAGCGTTTGTTCTGGTGAGTGCCTTCGGGATACATTATAAGTCGGTGACCTTCAAGCAGTTTGCCACCGGAGATGCGTATTGTCTCTGCATTATTCTGAAGCGCTTCTGCTCCTTCGTAGTTAAGACGATATGCGGGAAGCATGCCGAGCCAATACCAAAACTTTGTAACAAGCGGATTCCAACCGAAAACATCGCCCCGAGCAATGGTGTATGCCCGATACTGAGGTTCCAAACCCATAAGAATGGCTATCTGGTCGTTGGCGCAGTTCTGGTGGTTCGACACTATCATTGTCGGCTCACCAAGAGGGGGAAGGTTTTCTTTGTTGATATAATACACATTCTTGTAAAACAAGTGGTTATGAAAAAAGTGGATGTACTTTTTATACAACCTGTAACCTAAACCTGCTTTTTTAGGAATGTTATTTATCATATTTCTTTATTGTTCTTAAAAAGAATGCTCAAAAACATACAAAATTAGTAATTTTTTTGCTTTTTTCCAAATATCCGTTCAAAAACGGAAAAATAGAATACTTTTTTGAACAAAACGAATATATATGTTTTTCCTTATAATTTCCAATCGAGATACACGGGCAAATGGTCGGAATAGCCGTTTTGGTATCGTTTGCCGAAATAACAGCGCACGGGTCGTTGGGTAAGCGTCTCTATGTCGTCTTCAAGTAGCCAATCGGGCTTATAAACGAATGGCTCAACTTTCTGTTTCATATTGTCGGAGACATAGAATTGGTCAAGGAAATTCCAATTGCCTTTCCAGTTGTAAGTTCCATTGTTGTTGCCTTGCATCGGTACCATAAGGTTGGTCATGCTTTTGAGGTTGTCTTGCGGGTCGTAGTTCATATCGCCCATCATGAGTATGTTGGCATCCGGTTGAACGGAAAGGATGCTATCAACAAAACCTTGCAGTTGGTTGAAGGCTTTTTGTCGATTGCGTGCCGCTATTTCTCCACCGAGTTGCGAAGGCAGGTGGCATACCATGATATGAAGAGTATCTTTTGTGCGTTTAGGTAGCATTTTTGCATACAGGACATCGCGAGTGGGTCGGTAGTCGGAGTCGGTATGGATAACGATCGGGTGCGACTCTATAAGTTTCAGTTTTTCAGGTTGATAGAGTAGTGCACAGTCAATACCTCGCAGGTCAGGACTATCGTAATGCAGTATCTCATAGTTGAAGTTAGAGAGATGTGCGGAGCATAGGTCTTGCAGGCATTGTCGGCTCTCAACTTCCACCAAACCAACAAGAGGTGCTTGTTCCCACTCGCCTATGCTTGCTATGACTTTGGCAAGATTATGCAGTTTGTCCTGATAGCGTGTGAAAGTCCATTGCATCGGTCCTTCGGGGGTAAAAGAAGTGTCGCGGTTCACACTATCAACAGTCGGGTGGAACAGGTTTTCCACATTGTAACTGACGATGCGTATTGGCTGACCGGCGTGGCAAGCCGTTACTAAGAGGGCTACCATAAAAAGCAGACTTGCAAGTTTGATTGTCTTCATATTATTGGATTTTATTTTATCTTGTTGTTATCATTTTTTAGATTCTTACCTTCGTTAGGATGCCCGGTCAGTGCATTCACGAGCATACCGCATGCGGCAAGAATATCTTCGCCACGCGAGCGTCGTATGGTGCAAGTTATGCCACTGTCAGAAAGATAGTCGCGAAGCCAAAGCATCTGCTGTTCGTCTGACGAGCAAAGTTCAGAGGCGGTTGTTGTATGAATATTACTTTCTGTTTGGTGGAATTTGATTAGATTAACTCTTGACGGCAGGCCATTAAGCAATTTACGAAGTGCGTTAGCATAACGAATGGTATCGTTCTGACCGTGGAAACAGATATACTCGAATGACAGTCGCCGTTGGTGAGCAAAATCGTATTGTCGGAGCAGTTGCACAACTTGCTCTATCGGATAGCGTTTTTCAATAGGCATTATTTCAGCCCTTTCTCTTGCGATAGGGTTGTGCAGACTGATGGCTATATGGCAGTCGGTTTCTTCAAGCAGTCGTCTCAAGCCCGGCACATAGCCGACTGACGAAACGGTTATCCTTTTCGGACTCCAAGCAAGGGCGTAGCCGGAAGTAAGGATTTTCAGGGCAGTCAGCACATTGTCGATATTGTCGCAAGGTTCGCCTTCGCCCATGACGACAATGTTGGTTATGAGTTTGCTTTCAGGTATGGAATATATTTGGTTGAGTATTTCTCCTGCTGACAGGTTGCCGTGAAAACCGAGTGTGCCAGTCATACAGAAAGCGCATCCCATTTTGCAACCGGCTTGCGTAGAGATACATAGTGTATGTCGGTCGTTTTCAGGCAGATAGACGGTTTCGACAAACTGATTTTCGGCTACTTTGAACAAGTATTTTTTTGTTCCGTCAGTACTTTGTGCGTATTTAATGGGTGCATATCTGCCTATGGTATAGTTGTCTTGAAGGGAGGTCCTTAGTTTGAGCGAGAGGTTGGTCATTTCAGCAAACTCAGTTGCCCTTTTCTCATAGAGCCACTGAGCCAACTGCTTGGCAACAAAGCGGGGTTGCTTCAAATCGCTTATAATTTGCTCAAGTTCTTCTAATGTTTTTCCAAAAAGACTTTGCATATTGTGTCTTTAATGTTTCAGTAGGATTACAACATTCCGAGTTCTAATTTGGCTTCTTCCGACATCATATCTTTGCTCCACTCAGGTTCAAAAACAAGGTCGATGTGCACATTGCGTATCTCATCGATGCTGTTCATTTTTTGCTTTACATCTTCCATAAGGAAATCGGCAGCGGGGCAGGACGGTGCAGTCAGGGTCATTTCAATAAAAAGGTCGCCGGTGTCCTGAAGGTCGATTTTGTAGATAAGTCCTAAATCGTAGATGTTTACAGGTATTTCGGGGTCAAAAACCGTCTTGAGCATCTTTACAATTTTTTCTTCTGTTTCAAGAAATTCGTTGTCCATGATTTACAAGTTTTTGTAGTTGCTTATTTTTCCGTTCTCCACGAGCAAGACTTTTGCGGTGTTGCTGAATGGTTTGATAAGTTCTGTTATATGTTGTCGGTCGGTATCCGTTATGAATATCTGACCGAAGTTGCTGGTCTGTACAAGTTCAATGATTTTGCCGACTCTCTCGCTGTCGAGTTTGTCGAATATATCGTCTAAAAGCAGAATTGGTTTTTCGGTGTTTGTCTCGTTGCTGTTTTCAAACAGGTAGATGGCTTGCGAAAGTTTGAGCGCTACGAGAAAAGTCTTCTGTTGTCCTTGGCTGCCTACCTGCTTAAGCGGATAGTCGGCGATGCTCATCTCAATGTCGTCTTTATGAATACCTTGCGAGGTCCAACCTAAGATAAGGTCGCGCTCAAGGGTTTGTTGCATAGCCGAAAGCATGTCTCTCTGGTGTAACTGCGAATGGTAACTGAGTTCCACTTCTTCTTTGTTGCTTGCAAGATATGAATATACCTGCTTGAAGATAGGGTTGAAAAGTTCTACAAACTTATTCCTACATTCAAAGATAGGTTTAGCCAAGTCTGACATCTGCTCATTGAGCGTTTGCAGTACAGTCTGAAACTGCATTTGAGTTGTGGCAAACCCTTGTTTTTCTGCCTTGTCTGCCATCTGTTTGAGCAGTGCGTTGCGTTGCTTGAGATATTGGTTGTAGCGTAGCAGGTTGTTCAGATAGGTCTTGTCGATTTGTGAGATGATACTGTCAATAAACTGTCGGCGTTCGTCGCTTCCGTCTTCAATAAGGCGTATGTCTTTGGGTGATACAAGCACAAGCGGAAAGAGTCCGATATGGTCTGTAAGTCGTTGATACTCTTTGCCGTTGCGACGAAACTGTTTCCTAACTTTCGGTTTGATGCCACAGTCAATCTGCTCTGTTTGTCCCAATCGTTGAAAAGTGCCTTTCAGTAGGGCAAACTCCGCTCCGTGCCTTATGTTGAGCGAGTCCTGACTCAGGAAAGCCGATTTGGTAAGTGCAAGATAATAGACGGCATCAAGCACATTGGTCTTGCCCATGCCATTGTCGCCTACAAAACAATTCATTTTTTCCGACAGTTGCAGGTCAGCTTCTTCTATGTTCTTGTAGTTCAGTATGTATAGTTGCTCAAGGTGCATGGCAGACTTTCTTGTTTGTAGCGGTTGATAGCGGTAATACAGAACTTCACTTCGCGCAAATCTTGTCCTTTAAGGCATATTTTCGGTTGGCGGGTAAGACTGTAGATATATCTCGGGTTGTCAAAATCAGGTTGTTCGTCTTTTGGAAAACGATATACGACGAAATAGGCAGTCAGATTATCGGTTTGTTGCCAATAGAGTGTATCGTTTGTGAGTTGCAGATTTCTTGGTGCAAGGGTAGAGTGGTGCAGTGGCAGGTTCTTGCGTATGGGGGGCAGTGCATAGTTGGCATAGAAGTTGTTTTTCAAACTGTCGAGTATGCCTTGCGGGTTTTTCAGCATTGGCGCACTGCTATACATAGCCGAACCTTGTATTTGAGGTATTTGTGCATTCAGTCTAAGTTGTCGGCATATTTCGTTGGGCGTTCTGAAGGCAAGAGCCGCTTTTTTGTTGGTCAGTTGCGAGGCAAAATGTCCGATATATAGGTTGCACAATCCCGTGTTTTCAGCCCACCAATAAGCAAGTGTCTTATAGTCAGCTACGGTTTTGCCTATTTCCCAATAGAGTTGTGGCATAACATAGTCAATCCAGCCACGGTTCATCCAAAGCAGGATATCGGCATATAGGTTGTCGTAGTTTTGAATACCGGCTTGTGTGTCGCTGCCTCTCTGTGGGTCAGAGGCTTTGTTGCGCCACACTCCGAAAGGCGATATACCGAACTCGACCCAAGGCTTTTCTTTTTTGATAACCTTGCTCAATTCCTGTATTACAAGATTGACATTGTTGCGTCGCCAATCGTTGATGTTGCTGAATCCTCGCGGGTATTTTTCAAAAGTCTTTCTATCCGGCAGAGGTTTGCCACCAATGGGATACGGGTAGAAATAGTCGTCGAAATGAACGGCATCAATATCGTAGCGATGAACAATGTCTTCCACTATTTTGCAGAGCCATTGTCGTGTTTGGTCAAGTCCGGGGTCGAAATACCACTTGTCGCCGTATTTCCAAAACCACTCTTTGTGTTTGAAGAAAATATGCGAACTGTCCATTTGTGCAGTGTCAAACTTGTTGGTAACCCGATATGGATTGAGCCATACATGTACATCTATACACCGCTTATGGGCTTCTTGAACGACGAACTCAAGCGGGTCGTAGCAAGTGTCGTTCTTAATGCCTTGTTTGCCTGACACCCAATGAGAAAAAGGCTCTAAATCAGAGTAGTATAGAGCGTCTGCCGTTGGGCGAACTTGAAAGATAACAGTATTGAAATGCAATGCCTGAAGCCGGTTGAGCATTGAAATCATATCGGCTTTTTGCTTTTCTGTATTGCCGATGTGTTCTTGTTTGGGCCAGTCGATGTTTGCCACAGTGGCTATCCATGCGGCGCGCATCTCGCGTTTGGGCGAGGCGGTCAGGCTTTGGGAAAAACTAAAAACACTTATTATTACAAGCGCAAAAATCGTTGCTTTGTTCTTACTGAAACTTAAAAGCGGTTTTTTAAGTTGGCAGATATACAGACCAACAATTACTATAAGCATAGCAACCCACTTTTGCCAAGGCAGATGTTCATGGAAAAGCAACAGCATTATAAGTGCCGTAAAAACAGGGCGTATGTTGTTGAAGGTGTTAGTCAGTGTAACCCCTATTTTACGAATGGCGTAGCAGAAAAGCACATACGCCACTATTGAGGCAAAGATACTCAAATATCCGATAGACAATATAACTTTTGTCCAATCTGCGTTTGTCAAGACAGGGTGTGAAAGCAGGTGAGGCAAGTCAACGATGCAAAATGTAGGGATAAAAAACATAAAACCGAACAGTTGCACATAGAAGATAGTGCTGTAATCGTTGTATTTCTCAGGTATTTTCTTTAGTGTGATACTGTAAATGGCTGCAATCATAACCGCCCCGAAAAGAAGCAGAAAGCCCCAAGGCGAGCCAATCTCAAAATTATCAGACCCGACAAAAATCATCAGTAGCACACCTGCTGTGGAAATGAGTATGCCTATGATGTTGTTTAGAGTGATTTTCTCTTTTATGATGAAATATGCCAAGATAGGTGCAATCAGTGGTTCGGTAGAGAGTTCTACTTCGGCTATTGTAGGCGAAGCAAGTGCTCTAAGACCATAACTCTCAATAATATAGTAAGCAAAAGGTTGTATGAAACCGGTAAAGAGGAAAAGCGGTAAGTCCTTTTTGTCTAATCGGTTAAGACTACCGGTGAGAAGTCCGACACATAGCATCAGCACAATGGCACAAGCAAATCGCAGACTTACCATCGTCAGTGGGGGCAACACCATCAGTGCCTGCTTGCTCGCAATGCTCGAACCGCCCCATATAATCATTGCAATTGTAACGGCTATGAAAGGTAATGCTCGTTTCATAATCATTTGCTGAATACTGCCTTGTCGATAGTTGTGTTGCTCTGCATATTTTGAGTGGTATATGTAGTGCTGATGCCGTTTGCTTCGATAAGTTTGAGTGTCTTGATAAGTCCTGTCGGAGCATCATAAACAAGCAACATTTCCGTAACTCCGATTTTTTGAGGTTTGTTCTTTTTCAAGTGAAAACATATCTCAACCCCCGTGTTTTCTGCCTTTATCGTGGCATCATTCACTTTGGCAACCGACTCAACATCTCCGCGCATACTGTAAATGAGTGTCTTATGGAATACGCTCATCCTGTCGTCCTCTTTTTTCAGATTGAACTTCTGTAGATGCGAGCCGCGCTGAACCTTGAACAGGTTTTCACCAAGAAGGCTCCAGTCGGTTTTGGGGTCGGTATAGTCCATCAGTAAATCGTTAGGACTCAGGAAATAGATATTGCCTGATTTATGAGTCTCTTTTTTCAGTTTGGGCATTGATTTTGTCTCGCTGAAAGTACCCGTGAAATTTTGGGTTTTACTATTTAGGGCAAGTACTTTGTCGGATAATTCTTCGGCATTAACGCCGGCAGTAAGCAGTAAAATAGCAAAAATATAAAAAAACTTATTCATTTTAGTAAAAATTAAGCATACAAAGTTACAAAAAAAAACTATTTTTTGCAAAAAAAGTATTATATTTGCAGAAATAAGTTGAAAGTTGGAAGATGGAATAATATCAAATATCAAATATTTTAGATCCTGACCTTCGTCAGGATGAGGATATTAAATATCAATTATTATGAGGATATTAAATATCAATTATTATGAGATATTAAATATCAATTATTATGAGATATCAAATATCAATTATTATGAGATATTAAATATCAATTATTAACTATTAACTATCTATGGAAGGTGATTTGACGAGCCTTATGTCGGTTCGAATAAAGCGTATATTGTTGGTATGTACCAACTACGACAGTTTTGTACTTGAAGAAGATGGTCGTATTGATGTTCAGATTGCGCAGGAATATGCGGAACTGAACTTGAGCAATCCGCCTTCTATCGTTCGGGTTGAGACGAAAGACGACGGGCTTCAGCTTGTTCGTAGTGGCGAGCAGTTTGACCTCGTCATGATGATGCACAACGGCACCGTCTCCGACACTTTCGATTTTGCCCGACAGATGAAGCAACTCGCCACAAACACTCCTATAGTGCTGCTTACTTCGTATTCAAAAACCGTCTATGCCCGTATTCGTGAGGCACAACAGAGCGATATTGACTATGTCTTTTGTTGGAACAACTCTACCGACCTTATCATTGCTATCATCAAACTGCTTGAGGACAAACTCAATGCAGACCACGACATACTGAAAGAAGAAGTTCGGGCGATACTTCTTATTGAAGACTCTGAAAGATATTATTCCACATATCTGCCACTACTCTATAAGCTGGTGCTTCAGCAGAATAGTATCGCCATACGCGATGCGCTCAACGAGAAACAGCAACTGTTGCGCAAACGCTCCCGACCTAAAGTGCTGATGGCTACCTGTTACGATGAAGCGGTGGAGATATACAGAAAATATAGCCGGAACATCATTGGTGTTATTTCCGATATAGGTTTTGTAATTCATAAAGGCGATGAACCGGAAAAAGAGAAGTTAGATGCAGGCTTAGACCTTTGCCGTCTTATTCGTGAGGATATACCTACAATGCCTGTTTTGATGCAGTCCTCGCAAGAGTCAATGCGTACGGTGGCAAAGCAGTTGGGGGCGGGGTTTGTAGTAAAAACAAGTAAGACGCTTACGCAACAACTGAGCGATTATATCGGTCGCGAGTTCGGCTTTGGCGATTTTGTGGCTATCGACCCTAAATCCGGCAGAGAGATAGCCCGTGCTAACGACCTTGAAGGTTTTGAGCGCATCATATCTACTATCCCTGCAAGGGCGTTCCGTCGGTTGTCCGACAACAACTATCTCTCCAAATGGCTCTATGCACGCGGACTTTTTGCCGTTGGCAGGGAAGTTAATAAACTTAAGATCAAAGACGAAAACGACATAGAGAATGTACGACAGAAAAACATCGCTCTCATACACGATTATCGCATCAACCAGTCGCAAGGTGTAGTGGCTAAATACAACCCCGATACCTACAACGACACTATTTGGTTCTCGCGTTTAGGCAGTAGCAGCCTGGGTGGTAAGGCTCGTGGTCTGGCTTTCCTTAATCACATTTTGCAGAAGTATAATCTTTACGACAGATGGGAGGATGTCAGAGTGCTCGTTCCTCGTACTATGGTGGTTACAACCGAATTCTTCGACAGGTTTATCTACGACAACGGACTGCAATATGTCATCGAGTCAGACCTGTCCGATGAGGAGATACTATCCGAGTTCGTTGCATCAACACTACCACAAGACCTCAACGATGCACTGCGGCATTTTATTCGCGTAACCAACAAACCGCTTGCCGTGCGCTCATCGTCAAAATTGGAAGACTCTTATTATCAACCTTTTGCAGGTGTGTATTCAACATATATGATACCTTCAACCGAGAACGAAGACCAGCAGTTGAGGCTTTTGGGAAAGGCTATTAAGAGTGTGTATGCGGCTGTCTATTTTGCTTCCGCAAGGGGATATATCGCTTCAACTGCCAATGTGCTGTCGGAAGAAAAGATGGCAATAGTGGTGCAGGAAGTGTGTGGTGAAGAACAAACGATGCTAACAGACGGAAAGAAGCAAACAGTGTTTTTTCCTACTTTGTCGGGTGTGGCAAGAAGTATAAACTTCTATCCCGTCGGACACGAGAAAGCCGAAGACGGAATCGTGAAAGTGGCATACGGCTTAGGCAAGGTTGTTGTTGACGGAGAACCAGTCCTGCGTTTCTCGCCTAAATATCCGAAGCATACACTACAAACTTCAACACCTGAATTGGTTATGCAGGAAACACAAAAGTCAATGCTTGCTCTCTCGGTTGAACCCGAAGCATTCAAGACCTCTGTTGATGATGCTGTAAACCTTACGAGATTGAATATCCCTGATTGTGAGCAATTTGAGTCGCTTAAACTTGTGGCTTCGACCTACGACTATGAGAACCTGCGCATAGTGGACTCGTGTTATCCTACCGGTCCGAGATTTATCACTTTTGCACCGATGCTGAAATTCTCTACATTCCCTCTTGCTGAAATAGTCAGGACATTATTAGATATAGCCAGTGAGGAGATGAAATGTCCGGTTGAGATTGAGTTTGCAGCCAATATACCAACTGACAGTTCTTCTTTGCGTAAAGCGGTTTTCAATGTACTTCAAATACGACCCATTTCTGCTGATAGCCTGAATGTTAAACTCAATTGGGATGAGATTGACCAGACGCAACCGTTACTTTTGTCGGACAGTGCTTTGGGTATTGGTAAGGTGCAGGATGTTCGCGATGTTATTTATCTAAAGAAAAGTTCATTTGACCCGATGCATACCCGTGAGATGGCTCAAACTATTCGTGAGTGGAACAACAGGATGCGAAAGCAAAATAAAGGCTATGTGCTGATTGGTTTCGGTCGTTGGGGTTCTGCTATACCATCGCTTGGAGTGCCTGTCGTTTGGAGTGATATAAGCGAGGCTAAGACACTGGTGGAGTGCTCGTTGGAGAATTTCCGTATTGACCCTTCGCAAGGCTCGCATTTCTTCCAGAACCTCACTTCTTTCAATGTGGGGTATGTCAATGTTGATGAGTTCTCGCGTAGTGATGATATGTACGACGAAGAGCAACTTAATCGTTTGCCGGCGGTTGAGGAGACTGAGTTCGTAAGACATGTCCGCCTTACTGAAGATTTGCAGATATTCATCGACGGCTTCCTCTCACACGCTTTGATAAAAATATGATATCTTTATTTCACTGCCCGAACAACAAAAGAAAGAGTTGAGAGAAAAGTATAATTTCAATAGATATTAGAGTTTTTCAATATCAATTAGTTGTTGTATATACTACGATATTGCGGAAGTCTTTTCATAGCAAAAAAAATTGCCCAGTCGGGGAGATGCTTGATGATAGGTACTGCCAAGTGGTTGATCCAGCCCGGCATAGCTTGTTTCTTGCCTTGAAACATTCGTTTAAGGGCTATTTTGGCAAATCTCTCAGGGGTATAAGAAATGCCGAAAAATACTAATCTGCGCCGTATCTTGTCGTCTAAGCCATAAAGGGGTGTGTCAATAGCACCGGGGGTGAGGGCTGTAATGGTAACGCCTTTAGGCTTCATCTCGTACCATAGCGATTTGGAAAAACTATACACGAACGCTTTAGTGGAGTTATAGCACTGAATACCCGGAATGGTTATCCATGCAGTCATGCTTGACATATTGAGTATCCAACCTTTCCGGCGACGGCACATGTCTTCGCCGAAGAAGCGACAAAGCATAGCAAGCGTTGTCATGTGCAGGTTGAGCATAGTCAGAATCTTTTGTGGGGGAAGGTCAACGAGCGGTTGCCAGAAGAACATACCGGCATTGTTGATGAGAATATCAACTTCAATGCCGTTTTCTTCGCACCAGCGGTGCAACTCTTCGGCTGCGTTTTGGTCGGCAAGGTTTTTATATAGTGGCAGTGCTTTTACGCCGTATTGCTCCGACAGTTCTTTGGCAACGGCTTTAAGTTCCTGCTCTTGATTACTGACAAGCAAAAGGTCATGTTGATAATCTCTTGCCAAAATAGTGGCGTATGCTTTGCCTATGCCACTGCTCGCTCCCGTTACTAATGCGTACATGTCTTTATTTAATTATCTTGATTTTTTATGAGTGCCAATATGTTGTCTATAAATTCTTTTGTTTTTGCCACTCTTGGTATGATATCATCTTTGGAAGCATAGTAAGTACAATTATAATCACTATTCTCACGAAGGCTTTGAAGTTGGGAGTAAAATGTGCCATATTCTTTTGGTAGAAGTCCGGTTTTTATGAAGTACTGCTGAAGTTGTATGACAGCTCCTTGATGTGTTCCAACTGTATAACCATTTTTAATAAGAAGAGCTACAACAATATGAAATGATGCATAATATAGCCTGTTGGCGATAGTATCCCACAATTCGGCTTGTTGTAGAACGCTGATTTCAGAAAAAGTCTTTATAGCTTTTTCTATTTCAAGTTCAACGAGGATGTTCCTTTCATCTTGACTTAAACTCATACGATTTGGATTTTATCGTGTTCAACATTTTTATAAAATGGCATAAAAGACATTTTTTGCCATTCTTCTTGTGAATATGTTAATATACTGAAATACTGATTGTATTGAAAACCTATTTCTTGAATAGGGTAGGCTAATTTTTCAAAATGGTCAGGTTGTTTATTTCTCAAAATCAACAAAAAATCCCAATCCGAGTCAATGCGATTATCGCCTCTTGCTCTTGAACCATATAAAAAGAGTTGGTCGTCTTTAGAGAGTAGTTGCAACGCTTTTGCTCTAACTTGTTCAAGTATTATTGCTTTGTCAATTATCAACGATATGTGTGTGTGAGTGTTCATACTATCAACTATAACTTTGCAAATTTACAAAAATATACCGTATTTTGCAAATTTGTATATGAAAAGTTAAATAAAACAGTTTTTATTTGGGAATTTGGAAAATAAATTGTATATTTGCAAAGTTTAGCACGAAAATTGCAAATGTTAGTATAGTTTTTGCAATATCGTGCAAAAATAAGGAAATAATTAACCTTTATAAATTAACTTAAAATCTAATTATTATGAAAGCATCAAAATTTTTCTATGCTTTGATGGCAGTAGCCATGCTTACTCTTGCAGGTTGCAAGAGTTCTCCTAAAGATGAACCTACTCCGGATCCGGAAAATGGCACTGAGCAAGGTGGTAACGAACAAGGTGGTAACGAACAAGGTGGTAACGAGCAAGGTGGTAACGAACAAGGCGGTACAGAAAATCCTGACGCATTGAATGTTGCTGATTTGCTTGCAATGAAGACAAACGGAACCTTACCTGACAAGGATAAAGGAACCGAAAAACATTGGGTTGAGGCTTATATCGTTGGTACATATAACTTTGATAATGATCCTAAATTCATTATTGGTACTGATAATGCCGTAGCAACAAACCTCTTGGTTGCAGACGATGCTGATTGCATTGATACATACCAAGTTGCTTCAATTAAGTTGGAAACCAATTTCCGTTCATTACTTAACATTAAAGATAATCCCGGAAACTTGAAGAAGAAACTTCTTGTTTATGGTGTTGTTGAGAAATACTGCGGTATTCCCGGTGTTGTTAAGATTGAGAAGGCTTATCTTGATGGTGTTGAACTCACTCCGGTACAAACAGGCGGTGAGGCAGGTTTGTTCAAGTGCTATCGCGTTTCTATAGGCGACCTTGGTGTTGAGGCAGCCGGTGCTTTGAAAGTTGGAGACGAAGTTACTGTAAAATGCAAAATCGTTAACTTCAAAGGTAATACACCAGAAACAAAATATACCTATGACAGCAGTTCCAAAACTGTTACAGAGCAAGGTGTTATGCTTTCAATCAATGGTGCTGCTCCCGCTGACGCAATTGATGTTGCAAAAGCAATTGAGATAGCAAACAGTTTAGGTGCAGATGTTGTTTCTGCAGAGGACTATGTAATCACCGGTACGGTTGCTGCAATCGGTGAGAATGGTGCAGAGCAATATGGAAATATGACTTTTGATATGAAATAATAAATTATTATCAATCAATGAAAAACGGGGTAACAAATAGTTACCTCGTTTTTTTTAACCAAAAGTATGAGGAAAAGATGTTTATGTTGTGTTGCGAGTATTTCTATATCCCTCATTTTGACGCACAGCGAAGCAGATCGTTCGAGCGTAGCGAGATAAGAAAGTCAGAATCTCACTAACAATTTAGATCCTGAAACAAGTTCAGGATGAGGGAATACGATCCTGAAACAAGTTCAGGGTTTAATCAATTTCATCAGCCTGAATAAGCAATACAAAAGTCTGCTGTTTGCCGTGCGTGTGTATTTGTCTTGATGCTTAGTCTGTCGGGCAAATAGATGCGCATTTTTGTAATCATTCTTTTTGAGAGCCAAGCGCATCATGCGGTAGGATGTATAATCGTCCCATTCGGCTTCGTCAAAATGAAATTTACCCTGAAAAAGGTCGTCAAGATACTTGCAAACTTTCTTATCTTCATTCAGTCGCTTGCGATATTTGTCGTAGTCTTTTGGACGGGTTATACTTGCCGTCTCAATACCAAAAGTGGCAGTACTAACGGGCAGTATCTCAAAGTCAGTATATGCCGAAAGTATGACCCATGCGTTCCAGTCTTGAAGGAAAAAGTGATGTGAGATAAAATCGTCCAAATTGACATGTGCAAGCAGAAAATCGCGGCGATACATTATCGTAGCATTGCATACATGTGTCTTGCCTTGCCAGAAGGCGTCTTGCAGTGGCAAGGTGCGGTCAATAAAGGCTTCACATTCTTTTATCTCGCCTGTTGAACGATTATGGGTGCGGTGATTGGTCAGTAGCACATTGCAGTCGGGATGACTCTCCATATAGTCTAACTGCAGTTGCAGTTTCTTTTTGTTATGCCAATAGTCATCGTTGTCGCAATTACAAATATATTTGCCCTTGCATGCCTTTATGCAGGTTGCCCAATTGGCTCCCAAACCGATATTATGCTCGTAGAGTAGGAGTCTTATTATTTTCGGGAAGCGTTTTTGATAATCAGCAAGAACTTCTCTTGCATTGTCGGTTGAGCAGTCGTCGCCGATGATAATCTCAATGTCGGCATCCACTTCTTGCTCAATAATACTGTCGATTGTCTGCCCGACCGTATCTGCTCTGTTATATGAAGGAATGACAACAGAGATCAATACTTTTTTGCCGCAGTTTTCTGCGTTATAGGTTTTGCTATCTGTCTTATTATCTGCTTGATATGTGTTTGTGGTTGTCTCATTCATTTTGCCTGCGGTAATTAAATGGTCGTTTTTATACAGCAATTTTTTTAACAATGCAAATATAGTAAAAAAGTGCGTAAAATGCAAATTTTCACTAAAAATAGCACTTTCATAATGTTGCAAAATGTTGCTGTAAAAAAACGACCGTTTAATTTATTAAATGACATGGATATAGAGTTTTGTAATTACCAAATAAGGTCTCAGTATGATTTTTTGGATTCTTTTTTTAAGGAGCAAATAACTTCAGATTATATTTATGTTGATGTACCTTCGCATCTCAATATCGGAGACTGGTTAATTGCTTTAGGATGCTTTGAGCTACTCAAAAAAATAAAGTTTAAATGTATTGACAAAACAACATGGTTCAATCTTGAAAATAGCAAGATATCGGATGATACGATTATTATTTTGCATGGTGGTGGAAATTTTGGCGATTTATATCGTGGTGCAACCGAAGCAAGAAATGAAATAATAAAAAGATACCCGAATAATAAAATCATCATACTACCACAAACAATAACATACATAAATCAAGATTTGCTGAAAGCAGACTCACTCTTATACGAAGCACACAATGATTTGCATATATGCGTAAGAGATAGAGAATCATTTAATCTTTTACGCAATTATTGTCGTAAGACAAGGATATATTTATTGCCTGATACGGCTGTTGGTTTGTGTGATACTCTGCCCAAACAAAATAAAATCACATCAAAAACCTTGATAATAAATAGAAAAGATAAAGAGATTGATAAAAAAATTGAAAAATCAAGTTCTGGTGAAGTTATTAAAGATTGGCAGGATATTTTGCACGATATTCATTTTAATTTGATATATTATCCTTACTTGATTATCAGAAAAATACAAAGAATGAGTAAAGAAAAATGTTTGCATAGATTAAGTAATTTTTATCTTATAAACATAATGCAACCTTTTGTATTAAAAAGGGTTACTATGTATTTTTTACAATTTGATTTGGTAAAAACAACTCGATTACATGGTTTTATCTTTGCAAGCCTATTGGGTATTAAAACAATAATAACTGATAATAAATACAATAAAATAAGTAATTATCAAAACACATGGTTTAGTAAGTAATGAAGTCTCCCTTACATATTGTTATGACCCCGACTCGAAATGAAGCTTGGGTTATTCGTGCTTTTCTTGAAAGTACGACTCGTTGGGCTGACTATATTATCTTTGCCGATCAGATGTCAACAGACGGGACTCGTGAGATAATTCAAAATTATATGTCCACAAGTGAACGAGCAAAAATAATCCTTATAGACAATAAAAATCCTAATTTCAATGAGCATGAGCGTCAGTCAATGCTTGTTCATAAGGCTCGTGAAATAGCCGAAGGCAGAGATTGTCTGCTATGGGGGTTAGATGCCGATGAGATACTTGCTGCCGATACCTTCAAGACACAGGCTTGGCAGGACATTCTCAATTCCAAAATGGGAAGTGTGTTTTCTTTTAAGTGGGCAGAGTTGTGCCCATTGACAGGAAAAGAAAAGAATGAGTTTAGATATTGGTTATCGCCGACAACGAGCGAGTATTACCCATGGCTTTTCCATGACGACCATAAAGAACCACATGGCAACTATGCTCGTAATATGCACTCAATGCGTATTCCATATCCAATTGAAGAAAAACTATTGTTTCAGATAGATGATTTTCGTGTTCTGCATTTAGCATACTTAAATCCTTATCGTGTAGAGTCAAAACGCCGATTTTATACTTTTGTAGACTGGGAAATGAACCATCGTTCCCCCATCACTTTAAGTAGAAGTTATGATTCGCAAAAGAAAAAACTACAAAAGACTTTTCCTATTGAAAAAGAAATGTTATACTCACAAACAAAAGATGGCTTTGATATTCTGGATTTTGTTGATAAAGAAGTTAAGCAATGCTATATGGATGAATATATAGTGCAAAGGTTAAAAAGACACGATATAAGACAATTGCGTCGGTTAGATATATGGGATAGTGTTTTTCTTCAAACATACAACCTGCAAGACCCGCGCCGTTGGTGTGATAAGTTAGTTCACCGCTACCTTAAACTGACTGCACTTCACTCAAAGAACTTCGTAGTAAGAGTGATAGATAAAGTGTTGAAAAAGATATATTAGATATATTTAATAATAAATAGTTCGTTAAAGTTTTAATAACAGTTTTATTTATTGGCAGTTTAGTACTACCGTAATACCCGATATTTCAGCCTGATTTGCAAGTTTTTTCATATGAAAATTGAATACAAATTTGCAAAATATCTATAAATCAGTTGAATATATTTACAAAATACTCAAAAGTTGGTTACAAAATACTCAAAAGTTGAGTTTTTAGTCGCAGAGGGAGTAGAGGTCGGCACGAGGGTTGAGCAGAAAGACCGGGCAGTAGGAGTGCAAAATGGCATATCTCTCTTGCGGACCGAAAAGCAGGTCGTCAAGACCATATTCTCTTGAGGCGGTTAAAAGGAGGGCGTCGGCTGAATAGTCTTTTGCACATTCAGAGGCTTCTTTGTTCAGGCGGAAACTGTCCTTTTTTGCCTTATAAACAGCAGGTTGAATGCTTCTTTGAGATAGGGAGGTAAGAATCTTTTCAACATTTCTTTTGGCGTGGCTACCATAGTCGTTGGCTTGAAGTATGGTAACCTGTGTACCTGTGAAACGGACTAAATGTTGTGTCAGTTCGGTCTTATGTATTTCTTCTTCCAACATACTGACAGGCAGTAGGATATGCTCCAATGGTCGGATATGCCGCATTGTGTCGGTGAGGAAACAATAGGGCAAGCGGAGTGTTCGGCAGTTGTCGAGGATATGTTGAACGGTAGAGCGGTCGTTCCGACATGAGACGAACAGCATATCAACTTCGTTTTCGTCGCAATAGTTGTCAAGTTCAGAAAGATTGAACTTACTATTAGCAGGCTCAACTTCAAGGAAATCGCGGTTGAGTTGAGTGGTCAGTTGTTTGATCCAGTCGCGGTGCTCGGCTATGTCTAAGTAGTTCAAATACAGGATTTTCATAGTAGTTAATCAAGTTTTTCGGTAAAGAAAAGTTCGTACTCGGGCAATAGGTTGGGGTAGAGCACTTTTATTATGTCGCACAGTACAAGTTCTGGGTGTGCGACGCCTGTCTCCCAAAAGTCGTTGCCGCCGACAATCGTGCCTCCATCTTCGTTAGTATATGTGGTGCGCCGTTTGTAGAAGTTGTATGTTTGGTTGGTTTTGTAGGCTTTGAACCAAGCGTTTCGTTCGTCTTTCTCAAGCAGTTGTTGTTTGTCTTTGGCTTCGCAGCCGAGCCATACATCTGCGTCTTTATAGTGAAGCAGCACTTTCTCGAAAGTGAAAGGCAGGGAGGCGTTGGTAGTGTTTTTATCGTTGTAGAAAGTGGCACCGGCATCGATAAGCAGTCGTCCCATATAAGTGGCGGAGGTAGGCAGGTACCAAGTGCCCATAAAACTGCTGCCTGTCAGTATGCTTTTTTTTCGGCGAACACTGTCTTTAACTAATTGTTGGTATTTCAGATAGTCGTGTTTCACTTGCTCAAAGATACTGTCGGCTTCGGTCTGTTTGTCGAGCAAGGCTCCGAAAAACTTTATCCATTCGGCTCGTGCAAGCGGTGTCTGTTCGTACCACTCGTGGTTGTATAAGAGTGTGAGTCCCGCTTGTCGGAATAGTTGTGTCTGTTTGTCGTTTTCGTTGTATAAGGACAGCATCAGTGCGCTTATCCCACTACGGATGGTTCTTTCGGTGTGAATCTGCATTCCATCGCTGATGATTTTTGCGTTTTCGGGCAGGGGTGTAAATATGTCTTTGGGATGTGTGGTAGCACTGACAATGTTGATGGCATCAAGTTCTTTTAAGAAACCGGCGTGGGTGGCTGATGAAATGCCGATATTTGTGATTGGTACTTTCAGGCGGATGCCGTTGTCGGGAGTGGAGATGGTGTCTTCTTTTATGAGGTAATAACGCTCTAAGACGGTTTGATAATGATTGAAGGGATTGAGCACTACAAGTTCTTGATAGGTGGCGTGTTCAACCACTGTAAAACCTTCGGCGTATTGGTTGCTTTGTGGGGGTAATTGTTCGCTATGCTTGCAAGAAAAGAAGAGGAAAAGCAGTGATAATATGGCTGTTATTTTGATTCTCATATAGTGGGTGTTTTTTTAGATTCTGACCTTCGTCAGAATGAGTTTTTTTTAGATTCTGACCTTCGTCAGAATGAGTTTTTTTTTAGATTCTGACCTTCGTCAGAATGAGGGGTTTTTAGATTCTGACCTTCGTCAGAATGATGGGGGAACGTCAGAATGAGGAGGCGTTAGAATGAGAGTGAGTTATGAGATACTTTCGATATATTGGATTATTTCTTCGGCACCGATATTTTTTTCTGACGAGGTAAGGAACAGCGGTGGCAGTTCTTCCCATTGTTCGGAGAGTTGCTGTTTATAAACTTCGAGATTGTCTTGCAGTTGTTGTTTGCTAAGTTTGTCGATTTTCGTGAAGACGATGCTGAACGGGATCTGTTGTTCGCCGAGCCAACTGATAAACTCAAGGTCAATGTTTTGAGGCTTATGCCGTGAGTCAACGAGTACGAAAAGTGAGTACAGATTTTCGCGCATAAGGCAGTAGCGTTCGATCATCTTGCGCAGTTGTTCGCGTTGTTTTTTTCCGGCTTGTGCGTAGCCATAGCCGGGCAGGTCAACCAAATACCATTTTCCGTTGTTTATCTCAAAATGGTTGATAAGCAGTGTCTTACCGGGTTTTTGAGAAGTCTTCGCCAAATCTTTATGGTGGCACAGCATATTGATAAGCGACGACTTGCCGACATTGCTTCTGCCGATAAAGGCATATTCCGGTGCGTTAAGAGCAGGGCATTGACTTACATCGGAATTGGATATGAGAAAGCGTGATTGCAGTATGGGCATAAGGCGAACTTTTAGGTTTTATTCGGAACTTAATAGGGCATCGTACATAGTATTGATTTGCTCGTTGCTGTTGATATATTGCTTGAGCAGCGGGATGTCGTCAGCAAAAATTTGGAGGAACTTATCGGTATTTTCCATTTGTTGTTTGGCGAGGGAATAAGTGTCGTATGCCTGTTTTATGTTGCCTTTTATGAAGAGTATATGTGCTTGATTGATAAGGTCGTTGGCGAGGTTAGTGTTACTCAGCCGCTCTGCATAACGCTCTGCAAGTTCGAGGTTGTTGGTTTTTAGTGCGCACCAGAGTATGCCTCTTGCCGTGTTTGTTTCGTCGGGATAGATGGCATCGAGTTCGTAAAATACGGTAAGTGCTTTTGCCCATTGTGCGTCTTCCAATAGGCAACTTGCTTTGAGTTGCAGAAGTCGTTTGTCGTGTTTCTGAATTGTGAGCAGTTGGTCGTAACACTCGATAGCCTCTTCATAGAACTTGCATTGGCGCAGGCAGTGTGCTTTGTGTTGCAGTGTCCAAGTGTCGTCGTTTTGAATGGCGAGTACCTCGTCGAACACTTGCACCGCCTCAAGACTTGAGCCTGCCAACTGCAGGGCATAGCCTAATTTTTGTAGGTGTTGCAAAGACGGCTCTACAGGGCGATAACGAAGCAGACCGGCGGCAAGAGCGAATTGTTTGACAGTAAAGCAATGGTCAGCCATATCTAAAACGCAGTCTTGACGTGCTTGAACGAGAGATTTAACGAGCTTGCTTTTGTCGAGTATAGGAAGAATGGTGAAATAGTCAGCCATTTTCCAAGGGTTATCTTTTGAGAAACGATACAGATTGCGGATATATGATTTCGTCTCTTGTTTGAATGAGTTTGCGGTAGCGGGTGCATTTTCCGTAAATTTACCTAAGTCAGTGAGTTCTTTCAAGAACGATGGTAACTCATTGTCGTCTTTGAGTTTCATCATTGAGTTGGCGGCGATGCAGAGTGCGTATTGGTCTAAGGGGCAAAGGTCGGCATCGAAATTCAGCAGGCCTCTGATGTTCTGTCCCAACTCGGAGTTAATGTCAATACCCAATGCTTCATATTCCGGTATGAAAGGCATGAACCAATGTGCTATCTCTTTGGTAAAGAACGGGTTGGACAATAGTTGTTTGGTGTTAGGGTAGTTGATGTCGGCGCCTTGCTTATAGAGTTCCATCATACGGTCTCGGAACGGGTTTTGGGTGTCTTTGTCGTTGTCAGCCGACCAACTCGGGTTGCCCCAATTCTCGTTGTCGTCGTCATCGTCGTCCTCGCTCATTGAGAGGAAGATGGTTCTGACATTCTCATTCTTGTTGAGGCGTTTGGCAACTTCGTCTTGCATCTGTCCTACAACTTCAGTCGCGTCGGGGTTAAGGAAAGTATGAATAAGTTGATTGACAATAGTTTCCAATTCACCGGTGTTGGCGTTGATGATAGTTGTAATCTGATTGCTTAGTTCGGGAAAATAGGGTAGGTAAAGGTCGTATTGAATGAGTATAAAAGCAAGTCCGACAAGCAGATGTGCTTTGATGTTTGCAGGTATATTGTCGGTTTGAAAAAGGTTGAGATATTCAGCAAGCAGTTCTATGGAGAAGTGCTCCATAAGATGTAGTGTGAGTCCGTCAACATACATCTGTGCTGAAAGGACATCGTTGTTTTCAGTTGCTTGTTGCCACGCTGTTTGAAGGGTAAGGCTATCGTGTTGAGTCCAAGCGAGATAGAAATACTGTTTGGCTTTTTCTATCTTGTTGTCTTGTTCGATTGTGGTATAAAGTCCGCGCTGTGTTTTGTAGCGTTCGATTGAGCGATTGCGAAGTGCGAAAAGAAATCTGTAGTCTTCAACTGTTTGGCACAGTTGCGTTTGCAGTCGGGTTATGACTTCTTTGCGTGTAGTGTCTTGCTGTCCTGTAAGGAAATAGTCGATAAGGTATTGATACTGTGCTCTTATTTGGTTGAGTCGCCCCATTATGTAAGATGGCGGAGGCGTAGGGAGTGAAGCGAGTCGCTTGTAGAACAGGTGCATACAAGTGCCTATTTTGCCTTGCTCAAGTGCTTCGAACAAGGGTTGAGCGGTGGTGTCTAACGACGAGTGGAACCACTCTAACAGGCATTTATGAAGTTCTTTATCCAAGTCGGCTTATTCTAACGAGTTGTTCTAAATCAAGTATTTTGATTTTTCTGCCGTCGATACCTATGATGCCTTCTTCAGCGAAGGCGGTAAGTGTACGGATGGCATTGCTTGTGGTCATATTCGAGAGGTTGGCGATATCCTCACGCGACAGGTACATACTTATTGTTGCTTGGTCCTCGTCCAAGCCATAATTGTTTTTTAGGTAGAGCAACGACTCTGCCAATCTGCCTCTGATATGTTTTTGAGTAAGACTGACCGAACGGGTGTCGCTATTGCCTAAATCGTGTGCAAGTGCTGAAACGAACAAGAAACATAATGCGCTGTTTTGCCTTAAGATACGCAAGAACACATCTTTCTCGATTTGATAGACTGTGCTTGTCTCAACTGCACTAACAGAAGTGTTGTGAATGCCTTGGGCGATGACAGACCTGTAGCCAAACAAGTCGTACGGCTTTAGCATTCGGATAATCTGATTACGATTGCTAACACCTTCTTTATACACTTTCAGTTTGCCACTGACAAGCATCATCATATAGTTTGGGGCATCGCCTTCGTGGTAAAGAATCTCCCCTCTTTTGAAGGTAACAATGCGACTGTGTGCATTGACCTGCTCACGCTCTTCCGCTGTCAAAACCTGCCATTGCTCGTCAATTTCCCAAATTGGAGTCGTGCCGGTTTTGGTAAATTTACCTATTGTACTCATCATTTTTATACCTTAAATCGCACAAATATACGATTTTTTTCTCAAAAATGCAAATAAAAGTTACATTCCGTCGTCAGGTACGCTGTTTGAGTTGAAAACATCATTTGCGGCGTTAGCGTTTAATTGTGAGGTATAGGTGTTGTATTGTTGTTTGTCGGCGGGTTCAAGTCTTGCAGAATCGTCGGTGTTGGAAGCAAAACTTTTTCCTTCGCCTATGTTGAGGAAGCGGGCGTGTGCCTGCTCGAACTCGAGTGTTACTTCGCCTGTGGCGCCATTACGGTGTTTGGCTATGATAATCTGTGCTTTACCTCGCCATGTTGCCTTATCGCTTTCGGTGATGTCGGTTGATGAACTGCGGAAATAGTATTCAGGTCGGTGAATGAAACAAACCATGTCGGCATCTTGCTCAATGGCACCTGATTCACGCAGGTCGCTCAGTTGGGGTTTCTTGCCGTCAATACCCGTTCTGCCTTCAACGCCACGGTTAAGTTGCGACAAGGCGATGATGGGTATGTCAAGTTCTTTTGCCAATGCCTTGAGGTTACGGGAGATGGTACTCACTTCCTGCTCGCGGCTGCCGAAGTTCATACCGGAAGCATTCATAAGTTGCAGATAGTCGATGATGATACACTGCACTTGCCTTTCTTTCACTAACTTACGGGCTTTGTTGCGGAGTTCGAAGATGCTCAGGCTCGGTGTGTCGTCAACGTAAATGGGTGCTCCCATAAGCAGGGTGATGTTTTTCTCAAGTCTGTCCCATTCTTCGTTGGTGAAGCGTCCGTTACGGATCTTGTCGCCGTCAAGTTCGCACACATTCATTATAAGACGATTGACGAGTTGCACATTCGACATCTCAAGTGAGAAAAGTGCGACAGGCTGGTGGAAATTAAGAGCCATGTTTTTTGCCATACTGAGTACGAAAGCCGTTTTTCCCATAGCCGGTCGGGCGGCGATGATGATAAGGTCAGATTTCTGCCAGCCAGAGGTTATCTTGTCGAGGTCTTTATATCCGGTCGGTACGCCCGACATATTGTTTCTGTTGCTTTTGGCTTTTTCCATTCGGGCGTATGCCTCTTTGATGACGGGGTCGATCTGTACGACATCGCGTTTCATACTGCGCTGGCTTATCTCAAACACTTTCTCGCCGGCTTCGTTGATGAGGTCCTCAACATCTTCCTGCTCGTCGTATGCCTTGTTGGTTATCTCGGCAGAAATACGAATAAGGTCGCGCGCGATGCCTTTCTGTGCTACTATCTGGGCATAGTATTTGAGGTGTGCTGTTGTTGCCACTTTGCTTGTGAGCAGCGAGAGTGCCGCAATACCTCCTACGTTGTCGAAGGTGCCATCCTGCTTGAGTTGTTCGCTGACGGAGAGCATGTCGATGGGTATCTCGCGGGTTGCAAGATGCTGCATTGCTTCGAAGATGTAGCGGTGCTTGTCGAAGTAGAAACTCTCAGGGCGGAGGATATCGGCAATAAGGCTAAAGCCTTCTTTTTCAAGCATTAGGGCGCCTATGACGGCTTCTTCAAGTTCGGGGGCTTGTGGTGGCAGTTTGCCTTGTTCGTTTTGTCCGATAACTATGGGTTGCGCTTGTTGTTGGTAGCGACTTTTGCGGGTTGTTGCTGGCATGATGTTGAATTTTACTTTGGGCTTACGCCCAAAGCAGTTGACGAAATGGTTTTGGAATTGCAAAGATACAAAAAATAACTTTTCCTGCCAACAAATGTTATTTACAAGTTGTTCACAGCGTTTTCACACAGTTATCAACCTTTTTCTGCGTTTTTTAACATTCTTAGTCAAGTTATGAACATAGTTATGAACATTTTGTCCACATCTCGGCTTTGAGCGTAAGTTCTCGCTTAAATGAGTGTAAGGCCTCTATTAAATGAGCGTAAGTCCTCACTTATTTGAGTGTAACTTCTCGGAAAAGTTGTTCGATATTGATTTCCTGAGGATTGGAAATGTCGGCATGGAAAGTGCCTTTGTGAAGAATAACCACCCGTGTGCAGACGGCTTCCACTTCCTGCATTATATGAGTGGAGAGAAGGATGGTATGTTGTTGCCCTAAGGTGCGCAAGAGGTTGCGCATATCGTCAAGTTGGTTAGGGTCAAGACCTGTTGTCGGTTCGTCAAGTATGAGCAGTTCGGGGTTGCCCATGAGAGCCTGACCTAAACCCACACGCTGTCTGTAGCCTTTGGATAACTCACCGATTTTCTTGTGTCTTACCTCATTGAGCCATACTTGTTCAATAGTGTGCTCGACTACCGATTGTTTGTCCTTAATGCCTTTGAGTGATGCCATAAAATGCAGGTATTCGGGGACATACATATCTTCGTAGAGCGGGTTGTTTTCTGGCAGGTATCCTATATGCGAGCGTACTCGGGTAGGTTGCAGTTTCATATCAATGCCGCATACCTCTACCTTGCCTGAGTCGAAACGCCAAAGACCGGTAAGGCATTTCATAAGAGTTGATTTGCCGGCACCGTTAGGACCTAACAAACCAACAACCTCTCCCTTCTTTACTTGAAGAGAGAGATTGCTTAGAATAGTTTGATTACCAATTCGTTTGGTTAAATTTTCGACTTGAATGGTCATACTTTAGATTCTGAAACAAGTTCAGAATGAGGATTTAAATTAGAGGATGTAACGAACACTGACAACAAGTTTCCAATCAAAGAAATGTGATGTTACATCTTTTGTTCCGAAACCTAAGCCATAACCAGGGCGGAAATCAGTAGAAATAGCGAGAGGTATGTTGTTCCAAAAGATTTCCACACCACCTGCACCGTTAAGTCCGAATTTACCATCAGGACGACCACCTGTTACTGCGATACCATGCATAAGACCGAGGCTCAAACCGCCGCCTACGAACCAGTCAAGACCACCCCAACTCCAAGAGTTGATGCTGTTTTGATAAAGCAAATTAGGGTTGGCTTCGAATGTGTAGAAATCACCGTTTTGCCAAGAAACACTGCCTCCGCCTTTAACTGCGGTGCTACCGGCAGTGGTGAGCAGATTTACGCCAAGGTCGGCTTGAATGGCGAGATTGTCGGTAATGAATCCCTTGTAACTAAACCCATACATTGTACCTACTGTACCACCAATACTGTGGTCATAAGGTTTTTGAGCAAACATCGGCATTGCAAGAACTAATGCCAAAACTGCAATAAAAAGTTTTTTCATAATTTGAATAAATTTATTAAAAACGATTATTATGCTTATTAAAAACGATTTTTTCTCTTACAAAAATTGTGCAAATTTACAACTTTTTTTGATAAAAACAAAAAAAAGTAGCGTTTTGCCGCTACTTTATAATTTTTGTATAATTTTTTATGTATTTTAGTACAAAAAAATGAAGGTTTCGGTATAAAAACTTTTGTTTTTACTTTTTCTCTAAATCTTTTGGTGCAATTTTGTCGCGTGGTGGTCGCTGACGATGCTGTGGTCCTGTTTTCAGGTTGCGACTACGCATCTCGTCGTATTTAACGGCTTGTTGTTCAGTAAGATATTGGCGAATGGTATTGGACATACTGTCCATCTGCAGTCGGTTTTGTTCGCGTTCTTCCGCTTTTGCTTCCATCCGTTGAATGCGTTTTTTAGCATATTTTAGATGCACTTGATATACGGAGTCGTATTGTGCTTTTGTCAGTTCCAGTTCGTGTGCTAATCGCTCGGTCTGTCGTTGGGCAATAAGTTCGGCAGAGGGACGCTCGCCGTCTAATTTGAAATCGTGTCTGCCACCTTTTGGGCGACCGCCTTTTTCTTGTGCCATCAATGGAAACAAAACTATTGTTGCCATCAGTAAAATAATACTTAAGCGTTTCATAATTATTTGGTTTTTTATGTTTAGTTTGTTCTAAATGTTGTTTTGCAACTATTGTGCCAAATTTTGTGCCAAACTTTTCTTTTATGGTATAATTTTTGTTTTATTTGGGCTGTATCTTGTTTTTTATTAAAAAAAATCGTATATTTGTGCGTTTTTACGCATTTGTGAAAAATTGTTATATGGAATTCAAGACTTTTAAGTTGTACAATACGCTTATCGGCTGGTTGGTATTTGCTGTTGCAGCCGTTGTGTATTTGCTTACTATTGAGCCTACGGCCAGTTTTTGGGACTGTGGCGAGTTTATTTCTTCTGCTCATAAACTTGATGTTGGTCATCCACCCGGAGCACCATTCTTTATGCTTATGGGGCATTTTGCAAGTTTGTTTGCAAGCGATGCTTCACATGTAGCAATGTGTGTCAATGCTTTGTCTGCGTTGGCTTCGGCTTTTACTATCCTTTTTCTTTTCTGGACAATAACTGCTCTTGCAGTCAAGTTGCTCCGTCCTGATAGCGTTTGGAAAGCCGTTGCTGTGCTTGGTGCAGGTGCAGTAGGTGCGTTGGCATATACATTCTCCGATACATTCTGGTTCTCGGCAGTTGAGGGTGAGGTGTATGCTTCGTCGTCACTTTTTACGGCTGTTGTGTTTTGGCTTATACTGAAATGGGATGAGAAAGCAGATTTGGAAGGTAGTGATAAATGGCTGATACTCATTGCTTATCTTATGGGTTTGTCGATAGGTGTGCATCTTTTGAACCTGCTTACCATACCTGCCATTGTTCTTGTATATTATTTCCGCAAGTATGATTTCTCGTGGTTAGGGTTGTGCGTGGCAATGCTTTGTGCGGTCGGTATATTGGCTTTTGTGCTTTACGGACTTATACCGGGTTCAATACAACTCGCTTGCTGGGCAGAATTGCTGTTTGTCAATGTCTTCGGTTTGCCGTTCAACACGGGTCTGTGGGTGTATATAGTTCTTACCGCTTCGGCTTGTATATGGGCAATTGTTGAGACACATACAGAGAAGTCGAGAGTGCGTATGACTATTTCTTTCTTGTGTGCTTTCACGCTTGCGGGACTTCCTTTCCTTTGGACAAATGCTATTATAGGTTTGGTTATTATATGTGCTTTTGCGGGCTTGCTTTTTGGACTTAAGGACCGTGTTCCGGCTCGCTGGCTGAATACCGTTTCGGTAATGATAGCAGTGATGCTTATTGGTTATGGTTCGTATGCCGCAATAGTTATCCGTTCGAGTGCGGATACGCCGATGGACCAGAACTCGCCTGACAATGTGTTCTCGCTTCAGTCGTACCTCAACCGTGAGCAGTATGGCGATCGCCCGCTACTTTATGGTCAGGTTTATAATGCACCTGTGGCTTTGAGGATTGAGGGAAACAACTGTATTCCTATTGAGAAAGTAGGTCAGATGCAGTATGCGCCTGCCATAAAAAATGATCCTAAGGAAAAAGACCATTATATGGAGATAGGCAACAAGATTTCATATAAGTATATGAAAGAGTTTTGTATGCTATTCCCGCGTATGTATAGTCCAAGCAGTGAGCATATAAACGGTTACAAAGAGTGGGGCGAAGTTCAGGGCAAAAGAGTTAGTTATGAGTACTGCGGTCAGAAGAAGTCGGAGATGGTGCCTACTTTTGTTGAAAACATGCGTTATTTCTTTGCATATCAGTGCCATTATATGTATTGGCGTTATTTCATGTGGAACTTCGCCGGTCGTCAGAATGATTTGCAAGGTCATGGCGAAGTGTATAAAGGCAATTGGATAAGCGGTATTTCGTGGCTTGACAATGCCCGTTTGGGTGATCAGTCGCTACTCCCACAAGAACTCAAAGATAACAAAGGACACAATGTATATTATATGTTGCCTTTGTTGTTAGGTCTTATAGGTTTGGCTTATCAACTTGGCAAACGCAAAGAGGGGTATCAGAATTTCCTTATCACTTTCCTTCTGTTCTTCATGACTGGTTTGGCGATAGTCATTTACCTCAATCAAACCCCGTTCCAACCTCGTGAGCGCGATTATGCATACGCCGGTTCGTTCTATGCTTTCTGTATATGGATAGGTTTGGGTGCCATGGCTATGGCAGAAGGTTGTGCTAAAATATCAAACAACAAGACGATAAAGAGTTGTATGGCTATATTGGCCGTTGTGGTATGTCTTGGTGTGCCTGCGCTTATGGCACAGCAGAACTGGGACGATCATGACCGCTCTGACCGCTATGCGTGTCGAGATTTTGGTGCTAACTACCTGAAGAGTATTGAAAAAGAGGCTATCATCTTTACCAACGGCGACAACGATACCTTCCCGCTTTGGTACAATCAGGAGGTGGAAGGTTTTGGTACGGATGCCCGTGTATGTAATTTGAGCTATTTGCAAACCGACTGGTATATAGGTCAGATGAAACGACCGTACTACAATTCGCCTGCCCTGCCTATTTCTTGGACTGCAAAAGACTATGCTCCGAACAATAACGAAGTGGCTTATGTAAGAAACACGAAGGTAGAGGAGATGTCGGTTCATAAAGCCTTTAAGTGGCTGCTTAATCCGAGTCCGTCAACTAAATACAAAGGTGAAAGTTATCTGCCGACAGGCAAACTATATATCGCTGTAGATAAAGAGAAAGCCTTATCGTCGCCTTTGTTTGAGATTGGAGACAGTGTTTGTCGGTTTGCCGAAGATGAGATAGATGAAAAAATGTATATAAGACCTGTTAGGCGTTTGATTCGTAGTGAGATGATGGTGCTTGATATGATTCAGACCAATGAGTGGAAGAGACCTATGTATTTTGCTGTTACAGTGGGCGATTCCTATTATCTCGGTTTGCAGAAGTACTTCGAACTGACAGGTTTGGCATATCAGATAACTCCGGTTGCGTCAGAGAACGGCGAGCCAAGAGTTAATGTTGAGAAGATGTACGACAATATGATGCATAAGTTCCGTTTTGGCAATATGAACAAACGCGGTATTTATATCGACGAGAACTTGATGCGTATGTGCCGTACGCACCGTATGATGTTTACTTATCTCGCCGAAGAACTTGTAAGACAGGAAGATTATGAGCGGGCTGTTGAGGTGCTCGACTATGCCGAAGAGCAACTGCCGGGCTACAATATCCCATACGACTATACTTCCGCTTCGATGGCAGGGCTTTATTACCAGTCGAACGAGATAGAAAAAGGCAACCGTATGATGGACGAGGTATGTGCCATTTCTGCCGACTATCTGCGCTGGGGATTGTCGATGGACAAGAGAGAGCGTGAGTATATCAAAACAGTACTTGACCGCCATTACTACATCTTGGGCTATTGCTTGCGAGAGCTTAACGATTATGGTCAGGATGAGTTGATGGAGAAGTATGAAAAGATATGGTCTGTCTATAACAGTACATTCAAAAGAAAATAAAATAACACAACCATGAAAAAACTTTTTATCATTCTTATTGTATCAGTCTTTGCATTAAAAGGCTTTTCACAAATTGATATGTAAGAGCATGTCGCATCCAACGATGGTAAAGCGCATTATACTACCTATGTGGCAAAACAAGATGCCTATTACACAGGTACATACGCTTATACTAATTTAGTTAAGCAGTCAGGCACTGCCTTGTTTGGAACTCTCAACGCACTGATGGGCAGCACCTGCAAGATGTCAGGCAAGTCGTATGATGCATTAAGAAATGCGTACATTTATGTAGATAAAGACTTGAATAATTCGTCCAATATCATCGGTTTCTACGATGGTTCGTCGTTTAAAGGCAAATGGGATAGCGGTAAGACTTGGAATCGCGAGCATGTATGGCCACAGTCGAAAGGTGCTGATAGTGGTGCACCGATGGGACACGATATGCAAGCCGTTCGCCCTGCACTGAAAGCGCAAAACTCAGATCGCGGCAATACAGCCTATGGTGAGAACGGCAAGACCTACGACCCTGACGACATAAAGATTGACAACCCGTACTACAAGAGTTCGAACATGGGTACATATCGCGGCGACTGCGCTCGTATCATTCTCTACGATTATGTTGTGTATGGAAGTGAAGGCTCTTATAAGAACAGCCTTTATAACGGCAGTGCACAACTGTACAGCAAACTCTCGGCAAGCGGTGTGTTTGAGTCGGCTGAGATACTTCTGAAATGGCACATGCAAGACCCTCCATCGCTTACAGAGATGGTTCGCAACGACGGCGGACAGCAGTATCAGGGCAATCGTAACCCTTGGATTGACTACCCCGAACTTGCCATACAGATGCTCAAGGACAAGGTTAAGACTTATCCTGTTACATCCAACCAAACGATGCAACCAAACTACACACTGACCACCAAACATGGCTTTGTGGCATATCTGACAGATAAGAACGGCAACCACCCTTCAAAAGTACAGGTGGCTGGTGCCAATGTGTCTTATGATAAGACTCTCGGACGACTTGTGCTCACGAATGTAACAGGCAATGTAAGCATCGTAACCGACACACCGACAGATGTTGACATGACCGAGCAAAACAAGATCAGATACTATGTAACTGCTAACCAACTTGTTTTGAGCGAGTTGCAAGGTGAGGCTGTTAAGGTGTTTGACATAACGGGAAAGCCCGTTTATACCAACTTCAGCACAACCGGCGATTTGCAGATAAGTCTGCCTAATGGTGTGTATATTTTGCAAGTAGGTCAGCAAATAGAAAAAATAATGCTTTAATAACTTTTTATGGATAAAAATACAATCATCGGATTTTCTCTGATTGCGGTTATCATTATCGGATTTTCATTTTTTAATCGTCCTTCGAAAGAGGAGTTGGAACGGCGTCAGCATTATCGCGACTCCGTTCAGCTCGTGCGTATGGCAGCTGAGGAAGCACAAAGGGCATCGCAGCTTGCCGAGGCTGTTTTGCAAGATTCTGTTTCAGCCGACAGCGAACAACTGCAACAGTCTTTGCAGGAGACATTTGGGGTCTTTGCACCTTTCACCGGACAGGAAACCCAAACGACCATAGTTGAAAATGAACTGCTGACGCTTCGTTTCTCCAACAAAGGTGGTAGGGTAAGTGAGGTGCTGTTGAAGAAATATACGGCATACAACGACTCGTTGCCACTCTCGCTCTTTGACGACAACGAACAGACGCTCAACTTCACCATCATAACGCAGAACAACCGTATCTTGAGTACTAAAGACCTCTTCTTTACACCTCAAGAAGTTGTTATGCAGGCGGATAGCAGTCAGCAACTTACGATGCGTCTGCAACCTACTGAGGATGCCTATATGGACTTCGTATATACCATCCGACCGAACAGTTATTTGGTGGATATGAGTATCGTTGCCCATAACATGCAGACGGTGTTGGCACCTAACCAACGTTCGCTTGAGACACTATGGGAACAATGGATACCACAGCAGGAGAACGGACGGAAGTTCGAAGAGCGTTATGCCACACTTGATTATATGTTTACCGACCAAGATGTGGAAAAACTCTCGGAAAGTAAGAAAGACGAGAAGCGTGTAAGCAACCGTCTGCGTTGGATCGCATACAAAGACCAGTTCTTCTCAACGGTGTTTATAGCCGATGATGCTTTCACTTCAACAGAACTCTTTTCGGAACCGCTGCATAAAAATTCGGGATATGTAAAACACTATCGTACAAAGACTTCCGTTGGTTTTGACCCCACAGGTGCGGAAGCAACAAATCTGCACTGGTATTTCGGTCCGAACCATTACAACACGCTCAAATCGCTCAATACAGGTGTAGAGAAGGCTGAGCGTTGGAACTTGCAGGAGTTAGTGCCACTCGGTTGGAAAATTGTAGCGTGGATCAACCGCATACTCGTCATCCCGATGTTTGACTTGTTCTCATCGTGGGGTATGCACATAGGCTGGGTTATATTGCTTATGACATTGGTTATCAAACTGATAATTCTGCCATTTACTTTCACTTCTTATCGTTCGACGGCAAAGATGCGTGTGCTCAAACCACAGATAGATGCCATCAACGAGAAGTACCCGCCGGAGAAGATGCAAGAAAGGCAGCAGGCCACGATGGCTCTTTATCAGAAAGCCGGCGTGAGTCCGCTGTCAGGCTGTCTGCCTATGCTTTTCCAATTCCCCGTGCTGATGGCTATGTTCTGGTTCTTCCCGACGGCTATTGAACTCCGCGGTCAATCGCTTTTCTGGGCTGAGGACCTCTCTACCTACGATGCTATCATTACTTGGACTGCTAATATACCGTTCATATCGTGGTTTTTTGGCAACCATATATCGCTTTTCTGTCTGTTGATGACTATCGCCAACCTCGGATATACCGTTATCAATATGCAGTCGCAAGCCACCGACCCGAATATGAAGTTTATGAAGTGGATGATGTATCTTATGCCGGTGTTCTTTATGTATATCTTCAACGACTATGCCGCAGGACTGAGTTATTACTACTTGCTCTCGCTTGCCTTCACTATTATTCAAACCTATATCTTCCGTTGGTCAATCAACGATGAGAAACTGCTTGAAGAGATGAAACGCAAGCAAGCAAAGAATGCAAAGAAACAACCTTCCGGATTCATGGCAAGGCTTGAGAAGATGCAGCGCGAACAACAACGCCAAATGCGAGAACGAATCAACCAAGGGAAAAGATAAATTGTGAATTGTAAAATTGTCTTTATCGGTGCCGGCAATGTGGCTACAAACCTTGCACTCGTGTTTCGCGACAAAGGCTTTTTCGTACGACAAGTCTATAGCCTTCATGAGCAGTCTGCAACGTTACTTGCCGATAAATTGAATTGCGAATATACATCAGACTATTCGGCTGTTGTTAAAGATGCCGACTTCTACTTCTACTGTCTGCCTGACCATGTGTTGCAGACAGTAGAACCTGTTTTTGCCCATACAGACGCCCTTCACCTGCATACGGCAGGCTCTGTCAGCGGCGAAGTCTTTATGGGGAAAGTTGAGAACTATGGTGTGTTCTATCCGTTTCAGACTTTCACAAAGAGTAGGCCCGTGAAACTTGACGAAGTGCCGATACTCGTTCAGGCAAACAACCGACGGAACGAAGAAATCTTGCTTAGTTTGGCAAAACTGTTGTCGGCGAATGTGGTTTTGAGTACCGACGAGAAACGGATACGCCTTCATCTTGCCGGTGTTATAGCCAATAATTTTACGAATTGCCTATATCGTTTGGCTTTTGAACAGATGCAGATGGCAGACCTGCCGGCAGAGTGGCTCTTGCCACTTATCGATGAGACGGCACGGAAGGTACATACTCTCACGCCCGAACAAGCGCAAACCGGCCCTGCTCGACGGGGAGATATGCAAATTATAGACAAACACCGGCAACTGCTTTCTACGAATCCTAACTTGCTCAACCTGTATAATCAACTAACTGAACAGATTTTGGACCGTTGACGCTGTTGGATGTTGGATCGCTTCGCTGTTGGATTTTGGATGCCAACTTCCAACAGCGAAGGGTTCTAAAATTTCTAAAAATAATAGCAAAATTTTGTAAAATAAATAAATTGTTGTATATTTGTACGAAATTCTATGCCGAATAGTCAGTAAGAGGCTATTTCGGGCGGTGGGATTGATGTTATTTCAGCGAAGTGTCGCACAGTGGTAGATAGACCTGCTACTTAAAAGAAATAACGATTAAAATAATGTTATAGCGTTTCTGACGCTTTGTTTGACTCACAGAAAACTTCGAACACTTTCTAATTATCAGTCACGAGCAAAGTAGCAGTAAATGCCTATGGGTATGTATACACTGTAGCACTCGTTGTGCTATTTGTACAGCATACGGCGTAGGTTTCTTTATTGTTTTTTTTGACTGATGGGAAAGTTCGAAGTCCTTCTGTGAAAAGAAAAACAATGTGAGAAGTCTATGCTTTTTTTGTATGTACTAAATACCCTTTATTATGAAAAGAAACTATTTCTTATCGGTTGTCCTGACAATGGTGATGTTGCTTACATGCGTTAATGCCGCATGTAAAAAGAAAAACACTACCTCTCAGTTAAGTGATTATTCGCTTCCTTTCCTTCTTGATGATTCTGTCAAGAATATATTGGGCGACTCTGTATTCAACACTCTATTCTTTGCTGAACAAGTTCAGTTGTATGAAGTATCTGCTAAGGCGGTTGACTCATTGAAAGCCGACTCGTCGAAAGCAATGTTTCACGGAGCATATATAGTAAAAGACTTAGGAAAACTAAATAAAGAGCAACTATGTCCGCTATTGTTCTTATTTAGTGATCGTTCCGCATATTTTGGTAGTGGTATAAAACTTAAAACCCCCTTTATGCCGGATGTGGCTTTGTCGTTCAAGGGAAAAGATAAAACCGTGGATGTGATTTTTTCCTTTACCGGCGGGCAGTTGTGTTTGTTTGATAACGACAAAAAACCGCTATATCTCAAATACGACTATGAACGGTTGGTAATACTTTATTTTCAGCAATATCTGAAAAATGAGAATATCGACAAATACTTGGAACTGAACATTTTCTAAATACTTACGACTATGAAAAAAATATCTATTTGCAGTTGTTTGTCTTTCTTGTTTCTGACCTTTTTTACATTCTCAGTCCGTGCGCAGACTTTTCATACAATCATCTTTACAGATACTCAAGATGAGTCTATCGGTCAGGCCGCTCAAGCGAGTCATGACAATTACTCTCTTGATTTTTTGACAACTATTGAAACATCTATCGGCACTTCATACAATAGTGCTTTACCTATAGATAAGAAGGCATACGAATGTAACAAGACCAACCTGCTTTCTACGCTAAACAACTTGACTTGTACGGATAAAGATATTGTTGTGTTTATCTACATAGGTCATGGTTCTCGTGGTGTAAACGATTGGTCAAATTTCCCACAGATGTGTTTTGCTTTGCCACAAGGCGAGATGTTTCGCAATGGTGAGGACTTCTATCCGCTTGAGAATGTGCGCGACTTGATAATGAAGAAGAATCCGCATTTCTGTCTTGTAGTTGGCGATTGTTGCAACAGTGTCAGTCCTACACTTTCAACCAAACCGCCTGTCAATTATGCTTTTGCAACTGAGCCTGATATAATTCGTAAAAAGGGTGAAGAAAACATAAAGGAACTGTTCCTTTCCAAAAGCGGTAGTGTTATTTTGACGGCAAGCGTTAAGGGTCAGTATGGCTGGTGTATAACCAAAGGTGCTTCGCTTGGTATGTTCTTGGAAAAGAATTTGAATGAAGTGTTTCAAGACATAAAAGACGGTAAGGCATCATATTCTAATTGGGAGGATTTGTTATCAACGGTTAAAAACAACACTTATCTGTTCAGTACGAAAAGAGAACTTGTAGATATAGTTGATGGAAAGCCCGTGCGTTATACTCAAACGCCATATTATGAAATCAAACTGTCAAACGATTCGGTAGACAGAAAACCCAAAGGCGATGTTGAGGCAAAAGATTTGCGTCAGGCATTAGCGCAAGTGGCTGACGACAGAAACCTTGATGATGCAACGCGCATAAGGAAAAGTCGTGAGGTGAAGGCAAAGTATTTTGAAGGCAATGAATGTCTTGTAAAAGTTGTGGGTAAAGATAGAAAAACCGTTATTCTATCAACAAGTATTGATAAATATCTTTTGCGCCTGTCAACGGAAACCGACCTTGCTAACCTTACTATACTTGAACAAATAAAAAACGACAAAGGGAAAGTTATATTCCTGAAAATTCATGAAATTTATGTTGAATCTGAAGAAGAATAAAAGACTATGAAAAAACTTCTTTTTATTGCTGCTCTATTTTGCAGTGTAACTCTTTTTGCCACGGATGTACTTGATGACCCTAATATGGAGATTGAAGTTCGTGAGACAATCAATAAGCAATGTGTTCATCAAGTTAAGGCTTTTACCAAGCACCTTGGTTTTATTGCCAATAAGTCTAATCCGGATAGTATTAAAGAGTATCATATTGAGGCAAGTATGGACTTGTTTGTCGGTCATGGCGACGATACCAAAGACGATGAAGGTAATGTTATTATTCCTGCCCCGAGAATCGAAGTGGCTTCAATGACAACAGGCAAGAAAAATTCATATTTCATTAAGCAGTATCTTGTACGACTTAAAGATTTGGCATATACAAAAATTGTTTTTCAGAGTTCTAAATGCTATCTTGCCGATGGCGGGATACGGAAAGTGGCTGAAAATGAGTATGTTGCAACAGTTACTTTTTATCAGGTCTTTATCGGTTATAAAGGTGATTATATCGTCTATAGAGATAAGACAGAAAAGCGAGTAACGGTACATGTCAAGAAAGAGCCTACCGGCGATTTTACGGTTCTTTTGGGTGATATTTCAATTCAATCGATGACCAAACAATGAAAAAACTTTTGACATATTTAACTCTGCTTGTTTTCGCTTGCGGGTTGCATGCGCAGATGTTTATCGGTGACACAGAGTTTGAACACTTCGACTATAACATAAAAGTAATCGATGAGTTTATACTTCGTTTTAATCTTAAAGACCTGCTTGTCAAACCCGAACAAGACTCCTTGTGGCGTAAGGATAACAGAATTTTGTTGTTTGACCGCCAAGCATACTTGCAAAACAAAGAAGTTGCCGATTCTTTTATTGATGCCATAGAGCGGAACAAAGTTAAAATCGCATTTGAGGATACTGCTTGGTGTGCGCTGGCACATTGTGAGGTTCTGCTCAACGGAAAGACTGACAGCCTCGTTTTGAAATTAAAAACCGAAAAGGTGAAAGACGATATTTACAAGTGGAGTATTGCAGATGTGTATGGGAAGGCTCTTGCCCTTACGCCCAAAACGCAATCAGACCGTTTGCGTATTTTGCCTAATCAGCACGATGTCAATTTCATAACCCTTCAATCTGTTACGACTACCAATTCGCAAAACATACAGTTGTACTCGAGCGATAGTTTTAAGGCGGATCGTCTGACTGCTTTCAATACGCTTGTTTATTATGGACATCTTCGTATTAAAGAGGTTAAGCGTGTTACTTATATATTTCAGCAAGTGCCTGACTACCGCTTTTTCGTGCGTCAGTTTGTAAGAGAAGAAAAGAATTCGGGCTATTTGATTTATCGTGTTGAAAATATCGCCGTTACGGATAACAATCAGAAACCTCAAGATAAAGCGGGTGAGGCGGCAAAGCAGATAAAGCAGTTTTATGAACTTTTGTCGCAGTATTCGCATAATACGCAAAATGTCTCGTTGGCAAGGAAAATAAAGTCGATGTTTATCAGTGCGGATAAAGAGCCGTATGTGTTTGGTGTTTCTCATCTGACAAACGACATTGAGCGGTATATTCGCAGAGCCAAAGAATCGCGTCTTGTATCTATTGGTGAGTACCTGACAGAGATAGAAGATTTGGCAGACGAGAACATAAAAGTAGGCTTTTTCGTTACTGACATTAAAGTCTTGCAAATAAGTAGGAATGCCTCTGAGTTTGCCTACAAAGTTGGTGTGCGCAGTCGTGACGGTAAGGTAAATTATAATTTTAATGCAAGGATAAAGATTGTTGATAATAAGATTGTCAGCATTTTACCATATTGATATGAAACGCAGTGTTATAATAATTGCAGGTTTGCTTATTAATAGTTTGCTTTTTGCAATAACTGAAAGTGATGCTATTAGTTTCGTGTTGCAATACTACAAGTTGGTTAATGAGTATGTCGCTGTTGAAAACGATTCTCCTACTATTGCACGAAAAATTGAGCAGATGTTTTCCGGCAACTCAATATATCCGGATGTAGAGGTTAAGTTGCACGGCTTGCCTGATGCAAAGGGGGTAGCAGTCACAACATATCTTACTTCGCTTTCCGATGAGCAGCATAAGCGTATGTTACTTCGTTTCGTGCCGAATAGAGTTTCGGTGACTAATCGCGGTTACAACGATATGGTTGTATGGTATATGCTTTATGTGTATAGCGATAATGAAGTGCCCGGGCAGAGCATATTGAAATATACCGTTCCGCTTGAGATGACAATTAAAGATTATAAAATTTTAGGTATAGCAAAGGCAGAAGCAGAACGGCGAGACATTCCTGTGGTAAAAGACCCTGAGCCTGTCGCACGCACAAAGCAATTCAGTGTCAGCACTGCAAATTTAAGTTTTGATGCAGTAGGCGGAACGAAGTATGTGGGTGTTACATCAACGGATTACTATTATATTTCCACCAATACTTATAACTGGAGTCAACTTGAAAAAACGAGTAGTGGCATAACCGTCAAGTGCCAACCTAACAAACTGACGGATAGCCGAACCGATTATTTTGTCTTGAAGTCGGGGAATGAAGAGATTAAGGTGAATATTCGGCAAGAGGGTTATAAGAGCACGACAACAGGCGGATATGTGTATAGAACAATAAAGCAAAGCGATGGTTCGTCTTATATCCTTTATGGGAATACTGTTACATATACCGACAATGCCGTTGGATTAAAATATCTGTCAGATAATTTGAATAATGATTATAAGGCTTGCAAGACTGGTGCAATAACTGAAAGGTACGGTGTGGCAATCATAGGCAATAATGGGTATATCAAAACATCAGGCGTGCCGAGTGTGATATATGAAAAGTTAAAAGAGGCGAATGCTAATGGACATACTATTCATGATGTGTGTTTATCAAACAATGGAACTTATTATGCTATAGCCTTCGGGCAGGGCGGTTGGCAAGCAAATGCACCGATGGCTTTTCTTGACCAGATACGCAGTTATCTTAAAGATGGCGATGTAATAATGTCAATGGCAATCAACGACAAAGGTGAATTTGCAATTATTACAGACAAACATTTCTATGGTTCAACTACTACGATACATGGAATAATTAAGGAAGCACACGAAAAGTATGGGTATGTCTATTCTGTCTCGCTTTCAAACAAAGGTATTGTTGTATGCTGTAATGGAGGATGTTACTTTAAGGATATACCTACCAAAGTATTTGAGAAGATTGAATATGCGGCCAAACAATGGAAAATCAAATATGTCAAGTTTACCGATAGCGGCACGGTTTTGATAACCGATGGAGTTTCGAAATATACTTTTTATCTATAAATTAACTAATTCTTTACAAAAATGAAAAAACTATTTCTTCTTGTGTTTTGCATTTCTTTTGTGAACACATTATTTGCTGACGATTTGCTCAATCGTGTGCGTCCAGATGAAGCCTCATATAAAATTGAGGGCGACTTTAACTATCGTATTGTTAATGGAACAGTACAGTATGAACTGACTAATGTTGTGCCAACAGGGTTTGTTCTCCCCAAGAAAAGTGTATATGTAGGGCAAAGACCTGAAGGTAAGGAAGTAATGTTCACCTTTGAGCAGATTAAACCTATAGGCGATTTCCCGGGTTTCTACAACATCTCTTATTGGTATCTTGACCCTGATACACACGATTGGCAACCTGATGTGGAGATAAAAAAAGGTGAGCAGACAAAGTATCTGAACAAAGATATTACTATGATGCTTCTTTTGGACTGCTCAAGTTCGCTTGTAAGCGACTTTAATAAAGTAAAGCGCTCGGCTGTCAATTTCTTGCAGAATATCTGTACAGCAACTGGCGGAAGCGGACATGTGCATATTGGTGTTATCGGCTTCTCAAGCATACCCGATACAAAGATGCTGGCCATTAGACCACTCACCAACCAAAACTGCCGCGACCTATGCAACCAAATAAACAGTTGGCATACAAGCAACGGTACCGCACTTTTCTATGCTTGGGATCGCGCAATCGACTTCACGCAGCAATATATCGAAAGCGGAAGTATGAGCAATTATCAGAAATCTCACTTCATCACATTTACCGATGGTATAGACCAAACATCGCAAGACCTTGACCATAAACCGCAACCTATCGTTACCGCTGATGCTTACTACGACTATATCATCAGTGAGGCAAAAGGCAAACTTAGTAACTACGAAAGCGATGTCGTCTTTGTTAAAGGTGTGGACATCACCAACCAACAACAGCAGGTTAAGTTCGAGGGCAAACTGCAACAACTTGCTGTACCTAACGACAAACAACACTATGAAAGACTTGAGAGTATTGACCGACTCGAACAAAAATTCAAAGAGATAGCCGACCGTTTGACCGAATCTTGGAAAGTGCTTGATTGCTATGTAGCACCAGCCCGTGTGGGACGCGTCTGCTGGACCTTCGGTAAGAAAGAGGCGATAACCGGTGGTGGCGGACCAAAACCGGAGCCGGAGCCGAAACCGGAACCCAAGCCACTGCCCAAACCGATAAAAACAAGACATGCCTTCGTTGGTATCAATGGCGGATTTGGTTTGCCGTATGAGTATATCAGTTATGAAGATGGAGAGACTTATTATTCTGATTATTATGGATGGACAAATTCTTATTATACTGAAAAATTCCATCACATAGGCTTAAATGTTAAGTTCGGAATTGATTTTGCACTACCTATTAACGACAGATTTGCCATGGGTGCATATACTTCATTCGAAGGTGGACCATCGGTACAAATAACCGACGGGTATGGGACTAAAATAGGGTACGGTATAGGGTTTAAGGCCGGGTTGCTTATGCTCGCCGGCGATTTGAACGATAAGCCACATATCATTGGTATTTCGCCCTGTTTAGGGTTTGCGATGTCGCATTTTAATTATCTTGATATAAACAATTATTATCTGCCGATAGAATTTCGTATTGGTAGAGTAATACGCGAACATTTCTATTTCACTTTTGACTTAACTGCAGGAGTTCCTATAGGGGAGTATAATAAAAACTATTTTAACACTTCCCTCTATTTCGAACCGGCCTTTACCTTTGGCTACCACTTTGGCGACAAACTGAAAGTTAAATAATAAGACGGCAAAACTTCTTAAAACTTGTCCACAGATTTAACTGATTTTTCAGATATAGTAGAAAAACAAATCCGTAAAAGGTCAGTTTAATTTGTGGACAGTCTTTTTTTTAGATTCTGACCTTCGTCAGAATGAGAATTTGCTATTAGAATGAGGATTAGCATCGGAATAATGACGAGAATTAAAACCCTCATGCAGAAATAATTGAAAATTGCATATTTTTTCGTATATTTGCAAAAAATATACAGAAAAACTATGAAGCGGATACTTTTTGTTTGTCATGGTAATATATGTCGGTCGCCGATGGCGGAGTATATTATGAAGCAACTTGTTAGAGAGCAGGGTAGGGAACAGGAGTTCCTGATTGACTCTTGTGCCGTCTCAACCGAAGAGATAGGCAACGACATCTACCCGCCTGCCAAACGAATACTGAAAGAGAAAAATATACCCTTCGAGAAACACAAGGCAAGACAAATAACTCGTGAAGACTTTGCGGACTTTGACTATATCGTCTGCATGGATGAGTATAATCTCCGTTGGCTCAGGAATATCGCTCGCTCGTATGTCTGCCAGCCTCAGTATGAGAAGAAGATATCGCTTATGATGCAGTGGGCAGGCGAAGACCGCGAAGTGGCAGACCCTTGGTACACGGGCAATTTTGAGAAAACATACAACGATCTTTATCGAGCTTGTCAGGCGATGCTGTTGGAGGTTGGAAGTTAGACCGCTTCGCTGTTGGATGTTAGACCGCTTTGCTGTTGGTGGTAGTGAATTGAAAGATAGTTGATATATGTTCATTGATGCGGAGAACTACATAAAAATCTGTTCCGCAATCTAACACCGATGTCTCGATAGTATCACCCATTTTTGCCGGCACTTTGTATTCAATCCTTACTCGACTGACATTGAAGCCTTCAGGCAACAAGTTAAGTGCCATACGCATATACTCTGCATTATTCACATGACCATTATAGTCGATGTCCGTAGCCTGAACAACTATTTCTCCTGTTTGTTTAGGCTCTACTTCCGGCAGGACGATACGGCGTTCGGTATAGTCCATATCTACTTGACTGTCAAAAACAACACTGTTATACACCTCTTGAGGTACTTTCTGTAATTTTCCCGTTTGTCGATTGACGAAAGCCCCCATACTCCAACTCTTGTAGCACAGATTGCCTTTGTTGTCGTATATTGAGGTGTTGCGATGTCCGAACAGCGCATTGACCTCATAGACCGATGTGCGGACGCTTAACCGTTCTGCGTAGGTTGGTACTCTAAGAATGTCAATCTGTCGGTAGGCAAGCAGTTGTGCCATACCATTGTCGGCAAAGTATTTCGAAAAGACAGGCTCACTGCTTAACCAAAGTTCGGAGCAGTCTTGCATCTGTTGCATTACTGAATAAAGTTTCATTCGGCCTTCTTTGTCGCAAGCGGAAGGATATACTCGTGTATCTATTGAAAACATATATTTTTGTATTATTCTACTACAAAAATACAAAAAAATGTTGATTTTTGAAAATATTACCACCCTTTAATGTCCGTTTAGACTACTTTCTGCAACTTTCTTACCAAATCTCATTAACTGTTCCATTTTCTCTTTCAAAAAAAAGCCACTCGTGCAAACAGCACAAGTGGCTTTTTTATTTATTTGATATCAAATATCAAAAGTTTTAACGGCGGATGAACTTCTTACCGTTTTGGATGACGATACCTTGATAGTACTTGTCAACTCTCATACCGAGAACATTGTACATCGGAGCATTGAGATCCAAACCTGTAACAACTTCCTCAAGACCTGTCTCTGTGTCGCAGTCAACAACAACGAGTGCGAGATGACCTAATGCGTCAGCCTCACCTAATTCGTAGCAGGTTGACTCGGTGATAGCCTCACCATCAACAGTTTGAACAGTGCCATTGCTGAAGATTACTTGTACGGATGTTACTTCGTCAGCGAAGGTGTAAGAAGCCTTACCATCAACGATTGGGAGTTCTTGACCCGGCCAAGCAGCAAAGATATCGCCGTTTTCATTCCAAGCCCACAGATAAACAGTAGTCCAATCTTCTGGTACGGTTAATGTTACTGTGATAGGTTGCTCAGGTTGTGGTTGGTCACCATCAGCAGCTACCCATACTTCGTCTTGACCCTCAATGAGTTTCAGATAGAAGCTGTATTTGCCTGCAACTTTGACGAGGATACCATTCTCTGTGTTCTCAATGTTTTCAGTGCCGTCAACTATTGCAACAGCCCATTCAACATCGTTCTTAACATCGTAGAAGGTAACAACATCGCCCTCTGCAAGTTCAACACCTTCAACAAAGTACTCAGTCCATTCGGTCTGACCGGCGTTGAGTGTGAGTTCAACTTGTGTTTCACCATTGATAAGAATTGCATATTCTGCTTCAGGTTGAACAGGCTCTTGGAGAAGATCAACTGCAAGTGTCTTAGCGTCAGCATCATAAATGAAGCGTACTTTTGCACCAACTTGGATGTCAGCAGCACCTGCGATATCTGCTGCAGGATACCAATCTGCACCTTCGTCAGAAGCAACGGTATTGATATTTGCACCTTCGCCACCCCACAAGTCTTCGATTACGAACAAGCCCTTGTCGTTCTTTGTGAGAGGTTTCCATGTCCAGTCAGCGCCTAAGCCTGTACCCCATGGGTGTTTGATGAAGTATTCTGCTTCCGGTTCAACAGGACCTTCGCCAACCTTAACGGCTGTAGCAGCACCTGCTTCGTCGCCTTCCTTATAAGTGAAGGTGATGTCGTATGTGCCGGCTTCCTCTATTACGAGTTGGCTGTTGTTGCCCATACCATCAGGTATCCAAGCACTACCGTCTTTTACAATCTTGAACTCGTAGGTACCTGCTGTCAGTTCTTTGCCTTTTACTACAAGAGTATAAACACCGTCAACAAGTTCCATCTTGTTCTCTTCGTTCGAGCCGTCCCAAGCGGCACCATTTACGATTGCAGCCATACCGGCAACAACATAAACAGCTTCAGGTTGAGGAGCATCACCTTCCTTAACTGCATTTGCAGCAACTTCTTTGGTTTCAGCATTGAAGGTGATAGTAACATTATAAACACCATCTTCAGCGATGTTGATTACATAGTCATCTTTAGGATAAGCCTCTGACCAGTCGTGGTTAACAACAACTTTGAATTTAACTTCTTCAGTGGCTTTGAGTTCTACTTTCTCAAGAACGAGAGTATAGAGTCCGTCAACGAGAGCCATTTCGGTAGCTTCGTTCTTTTCGTCCCAAGCCACGCCAACGAGGTTTGCAGTACCTGCAACGCTATAAACTGCTTCAGGTTGCGGTTCAATGGGAGCATCACCAAGTTTCTCAACAGCGAGAACCTTGTTTTCAGCATCGTATGAGAATTTAGCCTTGTCGCCAACAGCGAGTTGGTTAGCACCTGTGATGTCAGCAGCGGGTATCCAAGCGGCACCTTCGTCTTCGCCAACAGTATTGATGTTTGCACCAACACCACCCCAAGCGTCTTCGATTACCCAAAGACCGTCTTTCTCTTCAAGAGCTTTCCAAGCCCAAGCTTCGT
>JAFVAX010000081.1 GCA_017480285.1 Paludibacteraceae bacterium | reverse complement strand
TCGAGCCCTGGATTTCATCGTAGATACGGATAAAAAACTGCACATACAATTCTCTGATACCCAATCCAAAACGGTCTTTATACCGTTGCCATATCATTGTATTGTTGCTAACCCCTGTTTTATTTGCCCCACTACCGGTAACTTGTGTAGCAGTCCCAGCCTCCGCATAGGGCGGATTGATATAGATCACCAATTTCTTGCGCAACTGCTCGTCCGCCAATATGCGGCGCAGGTCGGCGGGCACTTTGTCCGCGTCTTGCAGGTCGTCGTTGAGGAAATCGAACTGGAACACATGCTTAGGCAACAAAAAGTCCTGCTGTTGCATAAAGCGCACATCGGCATCGTCAAGCGTGGAGGCAAAGATACGCTCTTTCTCCGTCAGTCCGTACAGCAGATTGCCCGTACCGGCACAGCAGTCCCACACATAATACTCTTCTTGCCAGTTCTCACCAAGCGTCTGTGCCAAATACTCCTGCGAGAGTTCCACCCACCGATGCGGCGTAAAGAAAGCCCCTTTGCGCTCGCGGCGGTCAGGCTCAATCAATAAATCCCGCCGCTCCTGCATCTTCTCCCTTTCGCGCTTCGACGGCGGACGGTTATACCTATTCCAAAACGCTTGATGCGCACGCTGCTTGTCGGTGAACTGCACATTGGTGAAGGTATCCATCAGCGCATCGCCCACTTTGACTTTGAGGTTCATCATATAAAAGTCGGTGCGCAACAGCACTTTGAGCGTTTCGCCAAGCGACCAGTTATTTTTCGACAGTGCGTCGGCAAGGAAGAAATCTGCCGGCACGATGTTCTCTTTGGCAAGGTTCGCCCAATCGATTTTGATGGTGGGTTTGACTATCTCAAGCCAGCGGTTGAAGATAGCGGTCATACGGTTGAGAGTGATATTGATTTTGTTCGTGCCTTCTTTCTGCGCCTTGAAGTTGTCGCGGATAAAACGACGCAAGTCTTTCTCGTCCTTCTCGTAGTCAAACAGAATCTTCTTTTCGAGCAGTGGGGCGGCATATTCTTTTATCTTCAGGAATACGGCAGCGTGATGGTCGGACGGCGTTACCGACTTCCAATCCACCGTATTTTCCAAATGCTCGTCAAACAAGATTTGTTTCTGCAAGTCCGTATCGTAGGGCAAAAAGGCAATCTTCTCGGCATCAAGGGCAGCAAGATACAGCGGCGGCAGAAACGAATTGAACGTCTTGGCTTTGATGATGGTGATGAGCAGTTGCACAAGTGAATCGTCTATGTCCTGCTTGTCGCCTTTCTTGGCTTCGCCCCACAGGAAAAAGTCGGCATCGAAGAGGTCGAGTGTCCCTTTAGGCATAGGCAACGCCACCGAGAAATCAATGTTGCCAACTATTTGTGTAGTGTCGAACTGCTCGAAGAAATCGGCTGCCACCTTGTTCTTCAACTCTTCTTCGCGGATTTGGAGATTATATTTTGCCATAAATTATTATTGCAAATTTACTGATGACCGATATTTTTTATCTTGCTATCCAAAGACTCGGATTAAGAATGGAGGTGTCTTTTCTTATTTGGAAGAATATCTCCGTTTTGTTGTCTTCTTGAGGGTTGGTGTAGATTTTTCCGATAACCTGTTTGGTACTTACTTTCTCACCTTGTTTTACTTTGACAGATGAGAGGTTGCTGTAAATGGTTCTGTAGTTGCCGTGCTGAATGATAACTGCATATTGTCCTTCAACAGGGAAGATGGCAGTAACAGTACCTTCATAAACGGCTCTTGCCATACTGCCTGCCGAAGTTTGGATGTAAATACCTTTGTTGTTGATCTCAACATGTGGCAGGGTAGGGTGTTGCTGGATACCGTAATGTCCGCTGATAAAGCCTTTTTCTACCGGCCAAGGCAGTTTGCCCTTGTTCTTTTCAAATCCACCTGCAACGAGTTGCTGTTCTTTGGTCAGTTGCAGACCTTTTTGTTTTTTGTTTTCTTGAGCAATGAGTTCGTCGATTTTCTTGTTAAGTTCGTTGGCTTTCTTTTGCTGTTTTTTTAGGTTTGCACGAAGTTGTTTCTCCTGTTTCTGCAAGTCTTTGAGCATCTGTTTTTGCTTGCGTTCATCTCTGGCGAGGTTGTCGCGCTCGCGTTGTTGTTTGGCAAGAATGGCATTACGGTCGTGGCGGTCTTGCTCTAAACGCTTGTTGTGCGACTGAATATCTTTTTGCAGACTTTCTATTTGTGCCGCTTGTTGCTTGCGGTAGTCGGCAAACTGTTGCATATATCTTATACGGCGAGCCAACTGGTGGAAACTGCCGGCAGAAAGAACAAAAAGCAAAGGACTATTCTGCAACTGTGCATAATGTGTTTGCCGTATGAGGTTGGCATAGTCTTGTCGAACACTGTCGAGTTTCAAAGATAGTTGGTTATGCTCTTTCTGCAACAGACTCATCTCATCGTTGATACTTGCAATCTCCTGACTTATACCTGCTATCAGTTTTTTGCGCGTTTGAATATCGCGGTTGAGAAGGTTGAGTTTGTTGGTGGTTGCTGTTTCGTTTTTTTGAGTTTCTTGCAAGAGTTTGCTTGTCTCTTCAAGTTGCCGTTCGGTTTCTTTTCGCTGACGCTCAAGTTCTGAACGCGATTGCGACAGCAATGATGTCAATGCAAGAAAGAGGATACAATATGTTGTAATTATTTTTTTCATGGATACAAAAATTCTATGAGCGTTACCTTGTTGTAGTTGCGGGTGTTGATACTCTTGACATTAGCCCCTTCGTTGATGGCATTTTGAAGATAGGTCAGTTGAAGTTGTGCGCTATCGTGAGCCGAAGTTACGCTAATGTCAAGATAAGCAGGCAGGTGATATTCTGTTACAAAACTGTCGTACTGAACTTTCAGTTTGTAAATACCCTGCTTCTCCGGTATGTCGTTTTTTCCTATAAAGAGGTTTGTTAATTGCACAAAATTCAGGCTGACACCTATATCTTTTTTCAGTTGCTCGTAGGTGGAGATGATAAGTCGTTTGTTCAGTTTGTCGAAAAGTCGTATCTCTTCTTTATCAGCCTCTAAGCGATAAAGTTCTATACCGAAAAGCGGTTGTATGGAAACGACTAATGCAGAGTCGGCTATGAGGTTGATACTGCAAGATGCCGTTATGTCTTGCGAGAAAGCCTGCAGTCTTGCTTTGGCTTTGCTTACTTGCAGAGTATTGATTTTCGGTGTTTCTACGATTGTCGGTTTATTGTCTGTTTGGGCAAGTCGTTTTTTTGAGTGGCAACTTGCCAAAAGAAGTAGGCAACATAGAGACAGTATGTATAAGAGTCGTTTCATTGTTATGGTTTTTTGTTCTGTTCTATTGCCTCATAATGCTCAATGTATTCTTCTTTTCTTTCTTGACCTTGCGGGAAATACTGCAAGGCTTTTTTCATATAGAACAGAGCGAGCGTATCGTCGCCTTGCAAGTGTAGTATCCATGCGTAAGTGTCAAGATACATATAGTTGGTCGGTTCTTCCTGAATAGTCTCACGGCTCATCGCTTCCGCTTTACGCAGTGTCTCTGAAAGAGGAATGTCTTGTGGCGGATGAATGGCAAGCATATAGGCATAGTTGTTTTTTATGTAACTGCTTTTTGGGAATATCTTAAGTGATTTCTCATACCAAAAGAATGCCGAGTCATATTGTGCCACTTTGTCGTTAGTGTATAGATCTCCGATAAAAACCCATAGATTGACCATATCGGCTTGCTTATCGGTTTCTAAAACTGCTATTTTGTTGGCATACTCAAGTGCTTCTGCTATTGAGTCGTGTGTAGCAAGTGTGAGGCAATAGCGGTATACCCACAGCGGGTGCTCAGGCAGATGTACGAAGGCTTCGCGGAAGATATTTTCGGCGGTGTCGTTAGTGAAACTTATAGAGTCTAATTGATAGATACTCAGTAGTTGCTCCCAATAGTTTGACTCTTCGGGATTAAGCAAAATGAGGTTGCGTTGTTCTTTTTTGGCTGTCTCTATATCGTTGTTTCTCAATGCTTTCTGCACCCTCATTTTATATATCTGTTCTTCTTGAGGGTGGTCGGAATACAGAGTACTGAGCATCTCGTTGTAGGCAATACTGTCGGTTTGCAGCAGGTCGTTGTGTTTGTTGATGATTTGTATTTTATCGTCTAAATACATCTCTTCATTTTCTATAGCCTCATATAGATAACCTCTTGCTTTCAGCGAATCGCCTTCAGTTATGTAGTTATCAGCAAGCGTAAGAGCAAGAAAATAGTTTTGAGGATTTTTCTCGTATTGCTCTATGCACCACTGATTTGATTCTTCCATTCGTCCGATACTTGCGAGGAAATCGCCTTTGAAACTGACTATTTGTTCGTTGTCAGGTTCTAAATGCAAGAAACGGTCGATTACTTCAAGCACTTTTTCGTACTCGTTTGAATTGGCGTACAGATAGTAGTAGAGTCCTAAAACATCTCTGTTCAGTCCGTTCTTTTTTTCTATATACTCGATATGTTTGAGAGTTGAAGCCTTTTTCTTCGGGACTGAGAGTTGAAACTTTACGAGTGTCTCGCGCATCTCTATATTGTCAGGATAATCTTTGACAAGTTTTTCCAATTCCTGACAGGCTTTGTCAGTCATTTTTCGATCAGCAAGATAACTGATGTACGTCTCCCAGTAGTTCTCTTTGTCTAATTGGAAGGCTCTTTCAAAGTCGATAAAAGCGAGCGAGTCAAGCGATAATCCGGCGTGCAGAACACCTAAATAGTGTTGTACGGTTGCGTTTGTCGGATTCATTTGTGCCAACATTGTCCATAGAGCATAGGCATAGTCGTAACGGGCGGTAGAGTATGCCCGCTCTGCCTCATAGAAATAATAATTGAACCGTTGTTCAAGGGTAATTTCTTCCTGAGACTTTTCTTTTGTCTTTTTCTTTGCGAAAACACCGGTAGGCAACACCAACAAAAGAACAATGATATAAGTAATAGTCTTTTTCAAAGTTATAAGGTTTTCTTTATTTTGTTCCACTATGTCCGAAACCGCCGGCACCGCGCCCGGTTTCAGTCAGTTCGCTGACTTCAAACAACTCCGCTTTTTCGTGTTTGGCAACTACCATTTGGCATATTCGCTCGCCGTCTTCTATTGTAACCTGTTCGTTGCTGAGGTTGATGAGTATGACACCTATCTCACCGCGATAGTCAGCATCTATAGTGCCCGGTGTGTTGAGTACTGTTAGTCCTTTTTTCAGGGCAAGACCGCTGCGTGGACGAATCTGTGCTTCGTAACCTTCAGGCAGGGCTATGTACAGACCTGTCGGGAAAAGATGTCGCTCAAGCGGACGAAGTGTTACCGGCTCAGAGAGGTTGCAACGAAGGTCCATACCGGCAGACAGTTCGGTTGCATATTGTGGCAACGGGTGATGTGATTTGTTGATTATCTCTATTTTCATAGGTTTATATTTGCGCTTTTCGCTTATGCGAAAAGCAGTTGACGAAATCTTTGATTTTTTGAAGTTTGAAGTTAGACCGCTTCGCTGTTTGAAGTTGGAATCTTTGAATTTTTGAATCTTTGAATAACACTTTAGTACTGCGGTTGTACAAGCACTTTGAGTCCATCGTGAATAATTTGTATGTCTATTTCAGTTCCTATCTCTATAGGGTCTCCATCTGCATGGAAAGGACCGGCATTTTCTCTTTTCAGATGAATCTTATCGGTGCGAATAGTTGTAACATGTTTGCTGGTGTCGATTGTTTTGTTGAACAGTTTGACAGCGAGTGCCGGCGTGGATGCAAGCGAGATGTCGGTTGCGATACAGATGTCCATCAGTCCGTCCTGAACGCTTGCCTTAGGGGCTATATATGCCGAATTACCCCATTGATTGGCATTGGCAAAGGTAATGAGAAAAGCGTCGGTTTCAAGATTGATATTTTCTCCTGTGAGAGTATAATGCTGTGGAACATACTTGAAAAAATCTTGAACAATCTTTTCTATATAAGTATGAAGTCCGCGTTTGCTTGCGTGAGCAAAGTCCTCGCTAATGAGAGCATCGAAGCCTGTTCCGCAAGTACAGAAGAACGGGCGGTCGTTGACAAGTCCGTAATCCACTGTTATCACTTCTGCATTGTTGAGCATTTCTATTGCTTTTTGTATTCGAAGCGGGATATTTAGATGTCTTGCAAGACCATTGCCTGAACCTACAGGGATGATACCGAGTGCAGTGTCTGTATCTCTCAAACCTGATGCCACCTCGCTGACCGTGCCGTCGCCACCGACAGCCACAACAGCATCGAAACCTAATTGCGCATATTGCAGGGCAAGTTCCGTTGCGTGCCCCCTGTATTCGGTATAAACAATGTTTGCTGTCCAAAGGTTGCGGTCAAGCAGTTTGTCGATTTGTTTTACGATATGTCGTTTGTTTTTTGTTCCTGAGATAGGATTAACAATAAATGCTATATTCTTCATCTGTTCTTATATAATGTGCAAAATGTGTAGTATAAGCATTGAGACGGGTGCTGCCAGAAGCATACTGTCAAGGCGGTCAAGCATTCCGCCGTGTCCGGGCATAATGTTACCTGAGTCTTTCACTCCGACAGTGCGTTTGACAAGACTCTCCATCAGGTCGCCCAAAGTGGCGGCGAGTACAATGCAAACGGTTAATATAAGTGTTTTCCAAATCGGTAGAGGCTCGGAAATAAAGCCTATCGGGCTGTTTAGTAATAGAACACCCGCTAAAATTGAAAAACACAATCCGCCTGCAAGACCTTCCCAAGATTTAGCGGGCGAGATGCGTGGTATCATCTTGTGTTTGCCAAGTAGCGAACCGACACAATACGCACCTGTGTCATTTGTCCAAACAATGATAAAGGCAAAAAGAAGATACTTCCGACTGTCAACCGTGCCGCTTACCATAGAGAGCATACAAAGAAATGGCAGAAGTATCCAGCATAGTTGAAAAAGCAACAGTCCCCAATTTGTTACGGGATTAGTGTCAGGTTTGAAAATTTCTGCTACGACGAGCAGTAAGAATGCAGAGGCAGTGGTATATGTAGCAAACGGCATTAAAGAGGCACTATTATCAACAATGTTAAAAAGCATTATGCCTGAAATAAGATAAACATATACGCTTAAAATAAGACCACCATATTTGAGTATGTTGTCGGCTTTGTTGATGCGATAGAATTCAAGTATAGCCAATACCAAGAAAAGGAGGAAAAGGCTACTGAAAAAAGTCTCATTTCCAAGTACTATGCTTAATACAATAAGAGCCACATATATGGCTCCGAATATAGTGCGTAGTATAAGATTTTTCATATATCTGCGTTTGCTTTTTGTTTATTTATTCTCTTCTTCGTCAATAGGGAACACACCGGTAGGTTGTAAGATGGTGTATTCTGTCATTTGCTGGTTGGAACGGAAACCGATACCTTTGATTATTGAAGTACTCTTTTTAATTTCCATTATGGTGTCGGAATATACGCTCTCTTCCTGTTGGCTCCAGTAAAGGTCGGGCGTAGAAAATTCTTCACCTTTCAAATTTAGAGCATGTACATTGCCTTTTAGATGCCATAGTTGCTCTTTCTCGTTATAATAGGCATAGTCGGCTTTGAGCGATGCCTCTGTTGATAGGTCTTCGGCAAAGCGTTCAAGATAGACGCCTTGCGGAAACTCCCAATGTGAAGGGTCAGCCTTGTCGTAAATCTCCCAACGAGGTGTGGTAATACGATAGCGTGTTATGCCCGAATCTGATATGAGTGTGGTAACTGTGTCAGCCTTAAGCGAAGGCATTTCCGCTCTGTTGGCGATTGCTGCAATGCGGGGTTTGAAATCCTTTTCACACGATGTTATAAAACACAACAAGAGCACCATAACCGAAAAAGTTATGACTCTCTTGCTGTATTTATATGTGTGTTGCATAAAGCTAACAGTGTAGCGTTCTGTCTCTTATTTTCTTGTTCTGATGGTTGTTGTCTCGTTGATCCAGCCGCCTATATGATAGCTGTCGCCATCGCTTGCGTTGGCATCGAATACTTTACCGCGAAGGTCTTGCAAAACATCAAGACTTACGAAATGTTGTGAATACGATTTGATAAGATCGTTTGCTGTTTCAGCAACGGTAGCATCCACTCTTTTTGCTTGTTGGAATTTATCAACTGCAGCCCAGAATACCGTTTGGTTTAGGTAATCGTTGTCAAAAGGTTTGGCTTGTCCGTATGCCATACCGATGATGATGTAGCAACGACCTTGGTCTGCTTTCTGCTCAAGTGAGCGACGAGCATACGAGCGTGCATCTTGCAGTTTCTTCAAGTTGAGCGAATATACAGCGTTGTTGTACAGGTAGTCGGCCTTATCGTCGGCTGTTTGAGCAAGTTCAAAGGCTTGATTGTAGTAGTCGATGGCGAGTTCGATATTACCTCTCTTTGCACTCATTGCGGCGCAACCTGCGGCTGTCTCTGCAGTAGGCTCAAGACGGTGGGCATTCTCGGCTGCAAGGAAATAAACCTCCGACTCGGTGCAACGAACACGGCGATAAAGAGCAATTATCTTTGCAAGCATATCTTTGTTCTCCAAGTTGTCGTTGACGGTTTTTGCATACAGCTCGTCTAATTTACCACAATCGGCAGCGCCGGAAACGGCAAACAGATTGTCGATATAGTCTTTTTGCTGTTGTGCAGCCGCTTGGTTCTTGTTCTTGGTATCAGCTGCTTGTTGCGACAGATAATCGCTTGCTAATTGATAGTCAGCAATAAACTGCTCGGCATGCGCAGGATTTTCCTTATAAAGACCCTGACTTACAACAACGAGATTGGTAAGAACCATAATCTTGCTCTTTGCGCCCATTCCGTTTACTGATTGTTTGAGCCACTCATAGGCTTGCTCTTTCAGTATGTCTTCAGGGAAATACTTGATGTAGTCTAAAGCCTTGTCGCCTAAGATATAAGGTGTAGGTGTTTTAGCGTCGTTGCCGAACCAGCGGATACGGTCATCGTAGAGTTTCATCAGTTTCTGACGAAGTTCATTCTTCTCTTGCTCTGATTTAGCATTTGCTATTTGCCATTCGATGATATCAACACCTTTGATGTATATGTTTTTTGATGCGTTAGGACATTCTGCGTATGCTGCTTCCCAAGGTGCGAGTGCTTCGGCAAATTGTTTGTTTTTTGCAGCCTCGTAGAACAACGATACATTTTTTCTGCATTCCAAGGTTACTTCAGGAGCAGGTTCTTGAGTTGCTGTATTTGCACTGGCGCCTGAATTGGACTGTAATGAAGCATTTTTCTGTGCCGAACAAGCAACCGGTGCTAATGCACAGAACATTGCAAGTACTAATTCTTTTGTTTTCATTGTTATTGAATTTTTAGATATTATACAATCGTGTTAATTGTTGTCTTATAGTTTGCGTTTGAAGAACCATCGTTCTGCTACTGCGACATTAAGCGTGAGCCTCAAAAAGTGTTCTTCAAGATTTTTGCTCGAACCTCTGTGTCCGTATTCTATTGATGTGTTCAAAATGGTTGCTACATTATGTAGCGGAAATCCCATGCCGACACTTACTATAAACTCTTTGTCTTTCACTTGTTTGATATATGCGTCTTGCACACTTAATCCTAATCTGAACGGCATTCGCTCACCATATTTCTTGCTCCAAGCGTTGTGCCGATATTCAACTCCGAGCGATATCTTGTTTCTGTCTCTTAAGTTTCCTTTCTCGCCCCGATATTCGATTTGGCTCCATTGCGACTGTAGGAAATCAACTGCTATTGTCAAGCGATTATCGTAGGTGTAAGACGCTCCTATGCCATATACTAAAGGGAGTCCGAACCCTCCGTCTGCACGCAGTGTGTCTGCATTGGTCTGGTCAATCTGCTTGTATTTGCCGTTTAGTTTGGTTGGTGCTTCAAAAATGCCACCGATGTTGAAACTATGTTTGTCAAAAGTGTGAAACACTTGCACTCCGTATCGGAAACGAACATCGTCAGCGTTGATTTTATCTTCAAAAGAAATACTTTTGTAGTTTGTCAGCGTAGATGAGAGTATTCGCTGGTGGTGAACATTTCCAAACAGATAATATACATTTGCACCTATTGCAGCCCAATTGAAAAAGTTGTACGATAGACCTAAATAAATTTCAGAGAAGCCACCCGTGCCGGTATATGTCTGTGTGTCGTAGGGGTATTCGCTGTTGGTAAGCGTGATGTCATATCCCGTCATAGTGTATGGCATAAAACCGAGCGAGAGACCTATATATTTCCAAATAGGGAATTGCATTGTCAGGTATTCAAGGTTTCCACCCCCGCGATTGCGCTTTCCGAGTGCGTCCTCATAATGGGTGTACATACCGCTGGCTGCAAGGTCGAACATAAAGGTAAGACTATCAACAGCACTGTACGACGCCGGTTGCATCGGGTTGATAACACCCTTACCACGCATACCTATACCAACATTTCCCATAGCCCTATAAGCACCGGCAACATTATCGTTTATTTCACCGTAACCATAGCGGGAATATGGCGATACTGTGTTGTTTTGAGAAAAACATATTGATGTTGAAAACGCTAACATCAAAACAAAAAGAAATCGTATGTTGGAGTTTTGTAGCATTATTTACATATAAATTATAGTATTTCCTGCAAATTTACAAAATAAATGCCAAAATAGGAAATTTTTGCAAAAAAAAATAAAAAAACTTGAATAATTTTCTTTCTGTGCTTATTTTTGAGCCTTTTCGGAATAGGTGAGAATGGAGTTTAATCCAATTAAAACCAAATCTTTCTCCACTACATAAGGTTGGGGTAGGTATCTTGCTATGAAATTGGCATGTCCTCCTGTGAGTATGACCTTATAAGCTAACTCTCTCTCTTCCAAATAGCGCATATAACCTCTTGCTTCGTGTGAGATACCCCTGATTACCCCTGCCGTTATGGCATCAGCGGTGTTTTTGCCGAACATAGGTATGAGTTGGTTCTCGTCAACTTCAACTTGTGGCAGACGCTTGGTCATAGTGTGCAGAACTCTTAGGCGCATTTTTATTCCGGGTGCGATATTACCACCTTGATACACTCCGCCGGAGTCAACATAATCGTATGTTATGGCTGTGCCGGCATCGATGATGAGTGTGTTCTCGTTTGGGAACAGGCGGTTGGCTCCGATAGCAGCCGCCAAACGGTCCTGACCTAATGTCTCAGGTGTGTCGTAAGCGTTTTTTATCGGGATAGGGGTAAGGTGGTCAAAGAGAATAAATTGCTTGCACCGTCTTGAAAGCATATTGATAATGGCAGGGTCGATGTTTCCAACCGAAGATATGATGCTGCTTTCAATTTCGTATAGCGACAAGAGTCGTTGTACATCCGAAAGTTTGAACTGGCGGTAAATAAACGATTTATGCATTTTCCCGTCGGGCAAAAACAAGGCTATTTTTATTCTTGAGTTACCTTGGTCGATACACAGATTCATAACATATTAGTTTTAGTAAACACCAAAGGATACCAAAACATCGTTTTGGCATCCTAAAGTTATATATGATTATTTGTGTAAATTCTTAGATTTCATCATGCGCATGCATCTGCTGTACATAAACAGCGTGCAACATACGCTCGCGTTTCAACTCCGAAGGTTTTTCAAATTGCTGACGGCGACGAAGTTCTTTTACGACACCGGTTTTTTCAAACTTGCGTTTGAATTTTTTGAGGGCTTTCTCTATGTTCTCACCCTCTTTTACAGGTACTACAATCATAGTTTTGTTACTAAAAAATTATTGGTTAATAATAAAAAATGTTTCATTTTGTTTCCCGCTGAATAGATTTTCTCTGTCAAAACGGCTTTGCTTTTTTCAAAGAGCGGAAAGTGAGGGATTCGAACCCCCGGTACGACGTAATGCGTACACCGCATTTCGAGTGCGGCTCTTTCGACCACTCAGACAACTTTCCAAAACGCACTTTTTCAAATGCAAACGCAAAAATACAATTTTTTTATCAAATACGCAAATTTTTTGAAAAAATCTTTAGAAAAAATGTAAAAAAAAATATTTTTATGCGTTTTTTCTTAAAAATTTGGAATTTTATGATTATTGTAGTATTTTTGTGAAGTTGAAATTGAAACAAAAAACCTTATTAAATTTTCAAAATGTTATGAAAAAGATTTTGCTGTATTGTGTGGCTGTAATGTTGTCGGTCAGTCAGTTTGCGTTTTCGTTTGAGACTGTTTCAAACAATCTCGACGAAAAAAAAGATACTACTAAAAACGATACCGGTTTTGTTTTTACAACGATTAAAATCAATCCTATTTCATCAGTCAAAGACCAAAATAGAAGTAGCACTTGCTGGAGTTTTTCCACTATAGGTTTTTTGGAGTCAGAACTTATTCGTATGGGTAAAGGCGAATACGATTTGAGCGAGATGTTCGTCGTTCATCATACTATGCTTGACCGTGCACAACTCTATGTTCGTCTGCATGGCGAAGGCTCATTCTCGCCCGGCGGTTCGGCTTACGATGTTATTTATTGTATGAAAAACTACGGACTTGTTCCGCAAGAGGCGATGCCGGGTATTCAGTACGGCGACTCTCTGCCCAATCACGGCGAACTGGATGCCGTTGCAGGTGCGTATGTTAAGGCTATTGCCGGCAGTAACAGAAAAAAACTGACCCCCGTATGGATGGAAGGTTTGAAGGCTATTTATGATACCTATTTGGGCAAATGTCCCGAGGAGTTTGTGTTTGAAGGAAAGAAATATACCCCGCAATCGTTTGCAAAGTATTTAGGTCTTAATGCTGATGATTATGTGTCAATTACTTCTTATACACATCATCCTTTCTATACTCGTTTTGCCATTGAGGTGCCTGACAACTGGCGTCAAGACCAGATGTATAACCTTCCTCTTGAAGAGATGATGGCTATCATTGATAACGCTATTGACAAGGGTTATACCGTTGCTTGGGGGGCAGATGTGAGCGAGGTCGGTTTTACACGCAAGGGTGTGGGCGTTATGCCCGATGCTGACAAAGGTGCAGATTTGACCGGCTCGGATATGGCACATTGGCTCAACCTCTCGCAGGCGGATAAGAAAAAAGAACTTACCAAAGCACCACTGCCGGAAATAGAAGTAACGCAAGAGATGCGCCAGAAAGCATACGACAACTGGGAAACAACCGACGACCACGGTATGCAGATTTATGGCATAGCCAAAGACCAGAACGGAAAGGAGTATTATATGGTAAAAAACTCTTGGGGAACTGACAGAAGCGACTATGAGGGTACTTGGTATATTTCAAAGGCTTTTGTGGCTTATAAAACGATGGACATAATGGTTCATAAAGATGCCATACCCAAAGAGATACGCAAAAAAATGGAAAATAAATAAGTAGAGTTACATAAATAAAATAAAAGGAATACGGAAGGTTATATGAATTTTATACACCTGCATGTTCACTCCCACTATTCTATTTTGGACGGAATGTCCAAGATACCTGATTTGGTACTTACCGCCCAGTCAATGGGAATGAACGCTATTGCACTTACCGACCATGGAAATATGTTCGGTATAAAGGAGTTGCTTGATTTTTGTAAGAAACATAACGGCAAACCTAAAGCAAAAGTAAAGGAATGTAAGGAAAATATAGAGAAGGCAGAAGCACTTGTGAAGCAGATACCGGCCCTGCAAGAACAGTTAAAAGCCTCTACCGACAAATCAGAACAAGCTGCAATAAAGGTTCGTCTTCAGGATGCAGACAAAGCACAAAAAGCGCTACCTGTTTACGAGGAGGAGTTAGTAAAACTGCAACAGAAAGCCGATGAATACAAGCCGTTCAAGCCTATCGTCGGAATAGAGGCTTATTGTGCCCGACGCGGACGCAAACTTAAAGACAAAAACATAAGGCAACGAAACGGTTATGGCAAAGAGCAGATTGTTGACCGAAGCGGTTGGCATCTTATCCTGCTTGCAAAGAACATAACCGGCTATCATAATCTTTGTATCCTTTCCTCGCTTGCATATATCGATGGTTTTTACGACCGTCCAAGGTTAGACAAAGAACTGCTTGAGAAATATCACGAAGGTGTGATATGTTCATCGGCTTGTTTGGGTGGCGAGTTGTGCCAACTTATTATGGAAGGCAAAACAGCAGAAGCCGAAGAGTCTGCCCGTTGGTTCAAGTCGGTGTTTGGCGACGACTATTATATTGAACTTATGCGTCATAAGACCGACAAACCCGGGGGCGACACTCTCGTGTATGAAATGCAGAAAAAAGTCAACCCTATACTTATTGATATAGCTAAGCGCAATGATATAAAAGTTATTTGTACTAACGATGTGCATTTCGTCAAAGAGGAGCATGGCGAAGCACACGACCATTTGATATGTATCTCCACCGGTGCTTATATAGAAGACGACAAGCGTATGCACTATACCAAGCAGGAGTGGCTTAAGTCGCCCGAGCAGATGGCTGAGATTTTTGCCGACATACCCGAAGCATTGGAAAATACACAAGAAATAGCCGACAAGGTAGAAGTGTATGATATAGACTCGGCACCTATAATGCCTAAGTTCCCGATACCTGAAGACTTTGGAACGGAAGAGCAGTATCGTCAAAACCTGACACCTGAACAACTCATTCAAGAATTTACAACCGATGAGAACGGCAATGAGATAATGTCGCAGGAGGCTGCTGAAAAGAAAGTTAAAAAAATGGGTGGGGTTGACAAACTCTACCGAATAAAACTCGAAGCCGACTATCTTGCTAAACTGACTTGGGAAGGAGCAAAAAAACGCTATGGCGAAAACCTCACTGACGAGATTAAAGACCGTATCCGTTTTGAGTTGCACATTATGAAAACGATGGGTTTCCCGGGGTATTTCCTTATCGTATATGATTATATCCGTGCAGCCCGTGAGGAATTAGGCGTAAGTGTAGGTCCGGGGCGTGGTAGTGCTGCCGGAAGTGTGGTGGCATATTGCTTGCGAATAACCGATGTTGACCCCATCCCGTACGACTTGCTGTTTGAGCGTTTCCTCAATCCTGACCGTATCTCACTGCCTGATATAGATGTCGATTTCGACGATGCGGGGCGAGAGAAAGTGCTTGACTGGGTAACGCAAAAATACGGATTCACCCATGTGGCACATATCATTACCTATGGTGCTATGGCTACTAAGTCTTCAATAGCCGATGTCGGGCGAGTGGAGAAAGTGCCGCTTTCTGTTGTCAATGAGATAAAAAAGATGGTGCCTGACCGCTTCCCAGACGATATCAAAGACGAGAAAGGAAAAACACCGGCAATCAACCTGACGAATTGTTTCCGTTATCTGCCTTCTTTCAAGGAGAAACTTAGTGAAGACGATCCGAAGATTGTCTCAATGCTTCGGTATGCAGAACAACTTGAAAACACTAACCGACAGATTGGAATACATGCTTGCGGTGTCATCATAGGTGCCGACGACCTTACGAAGTTCGCACCGCTCGCAACGGTCAAAGACAAGGAAACCGAAAAGGATGTTATCGTTACTCAATACGACGGACATGTTGTTGAGTCTGTGGGACTTATCAAGATGGACTTCCTCGGCTTGAAAACACTGACCATCATCAAAGAAGCCCTTAAAAACATTAAGAAATCGTATGGAGTGGAAGTTGATATCGACCATATCCCTATTGATGACCCTCTGACTTATAAACTTTATCAGGAGGGCAGGACGATTGGCACTTTCCAATTTGAGTCGGCAGGAATGCGCAAGTATCTCCGCGAACTCAAACCCACCGTTTTTAGCGATTTGATAGCAATGAACGCCCTCTACCGGCCGGGACCAATGGACTATATTCCGCAGTTCATTCGTCGCAAAAACGGGCAGGAAAAAATTACTTACGACTTGCCCTGTATGGATACTTATCTGAAAGATACATACGGAGTTACGGTCTATCAGGAGCAGGTCATGTTGCTCTCTCGTCTGCTTGCCGGCTTTACTCGTGGTGAAAGTGATACCCTGCGTAAGGCGATGGGTAAGAAACAGATTGCAACGCTTGAGATGTTGCACCCGAAGTTTATAGAAGGCGGAAAGAAAAACGGACACGACCCAAAGATACTTGACAAGATATGGACCGATTGGCAGGCATTTGCCAAATATGCATTCAATAAGTCGCACGCCACTTGTTATGCGTGGGTGGCTTATCAGACGGCTTACCTTAAAGCCCATTATCCGGCTTGTCTTATGGCGGCAGACCTTACCGTTTCTATGAACGATATAACAAGTGTGGGTAAGTTCCTTGACGAGTGCAAAGATATCGGAATAAAAGTTTTGCAACCTGATGTTAATGAGTCTGAACTTACATTTACTGCAAATAAAGACGGCAACATCCGCTTTGGTTTAGGAGGTATAAAAGGTGTAGGACAGAGCGCGTCAGAAACAATCATTCGCGAACGCGAAGCAAACGGACCATACAAGAGCATCTACGATTTTGTTGAGCGAATAAACTTGCAAGCGGTCAACAGAAAAACGATAGAGTCGCTTGCCTATGCAGGTGCCTTCGACAGCCTTGACCTTTATCGTGAGCAACTGTTGAGTGATAACTCTAAAGGTGAGAGCGTGCTTGATACGCTTATAAGATATGGCAATACTTTCCAACAAGAGAGTGTTAATCAGCAAAACTCGTTGTTTGGTATGTTTGGAGGCGACCTTGCCGTGGAAATAAAAAAACCGGAACTGCCACAGGTGGAGCGTTGGTCAACACTCGAAAGACTCAACAAGGAAAAAGAGGCTATCACTATATTCCTTTCAGCCCATCCGCTTGACGACTACGGGTTTGTGATGAATACCATCTGCAACTTTTCGACGAAAGACCTTAATCTTCTTGAACAAATTAAATCGCCCGAACTGAGACAAAATTATTCGCCTGAAGAAGGCGAACCTACTGCTGAAAGTTGGCTGACCGAAAGAGACGGCAAAGATGTATGTTTAGGTGGAATCATTACCAAACTTGAAATGGGTACAACTCGTAGCGGTAAAACCTTATGTCGTTATACTATTGAAGATTACAAAGGCAGTTATAACGGAATAATGTGGGAAGAGCAGTATAAACAGTTTGCCGCATATATGAATGTAAACAACTATATCTACTTGCGTGGCAGGGTGCAGCAACGATTTGCCGATTCAACAAAATTCAGGTTTACACCTAAACCGATGGACAAGGCGGAGTTTGAATTTGCAATAAGGCAAGTGGGCTATCTTGAGGAACTGCAAAACGAGCAGGTACAACAACTTACCGTCAGTATCCCGATTGACCGCATTACCACAGATATGGCAGATACTCTTGAAGAGTTTGCGAAAAAGTATCAAGGTCATACAAAATTGGTTATAATGATATTAGATGAGGTGCATCATAATAATCTCACTTTCGAAAGCCGCCTTGGCGGAATAACCATCAGTAAAGAAATTTACAATTTCTTGAAGCAAGAGCAAGAAAATGAGAATTTGTACTGGACAATTTAACTCAAATAGGTCATTAGACCGATTTGGGTTAAATATATTGAGTTTTTTTATAAAAAATTTGGTATTTTGAAAAAAAAATTGTAATTTTGTAGCCGATTTTGAAAAAATGAAATAAAATCTTGTAAAAAAGACATTGATTTATGTATAATTTTTTAATCGTATTGATAGTAATTGCCAGTATATTATTGGTATTTTTAGTTTTGATTCAAAATAGCAAGGGTGGTGGTTTGGCTGCCGGTTTTGGTAGCGGAAACCAAGTTATGGGTGTGCGTCGTACGACCGACTTCTTGGAGAAAGCCACTTGGACCTTGGTTGCACTGATAGGTTTGTTCTCTATTTTTGCAACAGGTATCCGTAAAGGTGAGTTGAGTACCAATAATGAAGGCTCTGCTGTTACCCGTCATGCACAAGAGCAAAACGAGCAAGAAGGTGCTGTTTTGCCTGATTTTGAGGAAGCAGAAACTCCGGAAGCAGAAATTCCCGCAGAAGAAGGTGCGGCTGAAGAATAAAACAATCGCCTCTTAAGAAAAATTGGCGGTTATCTCGTCCGGACATTCCCTGTTCGGATAATTTGGTTAGTTAAAATGGGCCGGCGACCAATACTTCACAGTATTGGTCGCTTGGTTTGTATATATAAATGCTCTTTTTAACCAAAGAGCGGCTCAAAAAAAGAAAAAATTTCCGAGTATGGTCAGCAAGAACTTTACAACACGCAATTGAACTTGTTTCAGGATCTGGATTCTGACCTTCGCCAGAATGAGGATAAAATAACGGGAATATGCAAACTTTCATACTCCCGTTATTTTTCAGTGCAATATAACTTACATTTCAACTTTGCTCTTTTCGTTTCCTACCTCAATAATGTAAATACCCTTTTGCAGTTTGAATGTTTGTTTTTCGGCTATAGTTGAGTAAATGCATTGCCCCAAAGCGTTATATATGCGTATTGAGGTTGATTTATCGCAACTTACCAATATGCAGTCTTGAGTTTTTACGATGTTGATATTTTTATTTATATCATTCAATGCAGCCGGTTCTACATAATCGAAATGTGCGGTCAGTTCAATGTCCTCATCGCCTATCACTAATGTAAGTTCCGTTTCAGTATCTCCGTTGCTCCAACCGGTGAAAATATAATTTTCGCTGGTTGTTACGCTCACTTTGACTTCCTCGCCAAACTCATATTCGCCGGCACCTGTAGCAACACCACCTTCTTGAGGTTCAAGTACGATGCTGACAGTATGTGTGTCTAATGCAAAAGTGGCAGACAACTCTGTGTTTTCTGTTATTGTTATTTGGCGGTCGGCTTCAGTGTTGCCATCGCTCCACTCAACGAAATGATAATGTTCTTCCGGTTCGGCAACTATCTGTACTTGTTCGCCATACTCGTATGTGCCACTGCCATAGACTGTTCCTTGTTCTTCATTGCAACTGAGCGAAACATCAAAAGTTGCTATGCGGAAATAAGCTGTGATAGTACTGTCAGACCCAACTACAATCTGTCGCGGATTTTCAGTAAAATTATATGTCCAGTGGTCAAACAAGTATTTCTCTGACACAGGCATTGCGCTTATCTCAATGGTGTCGCATAGTTCGTAGTTGCCGCTGCCTAAGGTCTCACCACCTTCTTCGGCTACTATGTTGATGTCGAAATGTTTTGGCACTTTCTTCCAAACTGTCGGCAATTGTTTTTGAGCATTCGGTGCTGACGAATAAGCCATAAAGCGCGGTTCGCCTGATGTGCTGTAATATATAGTGCCACAGGTATCAACGGTGTTTATAATTGTTATTTGTCCGTCTTCAATACTGATATTCCACTTGTTGGGCAGGTCGTTTTCCCAAGCGAGAACTTGGTCGCTCATTCTACCTTTGACGGCCAATGCCTCGCCGTGAGCATTAAGTAGTTGCCAAGCGTCGTCTGTCTGTTTGAGTGTCAGTTGGCATACTTGTTCGCTAATGCGGTCGTAGCGTACGATGTCGATATAGTCGAAACCTTTCTTATCGCTTCTCAACCAGCCGTTTACGCGGTTGCTGCCTTTCTGTGCGAGCAAAATCTTATCGCCATCCTGAAGGTCTTGAATGTCGGTTACCTGCTCAAAGACATATCCTGCCGGCTCCGGCTCGCAACTTGCAGTCAGTTCAATATCTGTTGAGATGTTGCCGGAACTTATATGTATAATGTTATGCTCTTCAAAAGGTGCGAGAGGTGAGTATGTAACAGTTATTTTCTCACTTATCTTATTTCCCTCGTTCAAACTGATGTTTTCCGGTGTAAGTTCAAAAACTTCGCTTTGGTTGTTTAGCATAAGTTCCACTTCACCCTCAAGGTTTCCGCCTATGACGGTGAATTGGGCTGTGCCGGTCATCTTTTCATATACTCGTCCTATTTCCACTTTTTCAGGAAAACCAAAGAGATACGGTTCTGTTTCATTATCAAGTACAATAACCGTTATTTGGTGTATATAGGCTCTGCCCTTCAGACTCTTATCTTGTGTCGTGAATACGAGCGAGTCCAATTCTTCGCCTGTGCCTTCCCATTCATAGAAACGGAGTTCCGGCGAAGCGGGCAGGGTATATTCCGTGTCGTTGAATTTCAGATAAGTGTCGTATTTTGGATTTTCGCCTGCGCTTTGCCACGCGGCTGCTTCAAATACGATTTTTACCGGACGCACGCTCTCTTTTAGTTTGATAGCCAACTTTCCGGTGCGGTCGCTTGAACTTCTGCCAAGTTTCAAACCGAAACCTTTCTTACCATAATAGACCTGACTTAAAAAGGCTGTGTCAACCTTCTCAAGACCTATAACGAACAAATCTCCAACAGGCTCATCCTGAGAAATGGCTTTGTTGTTGTCGGCTGTGTTTTGCGCAATGTCGTAGTGGTCGGCAAAACGAAGCGTAAAAGATTGATGGGCATATCCTGCAAACGACAAAAATGCAAGGATAAGAATGAAGATAGACTTTTTCATAAGGCATTAGATTTTTGGAATTTATGGCAAATTTAGTCTTTTTATTTGAAAAATGCAATTTTTTTTTTATTTTTGCAAAGAAAAGTTTTTTATATCAATCATATTGCAATTATGTTGCGTAAAATTCGTATTACTTTAGCTTTTATTTTCTTTGCACTGCTCAATCTTATCTTGCTTGGTGCAGGGTGGGGCATAACCCAACACATTGCCTTTGTTGCAAAACTACAGTTTTTACCTGCTTTGATGGCGCTCAACTTTGGCGTACTCGCTTTGCTTGTAGTGCTCACACTTGTGTTCGGACGAGTATATTGTAGTGTTATATGTCCTTTAGGGGTAATGCAGGATGTGTTTGGTTGGATGGGAAAGAAAGCGAAAAAGAATCGCTATTCATATTCTCCCGAGAAGCGTTGGTTGAGATACACTGTTTTGGTGGTGTTTGTTGTTTGTCTGGTAGTTGGTTTTGCACCTGTTACCACTCTGCTCGCCCCATATTCAGCCTATGGCAGGATAGTAAATTCGCTTTTCAAACCGCTATACGACCTTCTCGGTAATGCTTTGGCTGCAATAGAAAGCAACTACGACAGTTATATGTTCAGCGAAGTTCAAATATGGATGCGAAGTGTAACTGCTTTCGTTGTGGCATTGCTGACATTTATCTTGCTTGCTGTACTTGCTTGGCGAAACGGCAGAACTTATTGTAATACTATTTGTCCTGTCGGTACGATTCTCAGTTTCTTTGCTCGTTTTTCTTTCTTACGTGTGCAGTTCGATAAAAACAAATGCAAGAATTGTTCGCTATGTGAGAAAAATTGCAAAGCATCGGCAATTGATTTCAAGGAAGGAAAAGTTGATTACAGTCGGTGTGTTGCTTGTGGCGATTGTGTAGATAAATGTAAATTCGATGCTTTGCATTATAAACCTATCTTGGTAGCAAGCAGTCAAACTAAAACAACAGCCGATAAGCCTGATGAGGGTAAGCGTGCTTTTCTTACGGGTGCAACTCTCGCAACCGGTACCGCTCTGTTCTCACAGGCTAAAATAAAAGTGGACGGCGGTATGGCTGTTATTGAAGACAAGAAAGAGCCACATAGAGATGTTGCGATAACTCCTCCGGGTTCAATATCTGCGTATAACATGAACAGACATTGCACTGCTTGCCAACTTTGCGTCAGTAACTGTCCGAACAATGTGTTGCGTCCGAGCACCGACCCGTTTCACTTTATGCAACCCGAGATGTCGTTCGAGCGTGGCTATTGCAGACCTGAATGTACGCGTTGTAGCGAAGTGTGTCCTACGGGGGCTATACATAAAATAACTAAAGAAGAAAAAACAGCTGTTCATGTCGGACATGCCGTCTGGATAGAGCAGAATTGTTTTCCGGTCAGCAATGGTGATAGTTGCGGAGCATGTGCTCGCCACTGTCCTGCTTGGGCTATACAGATGGTGGAAAAAGAAATCGGTGGCAAGACCGTTAGTGTTCCTGTCGTTGATACGGCTAAATGTATAGGTTGCGGCAAATGCGAAAATCTATGTCCCGCCCGACCATTCAGTGCTATATATGTAGAAGGAAATAAGATGCACATTATTGATTGATTATGAATAGACGAATTTTTATAAAACAAGCAGTTGCGGCTATGGCTACTACATCGGTAGTGCTTCAGGCATGCAGTAAGAATAGTAGGCAAACGAAGTCTTCAGACGGCTCTGCAGTCACCGACAACTCTCCGTTCGAACAAATGACTCTGCGTGAGAACCCTAACAATGGTGATAAGGTGTCGCTGTTAGGCTTCGGTATGATGCGTCTGCCTGTTGAGGCAGGTGGTACGGCAAGGGAGAACCCTGATTCACCTATCGACCAACAAGCAGTCAACGACATGATTGACTATGCTTTAGAGCACGGAGTGAACTATTTTGATACTTCGCCTGCCTATTGTCAAGGACTGTCGGAACGGAGCACAGGAATAGCACTCTCAAGACATCCGAGAAAAGATTATTTCATTGCTACTAAACTCTCAAACTTCTCACCCGAGACTTGGTCTGAAAAAGAGTCGAAAGCGATGTTTGAACGCTCGCTTGTAGAGCTCAAAACCGACTATGTTGACTATCTCTTGCTTCACGGTATTGGTATGTCGGGTGGCGGGAAAGATGCTATGAACGCCTTCTATGGCAGATATATGGACAATGGTATTCTCGATTGGCTTGTTGAGCAGAAAAAGGCAGGGCGTATCCGTAACCTCGGTTTTTCATATCATGGCGATATCAAAGTGTTTGATATGCTACTCCGTTGGCACGACGAAGGCAAATATCATTGGGACTTTGTGCAGATAGAACTCAATTACCTCGACTGGGAATATGCCAACGAAATCAACCCTCGAAACACGGATGCTGTATATCTCTATGCCGAACTCGAAAAGCGCAACATACCCGCTGTTATTATGGAGCCATTGTTAGGCGGACGGTTAGCCAAACAACCTGCTGCCATTACCCGTAAGTTGAGCGAACGCGACAGTCGTTTTACTCCGGCTGCATGGGCATTTCGTTTTGCAGGAACACCGAAGGGAGTGCTGTCAGTGTTGAGCGGAATGACCTATTTGGAACATTTGCAAGAGAATGTCCGTACTTATTCTCCACTCGAACCGCTTGATGATAGCGAATGGACTTTCCTTCTTAATCTTGCCCGCGACATCTATGAACTCAAGGCCATACCCTGTACTGCGTGCAACTATTGTATGCCTTGTCCGTATGGGCTTAATATCCCGGGTATATTCAGCCATTACAATAAATGTATAGCCGAAGGCACTATGCCATCTGCCGCATCTAATGAGAATGAGTATCAGCGTCAAAGACGGGCTTTCCTTGTAGGCTACGACCGCTCTGTTCCGAAACTGAGGCAGGCTGACCACTGCATAGGTTGCAACCATTGCCTCTCGCATTGCCCGCAACGCATCGACATCCCTCACGAGATGCAAAAAATCAATAGGTTTGTAGAATCATTAAAACAACAAATAGTATGAACATCGGAATAACTGAAATAATCATTGTAGCCCTTATCATTCTGCTACTTTTCGGTGGTAAGAAAATTCCCGAATTGATGCGTGGTTTGGGTAAAGGTGTCCGTTCGTTCAAGGACGGAGTAAATGGCAAAGAGGAAGGCGAAGAACAAACCAAAGACTCCTCTGCTGACACCAACGATAAGGTAAGCGAACAAAAATGACACCAAGTTTTTGGGACCATTTAGACGAACTGCGTCGTGTTATCATTCGCTCTTTGATAGCATGGGCGGTATGTTTCGTTTTGGTGTTTGGTTTGCGCAAAGTCTTGTTTGGTGTCTTATTTGCCCCTGCACAATCAGACTTCGTCGTCTATCGTCTTTTATGTCGTTTGGCAAACCGAACTGGGTGGGACTCTCTTTGTCCGTCTGACTTTACACCTCAATTCATCAATACACAGTTGGCGGCGCAGTTTACAACACATCTTGAGGTAGCGGCAGTGGCTGCATTAGTAGTCGCTCTGCCGTTTATCATTTGGCAGTTATATACTTTCGTCGCACCGGCATTGTATAAAAAAGAGAAGAAAGCGGCAGGGCGTATTATCGGTTTCGGGACATTGTTGTTTGTCTGTGGTATTTTGCTTAACTATTTTATAATCTTTCCATTTGCCTTTCGCTTTTTAAGCACTTATCAAGTTGAAGAGGCGGTTGTAAATCAGATATCGCTCAATTCTTATGTATCAACCTTGCTCATCCTCTCGCTTATTATGGGTTTGCTCTTTGAAATGCCACTTGTAGCATGGGCACTGTCGAAAGCGGGACTGCTGAAAGCGCAATGGCTGAAGCAATATCGCCGACATGCTTTTGTCGGACTTTGTATTCTTGCTGCCGTCATTACACCTACGGGCGATGCCTTCACACTTATGCTTGTAACGATGCCATTGTATCTGTTATATGAATTGAGTATATTGGTAACTCACTGAAAATAATATAATTAAATATGAACGAGTTTATTCCACAGAAAGGCGATTTTTCCAAACTGCAGTCATTACCTGTTTTTGAAGGTTTGCGTGCAGGTTTCCCTTCACCTGCCGCCGATTATGAACACGAGTCGCTTGACTTCAATCGCGATTTTATTCAGCACCCCGAAGCTACTTTCTACGGTCGTGTAGAAGGCGACTCTATGCAGGATGCCGGAATAACGGAAGGCGACTTATTGGTGGTTGATAAACTTGCAGAACCTCAGCACGGCGATGTCGTTATAGCCTTTTTTAATCGTGAGTTCACAATCAAATTCCTTGATACTACTCATCGCGAAGAAGGATATATGGAACTTGTGCCCGCCAACCCTAAATATAAGCGTATTCATATCGATGCCAACGACGAATTTACAATCTGGGGTAAGGTTATCTTTACAATAAAAGACTGGAGGACAGGCAGATGTATGCCATCGTAGATTGCGATAACTGCTATGTCTCTTGCGAGCGTGTTTTCCGTCCTGACCTGAACGGCAAACCTGTCGTTGTACTATCGAATAACGACGGTTGTGTTGTTGCGCGGAGCAACGAAGCCAAAGCCTTAGGAATAAAAGCCGGTATGCCATACTATCAACTCCGACAGCAGTTCTCTGAAGAACAGGTAGTTGCCTTTTCCTCCAACTATGAACTGTATGCCGAGCTGACAGGGCGAGTTATGAACATCGTAAAGGAAGCCGCTCCTTCGTTTTACAGGTATAGTATAGATGAGGCTTTCTGTGATTTAAGAGGTATGCAGAACCACGATTTGCAACAATGGGGGTTGCGCCTTCGTGAGAACATTCTTGTGCAGACTGCAATGCCGGTGAGTATCGGTATTGCTCCAACTAAAACTCTCGCTAAAACAGCCTCACATTTTGCAAAAAAATATAAAGGCTACAAGCATTGCTGTCTTATTGATACTGAAGAGAAATGCAATAAAGCTCTGCAACTCATACCCGTTGACGATGTATGGGGGATAGGCAGACGAATAGGTGAGAGTCTCAAGGCAAGAGGCGTAATGACTGCGTGGGACTTCATTTCTCTGCCACGCGACAGAGTGCGCCGTATGTATAATGTCAGTGTGGAGCGAACTTGGAAAGAACTTAGAGGCGAAGACTGTATCCCTACCGAACAACCTCAGCCCAAACAAACGATATGCACCTCCAGATCTTTTCCTAACAATGTGAAAGAAAAGAAGGATTTGGAAACAAGCGTCAGCAATTTTGCTGCTCGGTGCGCTTCGAAACTAAGAGGGCAACATTCTGTGGCAGAGGAGGTTACTGTGTTTATAGATACCAATCGTTTCCGTTCGGACCTGCCACAATACTCCAATGCTTACACTCAAAAACTGCTTACTGCCGACAATTCGACGCAAGTTATCGTACAGACTGCGCTTAACTGCTTGAATATCATTTTCAGGCAAGGGTATGAGTATAAGCGAGCCGGAGTGATTGTCGGTATAATAAGCAGCGCTGACAGTATTCAAACTAACTTGTTCGACTATGATAGCGAGCAATATGAAAAACGCCATCGGCTTGACAATGCTCTTGATAAAATCAACCGTCTTCAAGGGTCGGAAACAGTTGTACTTGCTAATCAGCAATATGCAAAAGATAAGAAAACAGGCAAGGCAATGGTTTTTACCGACTCTATTCGCCATGACCTGCGCTCACCTAACTACACAACCCGTTGGTCAGACATACCGAAAGTTAATTGATTTTGAGTAAAACTGCAAAAATATTTGCTATTTTGCAAAAAAATAGGTATTTTTGCACTCGGCAAGAAGAAAAGATGATTGATAAGATTTCTGCTTATCATTCATAACTTGTAATATATCACTAATAACATATAAATAAAAATGAACTATCCTGTTATGTCCGCTCAAGAGGCAGCGGAGTTTGTAAATGATGGCGACATTATCGGTTTCTCAGGTTTTACACCTGCCGGTTGTCCTAAAGAAGTTCCAACAGCCATTGCGCACAAGGCAGAGCGTCTGCACGCAGAAGGCAAACCTTTCCAAATCGGTATGTACACCGGTGCCAGCACGGGCGACTCGCTTGATGGTATGCTTGCACGCGCACATGCTATCAAGTTCCGCACACCTTATCAGTCAAACAAAGACCTTCGTGCAGCTCTTAATACCCACGATGCACACTATTTCGATATGCACCTCTCTATGCTTGCACAAGAGTTGCGCTATGGCTTCCTGCCAAAACCGAAGTTTGCTATTGTTGAGGCTTGCGACCTTACAGATGACAGCGAGATTATACCTACCGTTGGTGTCGGTATATTGCCTACTATCTGTCGCCTTGCCGACCATATCATTGTAGAAATAAACGAGGCTTTGCCAAAACAACTGCGTGGTTTGCACGATATCTACGAGCCTGCCGACCCGCCTGTTCGTCGAGAGATACCGGTTTATCATGTATCTGACCGTATAGGTAAAGACTGTGTGAAGGTTGACCCCAAGAAAATCATTGCCGTCGTTCATACCAATCGTCCTATCGAAGTAGGCGCTTTTGCTCCTACTGATGAAACAACCGAGCGTATCGGTGCCAATGTAGCATTGTTCCTTGAGCAAGAGATGAAAGCCGGACGCATACCTTCCACTTTCCTGCCCATACAATCGGGTGTTGGTAACATCGCTAACGCCGTACTTGGTGCCCTTGGCGAGAACCCGCATATTCCTGCTTTTGAGATGTACACCGAAGTGGTGCAAGATGCCGTTATCGGTCTTATGAAAGAAGGACATATCAAGTTTGCTTCGGGTTGCTCGCTTACCATAAGTCAGAATGCGCTCAACCAAGTGCTTGCAGACCTTGATTTCTTCAAACAGCGTCTCGTGCTTCGTCCTGAAGAGATTTCCAACAACCCCGAAGTGGCACGCCGACTCGGACTTATAACAATCAATACTGCTCTTGAGGCTGACATCTATGGAAATATCAACTCAACTCACGTGCTTGGTACGAAGATGATGAACGGTATAGGCGGTAGTGGCGACTTTGCCCGCAATGCTTATATCTCTATTTTTACCACTCCTTCAACTGCCAAAGGCGGACTTATCTCGTCAATCGTTCCTATGGTTAGCCACCTTGACCATTCCGAGCACTCCGTTAAAGTGCTTATCACAGAGCAAGGTATTGCCGACCTTCGTGGAAAAAGCCCGATACAAAGAGCAGAAACGATTATTGAGAATTGTGTTGCACCGGAATATAAGCCAATGCTTCGCGACTATCTGGCTCATACCAAAGTCTCGCATACGCAACATAATCTCTCGCTTGCTTTCCGTATGCACGAGCAGTTCGCAAAAACAGGCTCGATGAAAGAAACAAGTTTTGATATTTGATACTCCTCATCCTGCACGTGTGCGATGCGAAGCCCTCATCCTGAACTTGTGCGCTGCGAAGCCCTCATCCTGAACTTGTTTCAGGATCTAATCTCCCACGGATTTAACGGATTATACGGATAAACACGGATTTTGGTTTTTAATAAATGAAAATTTGTTAAATTTGTAAAAATCCGTTCAATCCGTGGGAAATAACAAATTGGTCGTATCTTTTAGACCCTGACCTTCGTCAGGGTGAGGATTTCCAACTTCCAACAGCGAAGCTGTCCAAAGCATTTATCAAATTTGGGCTAATTCAAAAGTGTTGATTTTTTGAGAGTTATATGGAGCGGAAACTCTAAGATAATTTCCCGTAAAGCCCGACATCATTCCGTCAGTATTCTTACCTTCCCAAAGTACTATACCTTTCTTGCCTTTTTGACTTGCTGTAAAATCAGCATGTTTCTTATTTGACAGTTCGTGCATTCGTTCGCTGCGTTCTTTCCTTATCTTTTTCGGAACGACATAAAGTGGCAATGAAAGCATTTTGGTATTTGCCCTTTCAGAATAAGTGAAGACATGTAATTGGCTGACATTTAGCGTCTTTATAAAATTGAACGCATCTTCAAACAACTCATCGGTTTCACCTCGCACGCCTACCATTACATCTACACCTATAAATGCGTCGGGCATTACTGATTTTATGAAATCAACTCTTTCTTTGAACAATTCACGATTATATCTGCGGTGCATAATTTGCAGTATTTCATTGCTCCCGCTCTGCAAGGGTATATGAAAATGCGGTGCGAAATGACGGCTTTTGCTTACAAACTCTATTATCTCGTCATTTAATAGATTCGGCTCGCACGAAGATATGCGGTAACGGTAGTTCTCTTGGCTTTCAATACTGTCAAGTTCTCGCAATAAGTCAATGAACTTTTCGCCTGTATCCCGTCCGAAATCACCGATATTGACACCCGTCAGTACAATCTCTTTAATACCTTCTTTAAGTATCTTATCTGCTTGTTCGACAATCTCTTTTATTGATCCGCTACGACTTCTGCCACGAGCCAATGGGATGGTGCAATAAGTGCAAAAATAATCGCAACCGTCCTGTATCTTTAAGAAACAGCGGGTGCGGTCGCCTTTTGAATATGAAGGATGAAAACGCCTTAACCTTCTAACATCGCTCGTTTGTATTTGTGCTTGATTTACATCCGCTTCGATGTCTTTTATAATGTTTGGTATCTGAAACTTCTCCTCTGTTCCGAGCACATAATCCACGCCTTCTATTTTGCTTATCTCCTGTGGCTTAAGTTGTGCATAACAGCCGGTTACGATAATCTTTGCTTTTGGGTAAAGATGGTGCAAATGATTGATTGCCTGCCTGCCTTTGTGGTCCGCAGCATCGGTAACAGAACAAGTGTTAAGTACAATTAAATCAGGTTCGTCGGTCTTACCCGCTTTCTTATGACCTCGTTCCAATAACTGTCTGCCTAAATCTGAAGTCTCGGCAAAATTAAGTTTGCAACCTAATGTATGAAAAAGTATATTCATTTCTTTTGTTGTGTAATCTACTGCAAAAATACATTTTTTTTGCTTTTCTTGCAAATAATTGGAAAAATAACTATATTTGTACTCACATCTAACTTATTTCTAACATCTATACAACCATGTACACATCTTTTCAACAACACCTCCGCTCTGAACTTCAGTCAATAACCGACGCAGGGCTTTACAAAAAAGAGCGTATTATCGTTACTCCGCAAAGTAGCGGTATAAGCCTGCAAGATGGCAAGCAAGTAATCAATTTCTGTGCAAACAACTACCTCGGACTTGCTGATAACAAAGAACTTATCAATGCCGCGAAAGCCCGTATGGACGCTCGTGGCTATGGTATGGCATCTGTTCGTTTTATCTGTGGTACGGGCGATACGCATAAGCAACTTGAAAAAGCCATATCGCATTTTTTTGGTACAGAAGATGCTATACTGTATGCTTCTTGTTTTGATGCCAATGGCGGACTGTTTGAGCCTCTGCTGACTGCTGACGATGCCATTATCTCTGACGCTCTCAACCACGCAAGTATCATTGATGGTGTCAGACTCTGTAAGGCTGTTCGCTATCGTTATAATAACGGTGACATGGCAGACCTTGAAGAGCAACTCAAAAAGGCCCAACAGCAACGCTTCCGTATCATTGCAACTGATGGTGTGTTCTCAATGGACGGCAATGTATGTCCCCTTGACAAGATTTACGAACTTGCACAGAAATACGATGCCCTTGTTATGGTTGACGAAAGCCATTCGGCAGGTGTAGTAGGACATACCGGACATGGCGTTACCGAACTATATAACCTTCGCGGAAAAATAGAGATTTTGACAGGCACACTTGGAAAGGCTTTTGGTGGTTCTGTCGGTGGTTTCACAACCGGCAAACAGGAAATAATCGATTTACTTCGCCAGCGTTCACGGCCATATCTGTTCTCAAACAGCATTCCTCCTATGATTGCAGCCGCAGGAATAAAAACACTCGAACTGCTTGAAACAGACAATACCCTTCAAGACCGTCTGCACGATAACACCCGCTATTTCATCTCAAAAATGCAAGCGGCAGGTTTTGATATCAAACCTACACAATCTGCCATTTGTGCCGTTATGCTTTATGATGCCCGTCTGTCGCAAGATTTCGCCGCAATGCTTCAAGACGAAGGCATTTATGTTACAGGTTTCTATTATCCGGTCGTTCCGCAAGGGCAGGCTCGCATCCGCGTTCAAGTAAGTGCCGCTCATACCAAAGAACAACTTGACAAGGGTGTTCAGGCGTTTGTGGCTGTCGGAAAAAAACTCAATGTTATCAAATAAAATCACTTTTTTTACCATTTTTACCTGTTTTTATTTGTTTTTTAGAATAAAAATATGTATTTTTGTGGCAAAAAGGTAGATTTTATGAACGATGTGATAAAAAAAGGACCGCATCCGCTGTTGCAAAATGCTCTTAGAATAAAAACAAATGGTGTTGTTGTGTTGAAAAATATAACTTCACTCCCAACATTCAGTAAACCATACGCTTCGTCTGATTATGTTGTCTGTTTGTGCCATAGGGGGCGTGTTTCAGCGCATTATGATATGCAACCTGTAACTTTTGTGGAAAGAGATATAGCCATTATATATCCCAACCATATTATATCGACAGATAAAGTGTCGTCCGACTATTGCGCAACCTTACTCGTTATTTCCGACGATTTTTTGAAAAAAACGAGCCTTGTAGCACCGTTCAAAAATAATATGACTTTCAAGGTTCAGCCATCGTTTAATCTAAATGAAAATCAGTATAAAGAACTTTGTAGCATGCTTGATTCGATCCACTTCATTAGTGAATTGGACTCTTCGCAACGAAGCACAATACTATATTTGCAAATGGAAGTGTTTGCTTTTTTGATAGATGCTTTTCGCAGTCAAAGCAGAGATGCAGATAATTTGAAATTTACTCATAATCAAAAGATTGTTGCACGCTTCTATGAGGAGATAACGATTCATTATCAGGAGTCGAGAGAAGTGAGTTTTTATGCACATTTGCTATGTCTGTCGCCAAAGTATTTTGGGGCGATAGTAAAACAAGCAACGGGCATGAGTGCCGGCGAATGTATTGAAAAATATGTAATTACGGTCGCTAAAACCTTGCTACGTACAAGAAATGAACTGACCATACAGCAAATAAGCGAAAGATTGGGGTTTGAAGTGCAGGCTGATTTCAGTAGATATTTCAAACGCGCTACAAATATGTCGCCAAAAGAATACAGAATGCAACAAGAATAAAGAAAATTGAAAAAATAATTGGAAAATCACGCAAATTTTTGTATATTTGCGTGATTTTTTTGAAAATACATTCGTTCTATGAAAAACAACACTTTTTTTAGCATTTTAACAGCTTTTTTATTGGCACTTGCTTTTGCTTCTTGCAGTAGTGGCGGAAAACAGAGTTCATGTGCTTATTACATCTATTGCAGTCAGGATTTGCTTGAGTTTGCTACTCCTGAAATAACCTACCAGACTTCTACAGGTGTTGAAAAAACAGTTCTCTTGGACGAGGTTGCAAGCCGTGGTGAGTTCGTCAACGGATTGGTGAGAAAAGCAACTGAAAATGTGGTGGTTGGTGAAGACACTATGAAACTGACCCGCTTTTATATCAATGTGCTTGCAACAAGTTGGACACATACTTTTGAAGCAACCGTCAAGTTCATTCCCAATGAAAGTGCAGAGTATCACGATGCTCTTTTATATCATTGCCTAAATGCTGATTACAAGGTGTTTAAGACAACTAATGGATACGAGGAAAGCGGAAATTATTTCAGTGCTGCGCAGCCGCAAGAGATTAAAAGTTTCGACAAACTTAGAGTCCCCGAAAGTGCAGTAGCGTCGTATATAAAAGCATTGGCAGATAAGCCTGATTATTTCAGCATTTCAATTACGAACGGTGTTTTTGGTGATGTTGTAACGACAAAAGCAGAATAGTAGGTAGATTTTTTACTAATTAACAATTATACAATTTTAAGAAACAAGATGAATGTTATTCGTAAGACCATCGCATTACCTGATGGTCGAGAGATTTTAATCGAGACAGGCAAACTTGCCAAGCAAGCCGACGGTGCAGTTATGGTAACCCTCGGTCAAACAATGATTTTGGCTACTGTTTGCTCTGCAAAAGAGGCTGTTCCCGGGACTGATTTTATGCCTCTCACTGTTGAGTACAAAGAGAAATTTGCGTCAAACGGACGCTTCCCCGGTGGCTTTACCCGTCGTGAGGGCAAAGCAAGTGATTATGAAATTCTTATTGCACGACTTATCGACCGTGCTTTAAGACCATTGTTCCCAAGCAACTACCACGCTGAAACTTTTGTAAATGTAACTATGTATAGTGCCGACGGTGTTGATATGCCGGAGTCTATTGCCGGTCTTGCAGCATCAGCAGCACTTGCTGTCAGCGATATTCCTTTCGAAGGACCTATTTCTGAAGTGCGTGTAGCAAGAGTAAACGGAGAGTTCGTTATCAACCCTACCTTTGAGCAATGCAAGAATGCTGATATTGAACTCGTTGTCGCTGCTACGCTTGACAATATAATGATGGTTGAAGGCGAGATGAAAGAGGTGAGCGAAGCTGAGATGCTCGATGCTATCCGTTGCGCACACGAGGCTATCAAACCTCAATGCCAAGCCCAACTTGAACTTATGCAGGAAGCCGGCAAGACCGTTAAACGCGAGTACTGCCATGAGGAGAACGATGAGGAGTTGCGTCAGCAAGTTCACGATGCTTGCTATGCTAAAGCATACGCACAAGCCACTTCCGCTGATACCTACAAACATCATCGCGAGGAGTCGTTCCGTGCTATCTGCGATGAGTTTAAGGCACAGTTTACTGAAGAAGAACTTGAAACAAAAGCCCCGCTCATTGACCGTTATTATCACGATGTTGAGAAAGAAGCAATGCGTCGTGCAGTACTTGACGAAGGCAAGCGACTTGACGGCAGAAAAACGACAGACATTCGCCCCATCTGGTGCGAGGTAAGTCCGCTACCTGGTCCTCACGGCTCAAGTATCTTCACCCGTGGCGAGACACAATCGCTCTCAACTGTTACGCTTGGTACAAAGCGCGACGAGAAGATTATTGACGAAGCCATCGTGCAAGGCACCGACAAGTTCCTGCTCCATTATAACTTCCCGCCGTTTGCTACAGGCGAAGCCAAAGCACAACGCGGTGTAGGACGTCGCGAGATAGGACACGGAAACCTTGCTTGCCGTGCTCTGAAGACAATGATTCCTGACGACTTCCCATATACCGTTCGTGTAGTAAGCGATATCCTCGAGTCCAACGGCTCAAGCTCAATGGCTACCGTTTGTGCAGGAACACTCGCCCTTATGGACGCAGGTGTGCCTATCAAACGACCCGTTTCAGGTATTGCTATGGGACTTATCTCTGAAAACAAAGGAACCAACTATGCCGTTTTGAGCGATATCCTCGGTGATGAAGACCACCTCGGAGATATGGACTTCAAGACCACAGGTACTGAAAAAGGTCTTACCGCTTGCCAGATGGATATCAAGGTTGATGGTCTGAGCTACGAGATCCTCGAGAACGCTCTGAAGCAAGCACACGAAGGCAGAATGTACATCTTAGGAAAGATTAAAGAAACGATGGCAGAACCGCGTGCAGACCTCAAACCTCACGCTCCTCGTATCGTTTCCTTCCAGATACCGCAAGAGTATATAGGTGCAGTTATTGGCCCCGGTGGAAAGATTATTCAAGGCATACAAGCTGAGACAGGTGCAGTCGTTTCAATCGACGAGATTGACGGCGTGGGTATTGTTGAAGTGGCTTCTAACAACAAAGAGAGTCTTGATGCCGCTGTTGCTCGTATTCGTGCTATCGCTGCCGTTCCAGAAGTGGGCGAGGTTTATAACAGCGTTATCAAGTCCATTATGCCATACGGCTGCTTCGTTGAGTTTATGCCGGGCAAGGAAGGTTTGCTTCATATATCGGAGATTGATTGGAAACGCTACGAGACAATGGAAGAGACCGGTTTACAAGAGGGTGATACCATTGCTGTAAAACTGCTTGAGATTGACGAGAAAACCGGCAAGTTCAAACTCTCTGCTCGTGTGCTCAAAGAGAAACCTGAAGATTATCAAGAACCTGAACGCCGTCCTCGTGGCGAGCGTAGAGAACGCCCCGAAAGAGGTGAGCGTCGTCAAGAGCGTACCGACCGCCACGATGGTCAACAACGCCACGCAGACCGCCCAAGGCGTGAAAATCGTCCTCGTCGCGATGAAGACTCCTGCCGTCTTGACAGAGAATAATAAAAAGAGAAATACTCTTATAAAGAAAAATTGCGTTTCCGACAAGAAGCGCAATTTTTTATTCTAAATCATTTCACCGTTGTATAACATTCTTTTGCCTAAGACAGTGAAAATAATCATTTTTATATCGGTAATGAAACTGTAATGTTCTGCATAATATCTGTTTAGTCTTACCTTGTCGGGATAAATAACCTCATCGTTATATGCCTGAGGATTATCAACCGTAGCAAGCAACTCCTCTTCATTTCTGTATTTCATACTTGCCGGACCTGTTATTCCCGGTCTTAAACTAAGAATGATTCTGTCCTTGCCTTCTAACTTGTCTGCATACCCCTCTACATCAGGACGCGGACCTACAAAACTCATATCACCACATAGTATGTTCCATAGTTCAGGCAACTCGTCTAACTTGTATTTTCGCAGAGTTGCACCAAGTGGGGTGATTCTGCTTTCACCCGCAACAGAAACCGAACTGCCGTTATGATTTGCCGTCATTGAGCGGAACTTATACATTGTGAATAGTTTTCCGCCTTTGCCCACTCGTTTTTGTTTGAATATAACCGGTCCGCCCGGCATCTTTATTCTTATCAATAGGGCTACAAATAAGAGTATCGGACATAAAAACAGCAAGCCGAAAAACGAGAAAATTTTATCAAAAATAAATTTTAGTATCATAATCGTTGTTTTTAAGTTGCAAATTTACGGAAAAATACTCAATTTAACAAATTACTTATTTTATTTGCAAGAATAAAGTTATTTTAGTAACTTTGCACCATTATGTCTGAAAAACAATATACATATTTCATTCTGACGGGCGAACCCTCAGGTGCAATGCACGCTGCAAGACTTATCAATAAACTGAAAAAGGAAAAGCCGAATGCTCGTTTCGTGGGTACAGGGAACAGTGCTATGCGTTCTGCAGGTTGCGATATTGTGCTGGATATTAACAAGATGGCGTTTATGGGAGTTGTGGCTGTATTGAAGAATTTGAAAGCAATAAGGCAAAACTTCAATATTGTCAAGCAGGCTCTTTTGAGCGAGCAACCCGATATGCTTATTCTGGTTGATTATCCTTCGTTTAACCTTAAAATAGCAGAGTTTGCAAAAAAGAATTTGCCTGATACGATAATTATTTATTATATTCCTCCGAAAATATGGGCTTGGAAGTCGTGGCGTGTTCACAAGGTAGGCAAACTTTGCAACGAGATTTGGTGTATCTTTCCTTTTGAAGTCGAACTATATACTCGGTATGGCTACAATGCAAAGTATGTCGGCAACCCGACACTTGAAGCGATAGAGAGCAAGAATCAAAGAACGTTTCAGCCAAGATTGGCTGAAAACGAATTTAGAACGCTTCAGCCAATCTTGACTGAAAAAAATACTATTGTGGCTGAAAAAAATACAATCGCCCTCCTCCCGGGCTCTCGCATAAGCGAAGTGGAGCACTGTCTGCCAAGAATGCTTGAAGCCGTCAGGCTGTTCCCTCAATACCAACCTGTTATCGTTGCCACTCGTGCCATACCTGAACAAGTTTATAATCGTTTAGCCTCGGATATCCCGCTTCTTTATGACAACCATTACGAGCATATCTCCAACGCTCGTGCTGCAATCGTCAATTCAGGTACAGCAACACTCGAAACGGCTGTCATCGGCACACCGCAAGTGGCTGTATATCACATAGCTTGTGCGTGGTTGCTACGACCGATATGGAAACTGATATTCCCGCTTCACTGTTTTACGCTTGTAAATATACTTTGGATTAAATCAGGTAATGCGCAAAACCCAAAAGCTGAAGGCGGAGAGGTAATTAAAGAATTGATAGGGTTTTATTTTACAACCGACAGACTTGTGAACGAACTCAGAGAGTTGCTTGAAAACAAATCGTACCGCTCTGAAATGCAGAAACGGTACGATAAGATCAAATACTATTTAAGAAATAGTCAGTTGTCTTAATCCTCGTTCTTGTCTTCGCAAGAATCTTTATCAGAAGCACTTACCTCAGAATACTTATAAGACCCCATACCGGCTTGATCAAGAGCATATTGCATTGCGAGAACTGCAACTTGCTCTGTTGCCCAAAGATAACTCGACGCAGAATGACCTTGAAGTGAATAAGTAATCTTCCAGCATTTCTCAACTGTGTTGTCAAGTTTGCTTGCATCAATATCCTCAACTGAATTACCCTTGCCCTTGCAAGAAGCAAACAACAAACCGATGCATGCAAGCATCATAAATATGACTTTTTTCATAGAAAATAAGAATTTTGGTTAAACTCTTTGCAAAGATATATATATAATTTTTCATATTTGCAAATAAAACGGCACATAGTTTGCAAAATAATATGTTAATTAAATAAATATACGCTATTTTACCATATTTCTGCTTTTTTGTCAGTTCAAACCGACATTTTGGCAGTTGCAAATTTTATTTTTTTATGCAATACAACATCCAATTTGACGCTTTAGACGAAGAAAATCAAAACAACGGACGTTTGTTTCCTGTTTCGAAAGACTCACAGAACGGCGAACATACAGTGTCTAACGGAATGGTAATGCCCGTTTTGCCGATACGCAATATGGTGCTTTACCCTGGTGTGCTACTACCTATTGCCGTTGCAAGACCCAAATCGCAGAAACTTGTCAGAACAGCATACGAAGACGAGAAATTGATTGCTGTTTGTTGCCAGAAAAATCAAGATGTCAAAGACCCGGCTTTCAGCGACCTTTTTATGATAGGTACCGCCGCCCGTGTGATACGCACTTTTGATATGCCTGACGGCGGAATAACCATTATACTCGAAGGCATAGAGCGAATAATGCTTGGCGAAGCCGAAAGTGATAACGAGTTCCTGAAAGCCAAAGTAATGCCACTGCCTGAGGTACTGCCAGACGAAGAAGAAAAAGAGTTTCTTGCAACAGCCTCAAGCATACACGACCTTGCACTACAACTCGTTCAACGCATTGAAGGACTGCCCGGAGAAGCGATGATGTCTCTCCGCTCAATAAGCAATCCGGCTATGCTCGTCAATTATATCTGTGTCAATTTCAACCTTACCATCGAGGAGAAGCAGTCGCTTCTGCAACAAGAGAAGATGTCCGATCGTGCCTTCCGTCTGCTTGAAGCACTTACGAAAATCAAGCAGATGCAAGAAATCAAACATTCCATTCAGCAGAAAGCACGCGAGGATATGAACCAACAACAACGCGAGTATTTCCTGCACCAGCAGATTGAGGCTATTCAACAAGAACTTGGCGACACTACGCAGAAAGAGGCAAGCGATATGCGTGAGCGGGCTAAAAATAAACACTGGTCAGATTCTGTAAAGGCTGTTTTTGAGGAAGAACTCAAGCGACTTGAACGAATGAGCAAACACTCGCCCGAATATGCTACGCAACAAAACTATCTTGAAACTCTGCTTGACCTGCCGTGGAACGAATATACTGCTGATAATCTTGATATCAATAACGCTCAACGGGTGCTTGATAAGGATCACTACGGAATGGAAAAAGTCAAGGAGCGTATTCTTGAATACTTAAGCGTTCTTAAGGTGAAATCAACAAATGCTCAATTTGACAATGGGGTGGGGAATGACAAAAATGACATAAAGCCTCTCAAATCGCCTATTATCTGCTTGTATGGCCCTCCGGGAGTTGGTAAGACAAGTCTTGGCAAGAGTATCGCTGACGCTCTCGGACGCAAATTTGCAAGGATAAGTCTTGGCGGACTGCACGACGAAGCAGAGATACGAGGGCATCGTCGTACTTACATTGGTGCTATGCCCGGACGAATAATTGAAAACATACTTAAAGTCAAATCGTCAAACCCCGTTTTTGTACTCGATGAGATTGACAAACTCTCAGCCGACTACCATGGCGACCCCACTTCGGCTTTGCTTGAAGTGCTCGACCCTGAGCAAAACTCAACTTTCCACGACAATTTCCTTGACATCGACTACGACCTGAGCAAAGTGATGTTTATCGCAACAGCCAACACGCTTTCAACTATCCCTCGTCCTTTGCTTGACCGTATGGAAATTATTGAGATGACAGGCTATTTGCAAGAAGAGAAAGTGGAAATAGCACTACGGCATCTTTTGCCCAAACAACTTGAAAATCACGGACTCAGGAAAGAACAACTCAAACTCTCAAAGCCTGTTCTCAATTTCTTGATTGACCATTATACCCGTGAATCAGGTGTCAGAAATCTTGACCGTGAACTCGCGGCATTGTGTCGTAAAATCGTAAAGAAGATAGCCGTTGAAGAACCATATAATCAGAATCTTACGAAAGAAGATATCGTCAGTATGTTGGGCAAAGAGCGTTTCAGTCGCGACCAGTATGAAAACAACAAGTATATAGGTGTTGTTACCGGTCTTGCTTGGACACAAGTCGGTGGTGAGATACTGTTTATTGAATGTAGCCTCTCGCCTTCAAAAGGTCCTTCATTAACTCTTACGGGCAACCTCGGCGATGTGATGAAAGAGTCGGCCGCCATAGCACTCGGCTACATAAAAGCACACGCCGGCGAACTCGGTATAAAACAGAAGAATATAGAAACAACCGCCGTTCATATTCATGTTCCGGAAGGAGCCATCCCCAAAGACGGACCATCGGCGGGTATAACAATGACTACTGCCATCGTTTCCGCCTTTACGAAAAAGAAAATTAAACCTCGCTTAGCCATGACCGGCGAGATGACACTTCGAGGGAAAGTCCTACCCGTTGGCGGAATAAAAGAAAAGATACTCGCAGCCAAAAGAGCGGGGATAAATACAATCGTTTTATGCAAGGAAAATGAAAAAGATATTCTCGACATACCCGAAAAATACTTAAAAGGTATGACCTTCAAATATGTCAGCGATATAAGCGAAGTGTTTGATTTTGCTCTAATGTGATATCTTTGCGCTAAATTTCCATTTCTTTGATATAAATTTGCTTTTTCAGCAGAAAAACATTAACTTTGCATATCAAAATTCTAAAAGAGCAATGATCTTTTAATGTATAAACTATGTTTTCAAAACGCATACAACAAATAGCCCCGTCTGCTACACTTGCTATGTCGCAGCTGGCGGCAGAAATGAAGCAACAAGGTATTGATGTTATCAATCTTTCATTAGGTGAGCCTGATTTTTCCACACCAAAGCATATATGCGAGGCGGCAAAACAGGCTATTGATGATGGTTTTACTCACTATACAACAGTTGACGGCTTGCTCTCACTTCGCGAGGCCATCACCGATAAGTTGCTCAAAGAAAATGGTTTGCACTACACACCTGACCAAATTATTGTCGGAACGGGTGGCAAACAAGGCATATTCAACGTCATTCAGGTGCTTGTCGATGAGGGTGATGAAGTGATTCTGCCTGCACCTTACTGGCTTTCGTACCCCGAAATGGTGAAGTTTGCCGGAGGAAAAAATGTAGTAATTAAAACAACGCTTGAAAACAATTATAAACTCACTGCAGAGCAGTTAGAAAACGCTATAACAGACCGAACCAAACTTCTAATCCTCTGTTCGCCTTCTAATCCTACGGGAAGTGTTTATTCAAAGTTAGAGTTGCAGGCTCTTGCCGAAGTGTTGCGCCGGCATCCTGAGGTGTATGTTTTGTCTGACGAGATCTACGAACATATTTCCTATTGTGGGAAAACTTATAGCATAGCCCTTGAAAACGACCTTAACGACCGTGTCATTATAGCCAATGGTGTTAGTAAGGCCTATGCAATGACAGGTTGGCGTATTGGGTGGATAGCGGCTAACAAAGAAATCATTAAAGCCTGCAAGAAACTGCAAGGACAAACAACTTCTAATGCCTCTGCTGTTGCTCAAAAAGCAGCCGAAGCAGCCTATCGTGGAACTCAAGAACCCGTTGAGCAGATGCGACAGGCCTTCCTTAAAAGACGAGACTTAGTGGTAAGATTGGCATCAGAACTGCCAAATGTGAAATTCAATAACCCAGATGGCGCTTTCTATCTAATGCTTGATGTCAGTTTCTACATTGGTCGTCAGTTAGGCGGAAAAACAATGTCTTCGTCGGCTGATATCGTGCGATACCTGCTCGAAAAAGCGCATGTTACTTGTGTCGATGGTGCCGCTTTTGGTGCTGAGGGCACTTTGAGAATATCGTTTGCCACTTCCGAAAACAACCTTATTGAAGCCTTTAACCGAATTAAAAATGCACTCTCATAAATGTTAAAACAGAGAAACATATTACTGCTTTTGCTGTCCCTGCTTTTTTCTACAACTCTCGTTGCTACCGACTATCGCGGACGAGTTCTTGATGAAAAAGGTCTGCCCGTTATGTACGCAACTTGCTATGTACTTGAAGAACCGACCATCGGTACGGCAACCAACACGGACGGCTATTTTCTTCTGCAAACTGATATAGAGGACACTAAACATCTCGTTATCTCATTTTTAGGCTACGAAAAACAGGAAAAACCGCTGTCGTTCTACCTGCCTAAAAGTGATAGTTCGGTCGTAACGGTTCAACTACAAGAGCAACCTATTGCTCTGCAAGAACTTGTCATCACCGCCTCGCCTAAGAAAATAAGAAACAAATACAAACAAATAGCCGCCTTGCTTGACACCGTTTTTTATCAGATGTCTGCGGATTTTACCAACCAGCCTGCCCAATACCGTCTTGTAAGTGATGTTACGATGTTCTCGCAAGGCAAACCATGGGGTATGGAAGAGATGATAGCAACTATAGTACAACAACCCGGAAAGGGAAAAGACGGGCGAGACAAAATACAATTCAGTGGCGAACTCTGCAAACGCTATTTTGACAATAAGATCCGCAAGCGTGCCGACGAGATTTTGAGCGAAGATAAACTTGACGACCGGTGGCGCCAAGGTGCTAACGAACTTGACTCAGGTATAGTTACACACCATCACCTCTGGAGAATGGGGAACATAGTGTATAATTTCAAAGAAACAATGACTGACTATAAGCATTGGTCTGTTTCGCGTGAGAGCGAAACGGAAACCGTGCTGACTTATACTGAGAAACACAACAAATTTCTCGGTATGCTCAAATATGTCATTTACAGACATTATATAGTCGATTCCAAAACATATAGCGTCAAGCGTTTTGTGGAAACAGGCGATGTGAAAATCAATATCCCATTCGGATATAAACTCAAAGGCGTTAATCTGCAACTGCTTAACCTCTTGAATATGAGCGAACAGAATATCGAGAAGTTCCGTATCAAGAAAGCAAATGCCACAATGACGCTCAATATACTTTACAAACGAACCAACGGACACTTGTACATACAGGAGAAAAATGTTATAGCCGAAGCCGACATTATCGGTACAAAAAAACGCGACATTCCACTCAAAGTACATGCCACACAACGAGTAACTGACATACAAACCGACAATGTTACGCCACTTAAAAAAGTAAATACTCGTGTCAAACGACAAATAGTCCCGATTTATTGAAATTTTTTTGGTTATTCTTAAAAAAAAATAAGAAAAAACAGAAAAAAATAAATAAAATATGTTTTTTTCTTAATAATTGGTATTTATTATATCAATAAAAAATCGTATCTTTGCAACGATTTTAATAATTAAACATATTTTAATGAAAAAGGTTTACTTTAGTCTGTTTTTTCTTATTTTTTTTGTGTCTTTGAGTGCACAAACAATTTCCGGTATTGTTAAAGATCACTTAACCGGTGAGCCGCTTATAGGTGTAACGGTGCGTGATGCTAACAACCCAACTGTCGGAACTGTTACCGATATTGACGGTCAGTATCAGTTGAAACTGAAAGATGCATCGCAAAACACAACTCTTATCTTTTCTTATATTGGTTATGATGAGGAGAAGCGCATTGTGCGTGCTGATAAGAATCAAAAACTGAACATTATTCTTGTCCCTCACAACGAAGTGCTTGACGAGGTTGTCGTAACAGCCGGTCGTTTCGAGCAGCGTATGACCGATGTTACCGTTTCTATGGAAGTTGTTCGCCCTGAGGCTATCCGCTCGCAAGCCCCGACAGACCTTACTTCAACACTGCAGACCCTTCCGGGTGTAGAGATAGTTGACAAGCAACCCTCTGTCCGTGGTGGCGGCGGTTGGACATATAGCGTCGGCTCGCGTTGTCAAGTGCTTATGGACGGAATGACCATTCTTAACCCCAAGACGGGCGAGGTTAATTGGAACAACATTCCTCTTGAGAATGTGGCACAGGTGGAAGTGATAAAAGGCGCATCCTCAGTACTTTACGGCTCGTCTGCACTTAACGGTGTTATCAATGTGCGCACACAACGCCCTAACACAACACCTGAAACGAAACTGTCAATCTATACGGGTATCTACGACAACTACAAGAAATACAAATATACCGGCACTCGTCTGCCGCTTTATCTTGGTGCTGAAGCCTCGCACTCGCGTCGTATAGGTAATTTTGACTTGACAGCAGCCGTTAGCGGTTTCAAAGACGAAGGCTATCGCAAACAGAGTTTTAACAATCGTGTTCGCTTCGGTGGAAACCTTACATATCATAAACCTGTGGAAAATGGCAAGTACCTTAACGCAGGTCTAAATATGAACTATATTGCCAACGAATTTGGCGATTTCTTCGTATGGCGCAGTCCGCTAAAGCCATTAGAGCCTTCGCCACTTACCAACATGGGGCGCAAAGAGCATAACTTCAATATCGACCCTTTCCTCAATTTTGACGACACAGAAAGAGGAATGTCGCATAAGTTGCGTATGCGTTTCTATCTTACATCCGACAACCTCTCGCGCCCCACTGCAAGCAAAGATTTGCTTACACTCGGCAAAGAAATAGGCGGAAATATGTCGGCTTCTGACATGAAAAATCTGTTTAACCAACTGAATGTGGTTAACATAGATGTAATTAAAGATTATATCAATCGTTATAACGAGGGCGATTTGGGCTTTCTCGATCCTCTTGTGGTTGACCTTTACTCAAATGACTGGCTACAACTCTTTTCGGATGTAAAAGACCTGTTAGGCACAGTTATCAATTCTGATAAAATCGACCAATTCAACCAAACATACAACGACCTTTTAGGTATGTACAACAACAACGATTGGTTAGGTTTGGTAGATAAAGGTTTGGACTTCCGTAATACCTATTTCCCGAATGTAACTGTCGAGAATGCTACTGACCTTATCGGTTATGCAATGGACAAATTGGCAGATAAAACCCCGATGAGACCGGAACTGACCTACAACTATTATATTGACTATCAGTTCGCTAAGGCTTGGGATTCCGGTGTCCGCCTCACTACGGGTGTCAATTGGAATCATATTACCAACACTGCCAACATCACCGGTACTCACCATACCGACAATGTGGCTCTCTATTTGCAATACGACCATCGTATCGTTGACCGCCTCTCACTCTCTGCCGGTGTGCGCTTTGAGTATTATCGTATGGACGACCGATACAAAGAGGCTAACATTAAGATTGGCAATTGGCTTTGCCCAGTTCGCCCCGTGCTTCGTGCCGGACTCAACTGGGAGATTTACAAAGCAGGTTTCCTTCGTGCAAGTTTCGGACAAGGCTACCGCAACCCCTCTATCACAGAGAAATTTGCCCGCAAAGACATCGGTGGAGTAGGCGTTTATCCTAACCACGATATCAAACCTGAATCAGGCTATAATGCTGAGTTAGGCTACAAACAACTTTATAAGTTCGGACCTGTTAGCGGTTATATTGATTTCTCAGGCTTCTTTATGCAATATAAGGATATGATAGAGTATCAGTTTGGCTTGTTTGATAATTCCAATTTCCACATGATAAACTCTATGGACGATGCCAAAGCAATGATTAGCAACCTGCTTAATGGTGTTGATGGTGCCGGTTTGGGTATCGGAGCGCAGTTCGTCAATGTCAATCGTGCGCGCATTTATGGAGCCGAAGTAAGCACAGTGGGTAAGGTGGATATTAAGAAAGATATGTCGCTCAACTATATGATTGGCTATACTTTTACCGAGCCAATCGACCTTGACAACAAAGAGCGTATTGCAAAAGAAGCAACTTATACCGATCCGCTTCAGATGAAAAATAAATCAAATGACTCTAAGTACCTCAAGTATCGTCAGAAACACTCCTTCAAGGCATCTCTCGACTATAGATATAAATGGTTCTCAATTGGTACCAACCTTAGTTGGCGTTCAAAGATTTTGGCAGTTGACTACCTTATGGTTGACGAGCGTCCGCGACAGTTAGATGAGAACGGTCTTGAGAAACTTCAACTTATGGACTATGTGCGCGGCTTCATCTTCGGCTACGAAAACGGTCAGTCGCTCCATACATATTGGCAAGAACATAACAAAGGCGTATTCACTATGGATCTGCGTATGTCAGTTCGTATGTTCAAATATGCAGAACTGCAGTTTATGGTCAACAACCTCTTGAATACCGAATATAGCTACCGCCCGATGGCTTTCGCAGCCCCGAGAAACTATGTATGCCGACTTAATGTTACTTTCTAACCAGCCCTCATCCTGAACTTGTTTCAGGATCTCAACCTCATCCTGAACTTGTTTCAGGATCTCAACCTCATCCTGAACTTGTTTCAGGAACTAAAAAATGATTTTTAACGCTAAAAAATAATTAAAACAATGAAAAAACAATTTCTACTTTTAGTATCCTGCCTTATGTTTGCATTTAATGCAATGGCAGTTGGTGTTTCAGAAGTGAGCGGAAAATTCAAAGGAACACTCACTATCGAAGATCTTGATCAACAAGGTGAAGTTCTAATCATCCCCGGAGTTGAAAGTAATACCATATCATTGGTACTGCCTGATTTCGAATTTAATAGCCTTCCTCTTGGAAACATCGTTGTTCTTAATGTCCCGATGGCAAACGACGGCAAAATTAGCCTTGATAAGTATCCTGTATATATCAAAGTTTTGGAAACACGCGCATTCGTGAATATCAATACCGGCTCTAAACTAACAGCCGACAAAGTATTGCTTTCACTTACTATCAATGTGCCTGTTCTTAATCAAGATATGTCGGTTTCCTTCGTTGGCAATCGCCTCAGTGGTAACTACCAAATGCCTAATGCCGGATTTGAAACAGGTTGGAAATCAGTTGGCAAAGGTACCGAGCCTGAAGGCTGGCACGGTTTTAATTCCGGAACAGGAACACTTATTAGTGCTGCTCAAAATGCTGACCAACTGCAAGAAAGTAGTGATGTTCGCCCGGGCTCAAAAGGAACAAAAAGTGCGCTCATTCAATCTAAAAAACTTTTTAATGTGCGTGCTAACGGACCGCTCACCAACGGACAAATGAATGCCGCTTCAATCACTGCAGGCGAGGCTTCTAAAAACTATGCTTTCTCCGATCCTGATAATGCCGGTTTCAACACTCCTTTCAAGGCTCAACCTGACTCTTTCGTTTTCTGGGCAAAATATGTACCAGGCGGTGGTACTGTAACAGACCCTTCCAATACAGCCCGTATGCACGCTGTCATTACAACCAACGCTCGCTATCAAGACCCTGAAACAGCCGACTATTCAAAGGTTAAAGTGGCTGAGGCTGAATCAGATTTCCAAGCAACAAGCAGTAAGGGCTGGCAGCGAATAAGCGTACCTTTCGTTTATTCAACGAAGGTAAGCACCGATGATGCAGCATACATCATGATTACCTTTACCACCAACAAAACCGCCGGTGGAGGTAAATCAGATGATACGCCCGACAAACTTTATCTTGACGATATCGAACTCGTTTATAACGCTTCGCTCAAATCTTTCACTTTGGAAAATGAGGCTATCGTGTTCAGCAACGGAAAAGCAACTACCGACAAAGAGTTTAGCGACGAGAATTATGAACTGAATGCCATTGTCGAAGGTCGTACCGCTAAGGCTTTTGTAGGTTTCGACAGCAAAAACCACCGCATCTTGATTTATGTCGTTTCCGACAATTTTGTTGCTAACAGTAGCGACTATAAAGTGTATGAGGTAGAAATGGCTCAAACCACAACGGGGTTTCAAACCATCGAAGCAGAAAGCATTAAGACCAAAAAAGTGATGCTTAACGGACAAGTTTATATAAGCCGTGGCGGTCAATTCTTCAACTTGCTCGGTCAACCCGTAAAACTCTAATAATTAAGGTATCAAATATCTAAGTTATCTAAGATTTCTAAAGTTTCTAAGTTATCTAAGATTTCTAAAATATCTAAAACATCTAAAATTATGAAAAAGTCAATTTTTATGCTTTTTGCTCTTTGTCTTACTTTGGGAGCAACTGCACAAACCTATACAAACGGCACTTGGTATTCGCTTTATGACTCTTCTAATCATGATTTGAATACAATTTCAAACTTTACGCTTAATAAGATTTTTTCACCTACAACCGGCAACCTGAGTTTTACTTGGAACTATACACAGGTTGAACTTACAGGTTGGTTCAAAAGTAATGCTACTCATATTTATGAATCATCCGATGGTGGTGCCAATCAGCGTGAAATAGCCACTTTGACCAATGCTGATTTCAAAGAAGGTTACACCTTTAATAGTGATAAGTTTGGCAGAAACATAAACTTTTTGCGTTTCGACCGCCCAATTGGTAACACTCACATGGTTTCTGTATATAATTTAGCCCTTCCTCTTGCTAAACATATTCTTCTTCCTGACGAAGGAAATGAATATGGCAAAACATCTGCAGAACTCGCTTTCGAACAGCCATTTCCTGTTGGTGATTTGAACGATGAACCTCTTAAAATTCAACTTCGTTCATTCCTGACTGATGGTGATATAACCGTTTCATCAAGCAATCCGTCTTTCCGCATTCAGAACCCCTTTGCAAACAAACCTTATACTATTGCTGTAGGCGCTAACGCTTGTGCATCTGCCAATGGCGCTGAAGGTACAGAATGTTCAGAAGGCGTTCTTGGTGATATCAATTTCTATACTATCGATGTTTATTTCTCACCCGTTGCGGCAGGTTTGCAAGAAGGTACTATCACCATTACCGACGGTACTTCAACAGCCATAGTTACAGTAACTGGTCAAGGAACTGCATTGAGCCAAGAGATTTCTTGGGAACCCGAAACAGAGATACTCACAAATGCCGAGATAGCACTTGCTACCGCTTCTTCAGGACTTGCTTGCACCTATACTTTCGAACCTGAAGGTATTGTAGCATTCGAAGATGGTGCTCTGAAAATTCTTTCAGACGGTGAAGTTGACATAACCGCTCATCAAGCAGGTAACGAGGTTTATAGTGCTGCTGAAAATGTTGTAAAACATTTCATTATCCACCCCGCAAGCACCGCCCATCAAATCGACGCTGTTGTCTGCGAAGGCGAGAAGGCTGAATATAACGGCGAAGAGTACGAAGCCGGAACACATACATTCAACTATACAGACAAGTTCGGTGCTGACTCTATTGTTGTATTTGTTGTTTCAGAGTTGCCCGTTTATGATCTGACCGAAGAACAAACTATTACCGAAGGTGATGAGTTTGAGTGGAACGGCGTCCTTTATACTGACTCTGTTGCAGGCGAATACACACAAGTCTTTGAAGGCAAGACAGAACTCGGTTGCGACTCTATCGTAACACTCGTTCTTACTATCGAAGCCGCACAGGTTGATGCACTCGAAGATGTTCTCTTTGATGGCGAAAAACCTGTCAAATTCTTCCACGACGGCAAAGTTTATATCCGCAAAGGTGAGGAGATATTCGATGCCAAAGGACAGAAAGTGCAATAATAAATAGTAAAGATTTAAGAATAAAAAGGATTTGAGATTTACCGCTCAAATCCTTTTTTTATTTGAACATTGTTTTTTAATTGCTTTTTTCTCTAAAAAATACTATCTTTGTATGCTTTGGAACAAATTTTGTCAATCTTAACCAAAAATAATTTACAATGAAAACAAGTTTAAGGATATTTCTGTTTTTGCTGCTTTTTCCAATTCTGCTTCCTGCTCAAAACCGTCTGCACACAGGTATATATGCCGAAGGTCTTGCTTCGCTTCGTATTGCATATCAAAGCGACGACGAATACGAAGCAACCGTCAATTTGCAACATCCTGTGCTCGTCTTGGACGACACGGAGCGCACCTTTGAAATATCCTTCGATGAACTGACTACCGAACCGCATTACTTTAGTTACAGGCTTGTGCACCTCAATGCTGACCGCACCCCCTCAACCCTGCAAGAAACTGAGTTCGTAAGTGGTATCAATCGTCATTCTATCGACGACTACGAGACCTCTCGCACTACCCAACAACCTTATACCCACTATCGTTTCAGTTTTCCTAACGATGATATGAAACCTAAAATATCAGGCAATTATTGTGTGCAGATATATGAAGACCATGCCCCTGACCTTACGCTTATGCAGGTATGTTTCTATGTTGTTGATCCTCAAGTAACGGTTGAGGCAACGGTGCGCTCGCAAACGGATATAGAACTCAACGGCAGATACCAACAACTTGACATTGATGTCCTGACAAAAAAACTTAAACTTACCGACCCGCAACAACTTACTGTCATCGTTCAGCAAAACAACCGTTGGGACAATGCTTCCATACTTCGGAAACCTACTTTTATCTTTTCCGACAAGTTGCAATACAGAAATGAGAATACTCTAATCTTTGAAGGCGGAAACGAATATCGTCATTTTGACATCTCATCTGAATATATGAAAGGTTGGCATGTTGACCGGATAGATTTCGACCAAACCTATTATCATGCTTTTTTAGAGCAAGACCTGCAACGAAAAGAAGAACCTTATCAGTCAGAACAAGACGGTAACGGCATCTTCCGTATCCATCGCGAAAAGGCTTTTTCAAGTGATACGGAGGCTGATTATATGTGGGTGTATTTCTTCTTGAAAGCCGACAAACCTTGGCTCGACGGTACAATCTACATAACAGGCGACGGGTGGTACAACGATTTCTTTGAGCAAAACCGTATGCGCTACGACGAGAAACATCATTGCTACTACCTCTCCTCGTATTTGAAACAAGGTGCCTACGAATATCAATATCTCTTTGTGCCGGCTTTTACTAAAAACTATAGCACTATAAAATGTGAAGGTTCGCATTGGCAAACGGAAAACGACTATACCATTTATGTCTATTACCGTCCGCTTGGTGCCCGCTACGACCAACTTGTGGCATTATATTCAATAAAGAGCATTTAACATCCTCTTTTTGTAAAAAAAGTAGAGCCGAAGCTTAAAACTCGGCTCTACTTATCATTATAATGCTCTTCCATTTGAATTATAAGAACACAAATGCGGTCATCATAAATATCGTATATAATTCTATCATTAGCAGTTATATGGCGAGAATAGGTAATACCATTTCCTCCTATCAAAGCTTCGGGATGACCTAATCCGGTTCGCGGATGTTGCATAATGTCAAAAAGTATTGTTGTCGCTTTTTTGAACAGCCTTGGGTCGGATTTTTTCCACTTTCGAAGGGTCTTATCTGCCTCTTTAGAGTATTCAATAGCGTAAATCATAGGCTATCAAAGTATTGTTTCATTTCCTCAGGGGTCGCACACCTTACTGTTTCGCCTTTAGCTGCTTCCTCACGAGCATTATTTATAGCTGTATGCATTGCCGGTGAGATATAATTATCGTGATTGTTTTCGGTAACATCCTTTTTTTCGAAAGTCCAACCCATTGTTTGAACCATTTGCTCAAACCAGCCAATTTGACTATTCGGGATATGTAAAGTCATTGTTGCCATAGAATTTAGTACTTATTCATATGCAAAATTACATAAAATATTTTGTTTTTCCAAATATCAATAATAATTTACATATAATATCATAAAAACGCAAATAATTCTTTATTTTTTCACTTCACATTTTGTAAAAAGCGGATTTTTGATTAAATTTGCATTATCGAATCACTTTCTAACATACTGAGAACTTATTGGGGATATGACTCTTTTCGCCCGCTGCAAGAAGAGATAATCAATAGTGTCCTTCAAGGCAACGACACCCTTGCCCTACTGCCTACTGGCGGTGGAAAATCGCTCTGTTTTCAAGTACCAACAATGCTTATGGACGGACTCTGCCTTGTCGTTACACCACTTATCGCGCTTATGCAAGACCAAGTGCTGAACCTCAAAGCCAAAGGTATTAAAGCCACTGCTATTTATACGGGACTTACTGCATCTGAAATACAAATACGATTCGAGAACTGCCTCTTTGGCGATTATAAGTTTCTTTATGTATCACCCGAAAGACTTCAATCTGAGACATTTCGCAAACAACTGCTTAAACTCAAAGTCTGCCTGCTTGCTATCGACGAGGCTCATTGTATCTCACAGTGGGGCTACGACTTCCGACCGCAATATTTGCAAATAGCAAGCATAAGAAAACAACTGCCCGATGTGCCGGTGCTTGCACTTACAGCCACAGCTACTACCGAAGTCGTTGCTGATATTCAAAAACAACTCTCTTTCAAGTCCTCTCAAGTCTTTCGGGCATCGTTTTATCGGGCAAACCTATCGTATGTGGTACGACATACCGACGACAAACTCAAACAACTACTTAACATCCTTGCCGGTGTTCAGGGAAGCAGTATCGTTTATGTCCGCACTCGCGACCGAGCCAAGCAAGTGGCGCAAATGCTTCTGGACAACAATATTTCAGCCTCTTATTACCATGCAGGGTTGCTCCGTCAGGAAAAACAGCAACGCCTTGAGAAATGGAAACAATATCCTAAAACACCTGATTCTATTCGTGTTATGGTATGCACCAACGCTTTTGGTATGGGAATCGACAAACCTGATGTCCGAACTGTTGTGCATTGGGATACGCCCGATAGTGCCGAAGCCTATTTTCAAGAAGCCGGCAGGGTAGGGCGCGACGGGAAAAAGTCGTATGCCGTTCTGCTGTTCGACAACAAAGACGAACAGAAAATGCGCAATCGTGTTTCTGACACTTATCCCGACGAAAACTTCATAAAACAAGTATATCAATCGCTTTCCGACTACTATGAGATAGGTATTGGCAGCGGACTTAACCATACTTTTGCCTTTCATTTGGAGCAATTTTGCACCGAAGCTCATTTGCCCTTTGTGCCAACACTTAGTGCTATTGGTCTGCTCTCTCAGGCCGGTTATCTTAACTATGTCGAAGAAACGGAAACAAACCCGCGTATTTGTTTTACTATAACTAAAGAAGAATTTTATCACCACTCTTTTTCCGATTTGCAAGACAGACTACTGAACCTTATAATGCGCTATTATACAGGCGTTTTCTCCGATTTTGTATATATCAACGACTATCGACTTTCAACCGAACTTAGCATACCTGAACGCGAACTCAACTACCAACTCGTGTTGCTCTCTCGTGAAGGTGTTCTCCGATATATTCCGCGTGCTAAAACTCCGTATGTCAACTATCCTACAGAAAGAGTTGATATACACGATATTCGCCTGCCTGAATTTATCGTTAAGACACGAAAACAACAATATGCCGACAGACTTGAGTTTATGATAAAGTATGCGACAGAAGACGATATTTGCAGAAGCAGACTTTTGCAAGAGTATTTCGCCGAAACGGGTGTAAAAGACTGCGGTGTATGCGATGTTTGCCTAAAAAAAAGAACAAATTTGTAAAAAGTTTGTTTTTTTTTGTAATTTTTTGTAACTTTGTTAGATAAAAAACATATTGTATATACTCAATTTATATAAACTAAATTAACTTATATTTATTATGAAACTTACAAACAAACTTTTCGCCGAATGTCTTGGTACATTCTGGCTCGTGTTTGGCGGTTGCGGTACCGCTATTTTTGCGGGTGGCTCTGTTGGTTTCCTCGGTGTTGCCCTTGCTTTTGGTTTAACCGTTCTAACAATGGCTTATGGTATAGGTCATATCTCTGGTGCTCATCTTAACCCTGCTGTTTCACTTGGAGTGTTCGTAAATGGCAGAATGAGCGCTAAAGAAATGCTTTGCTACTGGTGCGCACAAATAGTTGGTGCCATTCTTGCAGGTGCATTGCTCTTCGGTTTGGTTAAGGCTGCCGGTATGCCTGTCGGCGATTTTGCCGCTAATGGTTTTGGCGAGGCTTTTGCGGGGGCTGCAGGATATCACCAAATAAATATGTGGGGTGCATTCGCTGTTGAGTGTGTGCTTACCTTTGTGTTCCTTATGGTTATTCTTGGTGCTACCGATGAGCGTGCCAACGGTAAGTTTGCCGGTTTGGCAATAGGTCTCTGCCTCACTCTCATACACCTTATTAGCATCCCTCTTACAAACACTTCTGTAAACCCCGCCCGCTCTATTTCGCAAGCCCTGTTTGCTGACAATGCTTGGGCACTCCCGCAACTCTGGCTCTTCATCGTTGCTCCCCTTGTTGGTGCCGCTCTTGCCGGACTTTGCTACAAAATGTTTGATAAGAAATAATACTTATGTATCCACAACAAATTATCGATGCTCTGCGTACGGTCAAGTATCCCGGGACGGGCAAAGACATTGTTGAAAGTGGAATGTTAGAGGACGATATCCGGATCTCCGGGTTCGAGGTATCGTTCTCTCTTATTTTCCCTTCACAACAAGACCCTTTTCAAAAGTCGTTGCTCAAGGCAGCCGAAACGGCAATAAAAACTTATGTTGACCCAAATGCTGCAGTAAATATACATAGCAAATATACAAAACAAACAGCACCTGCCAAAACCGAAAAACCTCTGCCACAAGTGAAAAACATCATCGCAGTGGCATCAGGCAAAGGAGGAGTCGGCAAATCTACTGTTACTGCTAATCTCGCTATTGCTCTTGCCTCACAAGGCTTTAGTGTCGGACTTCTTGATGCCGATATTCACGGACCAAGCATACCCCGTATGTTTAATGTAGAAGACGCACGCCCCGTTTCTACTGATGTTGACGGCAGAGAACTGATTGTGCCTATTGAGCAATACGGAGTGAAGATGCTAAGTATCGGTTTCTTTGTTGATCCGAACAATGCCGTTGTGTGGCGTGGAGGACTTGCAAGCAATGCTGTCAAGCAACTGCTTCTTGATGCCGATTGGGGTGAGTTGGACTATCTGCTTATTGATATGCCTCCCGGAACAAGCGATATTCATCTGACTGTTGTTCAGACGGTTGAACTGACAGGTGTTGTTATCGTTACTACTCCTCAACCGGTTGCACTTATTGATGCTCGAAAAGGAGTGGATATGTTCCAAAACGACAAGATGGGTGTGCCTGTTTTAGGTATAATAGAAAATATGTCGTATTTCACACCTGCCGAATTGCCTGAAAACAAGTATTATATTTTTGGCAAAGATGGAGGCAAGCGTCTTGCCGAAGAACTCGGCGTGCCGTTTTTAGGACAGATACCTCTTGTGCAGTCTATCCGTCAGGCCGCCGACGATGGTATGCCTATTGCACTGCAAGCAGGGCATCCCGCAACTCAGATTTATCAATCCATCGCCCAAAAATTAAATATCTGAAAAGTGAATCCTCACCCTCATTCTAACGCAGGTTAGGGTCTCACCCTCATTCTGACACAGGTTAGGGTCTTACCCTCATTCTGACGCAGGTCAGAATCTTGATAATAAGGAATAAGATGCTGAAACAAATATCAAATAGTTTAGGCACAGAGCCGATAAGCAAACTGCTTCGACAGTATGCAATGCCGGCAATTATTGCTATGACTGCCGCCTCGCTCTACAACATGGCTGATGCTATGTTTATCGGGCGTGGAGTGGGAGCTATGGCTCTTTCCGGTATGGCGGTTACCTTTCCTTTCAGTAATATACTCGCAGCCTTCGGCTCACTGGTTGGAGTAGGGTCAGGCGCAATCTTATCAATCAAACTCGGACAACGCGACTACGACTCTGCCGGCAAGGTGCTCGGCAATGCCGTCATGCTAAATATCATTATCAGCGGTATTGTCGGACTTCTCGGTTTTGTTTTTTTAGAGCCTATCCTTACTTTCTTCGGGGCAAGTCCGCAAACTATGATTTATGCTAAAGAGTATATGGAAATCATACTTGCTGCCAATTTCTTTACGCATATCTATTTTGCCCTTAATCATATCCTTCGCTCTTCAGGTCACCCCTATCAGTCAATGTATGCTACAATCGTTTCGGTTGTGCTAAACATTGTCTTAGACCCCGTATTTATTTTTGTGTTCGATATGGGTATTCGCGGTGCTGCTGTGGCTACTGTTCTGAGCCAACTTATTGCAATCATCTGGCAGGCGATACTGCTTTCCAATCCCAAAGAATTAGTACATTTCTCTCGTTCGGCTTGGCATTTGGAGAAACGCATGGCAATAGATATTCTCTCTATAGGACTTTCGCCTTTCCTTATGAATTTTGCCCACTGCATAGTGGTTATTATCATCAATCGTCAACTATTCAATTATGGTGGCGATCTCGCTGTCGGTGCCTATGGCGTTATCAACCGAGTTACATTCATCTTCTGTGCTATCGTAATGGGACTTAATCAGGCTATGCAACCTATTGCAGGATATAACTATGGTGCAGAGAAATACCACCGAATGCTCGAAGTCTTTAAGCAAACGGCATTGTGGGCTACTGCTATCACAACCTGCCTTTTCATCACCGGAGTTTTCTTTCCTCAATTCGCTTCGTATATTTTTACAAACGACAAAGCCCTCATCGACATTTCTGCAAGCGGTATGCGTATCGTTTGTTCGCTTTTCTTCCTTAATGGCTATCAAATGGTGGCAGGCAACTTCTTTACAAGTATAGGAATGGCGGGCAAATCTATTTTCCTCAGTCTGACCCGTCAGGTTCTTTATCTCATCCCGCTTCTATTACTGCTTCCCCCGTATTGGGGAATAGATGGCGTTTGGTGGTCAATGCCACTGTCTGATATACTGTCATTTACAACGGCTACAATAATGGTTATTGTCCAAGTGCGTAAGTTCCGCAGGAAAATCACAATAAATTAGGATTGTTTTTTTCTTATATATTTTGTAATTTTGCACCAATAATGAACAATTTGCATATATTTGTTCGCTCATTGGTGGTTTTGTCTGTTTTATTATTTTGTAGTAGTTTGTTTTCCGCTGACATAACACCTGAGCAAGAGTTGCTCGATACTCTCGAAGAAGTGGTAGTGAGCGACACGCGTATCCGTTTTGTGGAAAGTCAGAATTCGGTCGCCAAGACAACACTTTTCTCAAAACAACTATCACAACAGCAAAGACTTACCCCAAAAGATGTCTCTGCTGTTGTGCCTAATTTGTATATTCCCGACTATGGCTCGTCGATGACTTCCACTATTTATTTGCGCGGTTTAGGTACTCGTATCGACCAACCTGTTATGGGACTTTATATCGACGGTGTCGGCATAGCGAATAAAAACAGTTTCGATGCTGATTTTTTAGATGTGCGCAGTCTCGCCGTTTATCGTGGTCCGCAAGGTTCACTCTTCGGCAAGAACACCATTGGCGGAGTGATGAGTATTACGACTATTTCACCCTTTGACTTTCAAGGCTTTAAGTTAAAAGCAGGGTATGCCAACCATAATGTCGTAGTGGGGAAATTATCCTATTATGCTCTCATAAAAGATAACATAGGCTTATCCATAGCAGGTGCGTATCGACACTCCGATGGTTTTTTTGTTAATCAATACGACAACAAGCGTGTTGATTGGCATCATTCAGGCGATGTGCATCTCAAATTTGAACATCGTGTTGACTCTACTTTCACCTATTCTCATCTGGCTTATCTCAATCTGCTTTGGCAAGGCGGATTTCCATACCATCTGCAAGACGAACCTGTAAATCATAATGATTTTTGCGGTTATAAGCGACAGAACCTTTTATACGCCTTCACGCTTAACAAGCAAACAAAACACCTTATTATAGGCTCTACGCTTTCTTATCAACTGCTTTTTGACCGAATGGATATGGACAACGACCATCTCCCACAATCTTATTTTACTCTGTCGCAACAGCAAAAAGAACATTCCGTAAGAGAAGAACTGACGCTCAAACCAAAGAAAGAAAAAGAGCATTGGAACTGGCTGACAGGCGCTTCTATCGGTTTTACTCATAACGATATGCACGCACCTGTTACCTTCTTAGAGCAAGGCATAGACTCGCTTATTCTTAAAAATGCCAACAATGGTATTCAAACTATGTTCCCGAACTGGCGACTCAAGTTCAGTGAATCACAATTCCCTATTGATAGCCGTTTCCATACAAACACTATTGAAGCCGCTGTGTATCATACTTCCTACTTCAATGTCGGTAACTGGCAGTTTGAAGCAGGGCTGCGTTTAGAAGCAGATAAGAAATACTTTGATTATAACTCAACTGCAAACATTCACTTCTCGCTTTTGGATACCGATAAAAATACCACTATCGGCAACGGACAAATACCCGTAACAACCCAACTTAAAGGCACTGCCTCACTGCTTTCGCTTGAAGTTTTGCCGCGAGTGGCTGTTTCGTATCATAAAAATATCCTGACACTTTTTGCCTCTGCCTCTGCAGGCTATCACGCCGGCGGGTTTAATACTCAACTCTTTTCCGACCTTATGCGCAAGCAGATGCAAAACGACCTTATGGAAAATATGCACTTGCACCCCACTGACAATAAGAACGATGTCAAAAGCGTAATTATCTACAAACCTGAACATTGCCTCACTTCAGAATTGGGAATGAGGCTTCACAAACAGTGGCAAGAATCGAACCTCACCTCCGAATTAGTGCTATTTGAAACAGAACTGTTCAATCAGCAACAAACAGTCTTTCCCGAAAAAAGCACAGGCAGAATGATGACTAATGCCGGCAGAAGTCGCTCGTTCGGTGCAGAACTGTCATTGAACTTCAACTACAAACAACTCTCTTTGTTTGCCTCATACGGCTATACCAATGCCCGTTTTATAAAATATCAGTCCGCACAAAACGACTATAAAAACAAACGCATACCTTACATCCCACTCAATACACTTGCCGTAGGAGCAACCTATAGTTTTGATTTGAAGCATAATTTCTTCCAATTTCTTCGCATAAATGCCAACACTACTGCAGTGGGTAAAATCTTTTGGAACGAACAAAATGATGTCTCCCAACCTTTCTATGCGCTGCTTAATGCCAATCTGGAATTCCAAACAAAGTATTTTACTCTCGCCCTATGGGGCAAAAACCTGACTTGTACCAAATATAATGTGTTCTACTTCGAGTCAATAGGCAACCGCTTTCTGCAATCGGGCAAACCTGTGAGTTTCGGTGTGGAAATACGCGCTGAAATATAACTACGATATTATTAACCATCTCAAAATAATTAAAAATGAAAAAGTTTCAATTTATTATGCTGACAATCCTTGCGGTTGTAGCATTCGTCGCTTGCAAAAGCAAAAAAAATGAAGAACCTGTAAATGAGGAACCAATCTCTGTTAACGATGAGATTCTTGCAACTGTAACCGTTCAAGAGTCGGAAGAAACAACTTACACTCAAAATGGTGTAAAGGTAAAAGTGCAAATGTCTGATTTTGTGGAGAATGCACTTGATATCTATTTGTACGCCGTAAGTTTCTCAGAGAAGATGCCGGTAAAATTGGATGTTATCATTCCCTCTGTCAGTGTTGACAACCAAGGACTGCTTTCTGCCAACAATGTAATACCCATGATGATGACCCCGGGTGGACAACAACCTGTTGAAAAATACCTCGTTACCGACCTTAATGGACAACTCCGCGAACAGAGCGGCAAAATAGAAGGTTTCTCTGTTTCTCTCAAATTCGGAGAGTATCCTACTACAATTAAAATGGAGTAAAAGCAACTGAATAGATAAAAATTTCACTATTCTTGTGTTTTTGGTATTTTTTTTGTATCTTTGTAGCAGAAATTTGGTTTTAACTGCAAAGAACTTAAAAATACCCGAATATCTTGACTAAACTTAGTGTCAATATCAATAAAGTGGCAACTCTGCGCAATGCCCGTGGTGGCAACCTGCCTGATGTTGTCAGGTTTGCGCAAGACTGCGAACGATTTGGAGCACAAGGCATTACAGTACATCCGCGTCCCGACGAACGACACATTCGTCGCACGGATGTATTTGCTTTATCTAAAGTTGTCAGTACAGAGTTTAATATAGAAGGCTATCCTGACGAACGATTTACAGACATTGTCCTGCAAGCGCACCCAACGCAAGTGACCCTTGTACCTGATAGTCCCGACCAACTGACAAGCAATCACGGTTGGAACACTATCGCTAAAGCCGATATGCTAAAGCCTCTTATAGACCTTTATAAAAGCAACGGCATACGAGTGTCGCTCTTTGTTGACCCTGACCCGGAAATGGTGGAAGGTGCCTGTCGCCTTCAGGCTGACCGTGTTGAACTCTACACCGGTCCGTATGCAGAGATATATGCCGAAAAACCGACAGAGGCTCTTAAAATGTATGAGGCAGCTGCCGTGAAAGCCCGCCAACTCGGACTTGGACTAAATGCCGGACACGACCTTAGTCTGCTTAATCTCAAAGCTTTCCATGATGCTTTCCCTTGGACGGCTGAAGTGAGTATCGGGCACGCTCTCATAGCAGATGCCCTCTATCTTGGAATAGAACAAACAATTATTAAATATAAATCTTTATTACAATAAACATTATGCTTTTTCAAGTTGACACAACCGCATTGGTTGAGACAGTGGCTGAAACAGCCCAACCTACTATGACTCTTTGGCAAATGGCACAATTCGGCGGATGGATAATGGTCGTTTTGGCTATATTGCTTGCTATTGCCATCTATCTTTTCGTTGAAAGAATGATAGTTATTCGTCGCGCAAAGAACGAAGACCAATCTTTTATGGCTAAAGTGAAAGACTATATCCACGAAGGCAAGATGGATTCTGCTATCGAACTATGCCGTCAGAGCGATACACCCGCCGCCCGTATGGTGGAGAAAGGTATAACCCGTATTGGCAGACCTATGCAGGATGTGATGGTGGCTGTCGAGAATGTCGGCAACCTCGAAATAGCCAACCTTGAGAAGAACCTTGTCATTCTTGCTACAATCGCTGCCGGTGCTCCTATGCTCGGTTTCCTCGGAACAGTTATAGGTATGGTGCAGACTTTCTATAACATGGCTGCCTCTTCCTCCGGCGTTATCGAACTTTCCGCCCTTAGCGAAGGTATGTATCAGGCTATGGTTACAACAATTGGCGGTCTTATCGTAGGTATCCTCGTTATCTTTGCTTACAACTATCTTGTTTCGCGTATAGACTCTGTTGTTCGACAACTTGAAGGGCGCACCATTGAGTTTATGGATATGCTGAACGACCCCGCTTAAATACAATATCATTATGGCTCTAAAAAGACGAAATAAAGTGTCGGCGGAATTTTCAATGTCGTCAATGACCGACCTTATATTCCTGCTCTTGCTGTTCTTTGTAATGGCAAGCACAATGTCATCGCCTAACGACATCAAAATCAATCTGCCACAAGCACGGGCTAAGACATCTACCAAGCATGTAGCTGCCAAAGTGAGTATCGATAACCTCGGAAACTACAGTGTCGCTCTCGGTAAGGCTAAACCCGAACGCATCGCAGCAGAGCAACTCGAAGGCTATCTTGTTGAGGCATTAGGCAACGACTCAACCGCTTACATAGCCCTGCACGCCGACGAAGATATAGCATATAAAGAAGTGGTGCGAGTGCTTGATATAGCCAATCAGCACCATCTCAAACTTGTTATTGCAACTAAAAAATGACCCCGAATCAACAAAATAAAAATCGCTTGGAATCAGGCTCAATAACTCTGTTGTTGATGCTTCTGCTGTTTTGTTTTCTCTTTTTCTATGAGATAGGCATACCGCGGCAAGAGGAAGATGAGGGTATCCTCGTCAGTTTCGGCAATGTGGATATGGCTGGTGGAAGTAGCAATATGGCACAGTCAATGCCTGTCGTTCCGGAAGTGCCACAACCACAACCTCAGCCCTCCGAACCTCAGCCTTCCAACAATGACTTGATGACACAGGAAGAAGAATCTGTTGAGGTTCAGCAAGAGCGTGAGCGAAAAGAGAAAGAGCGTCATGAAAAAGAACAACTTGAACGCGAACGCAGGGAAAAAGAAGCCCGTGAGAAAGCCGAAAGAGAGGCTCGTGAGCGTGCCGAAGCCGAGAAACGCCGTCAAGAGCAAGAGGCTATCAATAAGGCCCAACACTTAGGCTCGCTTTTCGGACAAGGGCAAGGTGAGAGCAACCAAGGCACAAGTCGTGAAGGCAGTGGCACTAATGCCGGACAAGGACAGCAAGGCAACCCCGTCGGACAAGGTGTCTCCAATGGTACAGGTTGGTCGCTCAAAGGACGCTCGCTGAAAGGCACACTTCAAAAACCACAATATGATGTTAATGAAGAAGGCAAGATCGTGGTGGAGATTTGGGTTGATAAGGAAGGAAATGTTATTGTGGCAGATATTGCTGCACAAGGATCAACTATATCAAATAAAGACCTTAGGCAGGCTGCAATAAATGTGGCACTGAAAGCTAAATTTACAAAAGGTGAAGCACAAAAACAGCAAGGTTTTCTTACTTATTACTTTAAGCTAAAATAAATAATATAATTCTCAAAAACGACAGCATTTTATAATCAAATACTTCTTTTCTATGAACTACATTTTTCTCCAAGACGGCTTTGAAGAAATTGAAGCCCTCACAACAGTGGATTTGCTCCGGCGTGCTGAAATAGATATCAAGATGGTATCGTTGATGCCTGACTTGCAGGTTATCGGTGCGCATGTTATTGAAGTAAAGGCTGATATAATGTTCAAAGATACCGACTTTTCGGATGCTGAAATGCTTATTCTCCCCGGTGGGGCAACCCGTCTGCACCGGCACGAAGGACTATGCAATTTGCTCATAAAGCATAATAAAGCCAATAAGCCTATTGCCGCTATATGTATGGCACCGTCCGTCTTAGGACGACTCGACCTGCTCAAAGGCAAACAGGCAACCTGTTACCCTGGATTTGAGAAGTTCCTCGGCGAGAGTTATGTAGGCGGTCTCGTGGTTGAGAGCCAAAACCTCATCACCGCCAAAGGTCCCGGTCTGTCGGCTGACTTTGCTTTCTCTATCATCGAGAAACTCAAAGGTGCAGAAGTGGCTGATAAAGTGTATGATGCAGCACAGTATTAGATAATAAATTAACGCTATGATTGAAAATTTAGATAAACTCATTGATTTATGGTTTGCCGAAGATATCCGTGATGGCGACCATACCTCACTTTCCTGTATTCCACCAACGCAGATGGGGTGCAGCCAGTTGATTCTTAAAGACGATGGCATCATCGCCGGCATCGACATAGCCAAAGAGATATGCCACCATTTTGATCCGGAACTGCGATTTGAGCAACTCTTGAACGATGGCGACAAGGTCAAAAAAGGCGACATCGCTTTTCGTGTTTATGGCAATGAACTGTCGCTCTTGCAGGTTGAGCGCACCATGCTCAATGTGATGCAACGAATGAGCGGTATTGCTACAACAACGAATAAGTATGTCCGTCTGCTTGAAGGAACAACCACTCGTGTGCTCGATACTCGCAAGACCACTCCCGGACTCAGACTGCTTGAGAAAGAAGCAGTGCGTATAGGTGGCGGAACAAACCATCGTATCGGACTCTTTGATATGATTCTGCTTAAAGACAACCATGTGGATTTTGCCGGTGGTATAACAAATGCTATTCGTCGAGCACAGCAATATCTGAAAGAGAAAAATAAGAACCTCAAAATAGAGATTGAAGTGCGTAACTTCGACGAACTGCAAGAAGCACTTGAGGTCGGCGGTATCGACCGTATAATGCTCGATAACTTCACTGTTGAGAACACACGCAAGGCTGTTGAGTTGGTCAATCATCGTGTTGAACTTGAGTCATCCGGCGGAATAACTATTGATACCATACGCGATTATGCCCTTTGTGGCGTTGACTTCGTATCTGTCGGTGCTCTTACACACAGTGTCAAAAGTCTTGATATGAGTTTCAAGGCGGTCAAGGAATGAGAAATTAGGAATGTGGAATTAGAAATGAGGAATTAGGAATTAGGAATTAGGAATGTGGAATGAGGAATTAGGAATTAGACCCTGACCTTCGTCAGGGTGAGGTTTCATCCTCATCCTGAACTTGTTTCAGGATATCATAGAAGCGTTAGCCTCATCCTGAACTTGTTTCAGGATCTCATAGAAACGTTAGCCTCATCCTGAACTTGTTTCAGGATCTTCGAATCTTTGAATTTTTGAATAATAGAAAAACCATGAATATCGCTGAACGAATAGCAGAATTGCGCAGTTTGATGCGCCAAAATGATGTACTCTTTTATATAATCTTCGGTACCGATCCCCATGCGTCGGAGTATATGGCAGACTGTTGGAAAGAAAATGCCTATCTGACAGGTTTTCAGGGCGAAGCATGCACTACCGTCGTTACTCCGACAGAGGTGCGGCTCTGGACCGATTCGCGCTATTATCTGCAAGCCGATAAAGAACTTGCCGGCACCGAAATCATACTTATGCGAGAAAGTGAGATTGATACTCCATCGCCGGAACAATGGATAGCATCTGCTATTGAAGAACCCGAATCGCGCATCGCGCTTGATGCCAAACTTATAAGTGTCAATCAGTTCGAACAGTTCAATCAGAAACTTGCAGCCTATGGTGGTATTGTAGAGGATATGGATTTGCTTACTCCTATCTGGAACGAGGAAAACCGTCCGCAACTGCCGGATGGGAAGGTCTTCGTTTTCGATGAGAAGTATGCCGGTGAAAGTACGCAAAGCAAACTTAAACGCATACGAGAAGACATCGCATCTACAGGCGCTAATGCTATGATGATTTCAGCACTCGATGAGATTGCTTGGACACTTAACCTGCGTGGCTCGGATATCGATTTTAATCCTGTCTTTGTGTCATATCTGCTTTTAAGGCAAAACGATGCTGTTCTTTTTATTGACGCTGAAAAACTGACAGACGAAGTAAAAGACTATCTGCACACTAACCGGATTGAGGTTGCACCATACGCACAAGCATATAATCTCAACCGTTATTTGGACGAAGAATCTGTTGTCTTGTTCGATGGCGCAAGGCTTAATCAAGGTCTGCTTAACTCTTTGCAACATAGCTACATTCAAGGTCTGCAAAATCGTCAATCGCCTATTCTTGTAATGAAAAGTCAGAAAAACGAGACTGAACTTGCAGGTGTCAAAAAAGCCATGCATAAAGATGGTGTTGCACTTACCAAATTCTTCCGTTGGCTTGAACAGCATATAGGCAAGGAACGTCTGACCGAAGTGGATTTGATGCGTAAGTTGCACTCTTTCCGAGCAGAACAAGAGAACTTCATAGAAGAGAGTTTTGAGACTATTGCCGGTTATAACGCCAATGGTGCTATAGTCCATTACGAAGCGCGTGAAGACGATTGCGCTGAAGTTTGCCCCGAAGGTATATTATTGCTTGACTCCGGCGGTCAGTATCTTGACGGCACTACCGACATTACCCGAACCATAGCCCTTTCAGAACCTTCCGCTCAAGCCAAACGCGACTATACGCTCGTTATGAAAGGTCATATAGCACTTGCATCTGCGCGTTTCCCAAAAGGTACAAGAGGCAATCAGTTAGATGTCCTTGCACGGCAATTCTTGTGGCAAAACGGACTTCACTATGGGCACGGCACAGGGCACGGTGTAGGACACTTCCTCGGCTGCCACGAAGGACCGCAGAATATCCGTACCGACAACAACCCGTCGCCACTTCGCTTGGGAAATATCTGTTCCGACGAACCCGGACTTTACCGCGCAGGCGAATATGGTATTCGTATCGAAAACCTTGTAACAGTTGTCTCCGCTGAGAAAAATGATTTTGGTGAGTTCTACAAATGGGAAACGCTCACACTCTGCTACTATGATACCACGCTTCTTGATTTGACACTGCTTACAGAACAAGAGCGGCAGTGGATAAACGACTATCATAAAAGAGTTTATGCCGAACTGTCGCCTTTGCTTGACAAAGAAACCGCCGACTGGCTGAAGCAAAAATGCAAAGAGATTTAATATTTGCTATTTGATGTTGAAACCAAGAAATCTTTGAGATTTTGTTTTTTTTGATTTTATGAAATTTCGAATTCACGATTTTTTGTATTATTGAATTTTTTAATTTTCGCTTTTTTTGATTTTTGAATCATTCAATGTTTATTGTTGCCTTGCTGTGATTAAAATAAAAGCCACGTAGCAAGGCCTTTTTATACCTATCTGAAAATTCCCATATCCCTCTTATGATAATTTGTTGATTTTCAGCGTGCCGTTAGTGCGAAATTCCCATATTTTTTTTTGGTAAATTGTTTTATTTGTTGTAATTTTGTATTGTTATATTCAGTTTTTGTTGATTTAATCTCATCTTATTTAATCTTTGTATATGAAAACTGTTTTAATAACATTATATAGCCTCTCAATTATTTTTCTGATATGTATTTTTTGGGGCTGTAAAAAGAAGATATCCATCTATACAGATGAGTATCTTATGGAATATGCTCAAACTAACTATCGAAAAGGAAAACAACATTTTGATAATGCTGACTATATAAAGGCAACACAATGTTTCCTAAATAGTGTGCAAACCGATTGCTCCGACCATAATGTAAAAGGTCGCTCATTTTGTAACCTCGGGGTTATATGTTATATGGCAGAAGAAAAGCAATTAGCATTAGATTTTTATGAAAAGTCTGCAGAAGAGTTCCTCTTAGCAGATGATACAAGTTCATATTATTTTGCACTGAACGACATCGCTTCTGTATATGCTGTTATTCCAAATGAAAAAGAAACAATGACTTTGTACAATCGAATAATAAAGGAATGTAAAGATTCATCAGTCATATACCATGCTTTTCTTACAAGAGCACAGTTAGAATTGAACCAACAACATTATGATTCTGCAATTTTTTACGCTAATCAACAACTCTATCAATATGAAAACGAACCGACCGGATTACTAATTAAGGCGCAGGCTTTCTCTTATCTAAATAATGCAGACTCTGCTTTATGTTATGCTCAAAAGGTAATGCAATACTCTAACTACTGCAATGATAAATATAACGCTTTGTATATCCTATCGCATTATAATCAAGAAATTAACAAAGAGCAAATACTAAAACTGACTTCACAAAGAGAAGATATTCATAACCATGAAATTGATACCTTACAAAAAAAACTTTATGATGCAGTACAGATAGTAAAAGCAGAAAATAAAACAGTTAATAGAACAAAGCAAAACTTCATTATTACTTTATTCATTATTTTGATTTTCATGGGATTAGCTTTAGGAATCCGACAATATAGAAAAAATAAATTAAAAAACGAAAACAAAATCATTGGTCATCGTAACAAAATAATAAAACGAGAAAATTATATATTGAACTTAAAGAAAGAAAAAATACAAACTGAATTAGAAAACCACAAACAAAATTTTGAACAAATTATTAGAGATGAATGTCTCCGATTAAGACAGTCAAATAATTTCAAGCAAATGGTATGTTGGAACGATGATGAACAATTTTACAGTGTCATAGATAATAGATTTAATAACTTTGCATCAAAACTCAAGATGAATCATCTACTGACAAAAAGTGAAATTCAACTTTGTGTTTTAGTACTTATTGGTTTCAAACAAAAACAGATTGCAGCTATTATGATTTATGCAGAATCCGGAATAGGAAAACTTAAATATAATGCTGCAAAAAAATTAGGGACAACAGCTAAAAATCTACAAGAGCTACTTTTCTCTATAGTCTTTCAATAACTATGAATAATTTTATATCAAATCTTATCTGTTTGATAATTATCATTGTTTCATCGGCTTTTAATCTTGTTTTAGCCGATGATATACCAACTGAAATCCCTCTATATATAGTTACTACCGATATTAATCCTACTATTGATGGTCCGGCAGAACAACAAACTAATCCACCACACCCTAATCAGTTTAGCCTGTGTATAGATAATCGTGCTATCAACATTGTAGCTGATAATGATTATTTCACCCAAGTCGTTATCCGCAATTGTTATCAACAAGTAGTTACTGAATTTAATTTTACAGGTCAAGCTACAACCCCACTTCCTATTTTTGGAACATATTCCATTGAGCTTAATTGCTTAAATCTTAGACTGATGGGGATTTTTAATGTAGAAGCAGAAGGAGAAGTCGTCAGCCAAATCAAAGTTTTTGATACTTTCGGACAGTGCGTTTATAGCAACACTACTAATCAAGAAAACTCTATTTACAACTATTGTCAAACCATGCAAAATCTACCGCATGGAGTGTATATTATAGTCATTACAACCGGAGATAAAACAAAGTCAATCAAAATTCCCATATAGTATTTTTTTTAATACGCATATACTCAGTTTATTAGCATTCTTTCTTTCCCATGTGCATTTTTTTGAATTTATAAAACAAATTACTAACTTTGCAGTAGATTTATTTTACTAATTTTGATTTTTATAAAAAATTGGTATCTAAGTTAGAACGCATCTGTGAACTTGAAAAAAATAAATAATTGTTTAACTAAAATAGAAAGGAAAATACTATGAGAACTTTTATTAAACCCCTGTTATTCTGTACCGTAATCGCACTTTGCGCAACTTGCAAGAAAAATAATGTGTCGTTAGCGGAGGAACCATCTGATGAAATTTTATCACCGGAACTTGCTATCATAAAAGTATCTCCGGATATGCTAAAATATGTTTTGGTAACACCGATTGTGGACTCTGTGAAAATGGATAATGGCAGAGGTGTTTCAACTCTTTATTATGGAAAGAGTTTGTCGTTGTATAATCCAACAGAAAGCGAAAATAATATTGCTGATTTTGCTAATTCAGTGTTGAAGATAGTAGGTACAACTCCCTATATCTTGTTAAAAAACGGATATGCAATATTTGATTGGAAATGGACTCACTATCAAGCATTGTCGGGAGAATTTAGAGAGGCCTTATACAGGACACCATCAGAAAGTCAATACTATAGAACCAGACATCCTAACATTTCTAATGAGGAGTATTACTTACTTAATGTTGAATGGAATGATCTAAAGGATATTTCAGCAGTTTGGAGTCTTGACGAAGGAATAAAAATAGAAAATCCTGAGATTAGAATTACCAATCTTAAAAAATTAAGTGAGTATAGCCATAATATGCTGGATGCAGAAAAATATAAAAGAGAATTTGATTTAACTGATGTTTACGACAAATATAAGAAGGAGCCTTCTAATATAGACAAATATGTCAAGGAAAGAGACACCTATCAGCAATTATGTGTTGATGTGTTAAATCAAATGATTGATAATAACGATTTTGAAATATGGGCAGTAAGATGGAAATAGTTGGTAGAATAAAAACAGTACTGATTATCGCAATGTCTTTTATATCATCATCCTTGATTGCAAACTCATATATTATTGATATAAAAGATAGAAACAATATGTCAACAGAAGCATTGGATATATATAATAATATCGTATCTAATCCTGCTGTGATATGGAGCACAAGTACGCTAATAGATATTGAATCACTAAAGTCTGCAGATACATTGTATTTTGTTTTGGATAATGAAAATGTACTATTATTTTCAAACTACAAAAAACTTGATAATGGCTACTATTATTCTCGCTATGTTTCCGCAGACAATCAAACAAATGCTTATTTGTCCATATTGGAGAACAATTTGCGAGGTGATATATCCACGGCAAACGGAAGGTATCAATTATTGTCAATTTCTGACAATGAAGTTGCAATAATAAAATATATTCCAAGTATTTCTGAGGAACCGGCTTATGAAGATCCGCCATTTAATGAGTTGGTATTGGAAGATCCTTCCAATATTGAATCAATCGTTCCTAACTCAACCCCGGTGATTCGAGTGCTTTTTTTATACACATCATCTGTTCTGTCAATGGCAGAGTATCCAAATTCTGTATCTTTGAGAAATGAGATATACGCATATATTACTGAAGGCAATGAGAGTTTTGCAAATAGCAGAGTTAATGCACATTTAGAGTTGGCATATTTAGGACAGACCAATTATATTGAAAGTTCTTTTTCTTGGTCAAAGATATTAAAACATTTCTATACTCAAAACGATGGTTATGTGGATGAGGTACATACTTTTAGGAATAAATACAAAGCGGATATATGTGTGCTGATGGTTAATGATTCAACTTATTGTGGGGAAGCAAAAGCAATAAAAGCAGATGCCAATACCGCTTTCTGCATTATATGGCCTAAACATATCAAGTGCGGTTGGAAATATTCTCCAATACATGAATTTGGTCATTTGATAGGTTGTAGGCATAACCGAAGCGCAGATAATTCAAATTCTCCATACAAATATGGTCATGGTTATATGTATTGTAATGAAACCACATCTTCTGCTTCTTGGTGTACTATTATGTCGTATGAATCCACTTGC
>JAFVAX010000080.1 GCA_017480285.1 Paludibacteraceae bacterium | reverse complement strand
CTCGCCAAATGGCAAGCCCGCTTCGAGGCGTACACCTCCACTCGCAAGTATAAGTCCCAACTCAACCGCTACATCCGCGAGCAGCGCGAGCGATCCCTTGCCAATCCGCTTTCCACCTTCCATTTCCGCCCTGCCGCTAAGCGCACCCCGAAGCCCCCGACCACCCTCTACGGCTTCATCCTCTCCGAACTTGCCAAAGCTGCAAAATTTTCCGAATAATTTCAAGCATATTGTACGAATCATTGCACCTTACCATATTGTTCCGAATCATTGTAGTTTTGTCAATTGTGTCGGATATATCCGACAATGTCCCACTCTGCGCATACATGCACAGTTCTTTCCCTTCCGCCGAATGCCCCCGACATCACATCATCCTTTCTCCGTCCATTGCGTCGGAATTTAATCTCGACATTACTCCCCATATCAAGAAATAGCGTTTTTTGCCAAGCATATTTATATGCACCTTTTTTCATCTTTCTTCGTCCATTGCATCGGATATTCTATATGGGGCCCCCAAAGAGCTTTGCTCGCATGGGGCAAGCGGAGGTATAAGTCGCTTTAATGACGGCAGAACCGTCAGTCTGTGCGACCTTATAGCCGAACGCGATGACATCGGTCTTTAGACTGACATAGCATCGTCCATTCCGCCGGATACCATCCGGCATATCTCTCCCCAATTCTCTCACCCTCACCGCTAAAAATCAAATAAAATTGCAAAAACTTTTGCATAAAAGAAAAAGTTTTTGTACTTTTGTGGCGTATTTCCACGCTGGAGGGTTTATGTCCTATCCGGGTTGGTAATACAGACATAGAAATAGGCGTTTATTGAACGTCGTTTGCGACTCCTTGAAACTTCGCAACTTTCAGCTTTAAGTCCATTCGATAGCCAATAGATGTCCTCGGGGTATGTAATATCCATACTACACGTGTACAGCGTGTAGTGTGTTTACATATTCAGCGTGGACTTCGATTGTTATTCTACTTAAAGCGGGCATTGCGAAGGCCTCAAGGAGCGTGAAGACCAATTGGACTCCACGCCCGTTTTTTATATGTCTATCAGTTCTAACATACAATTACTTAACCCTCTTGCACCAAGAGTCCGGCAAGAACAAAACTGATTTACAATGATTAACTTACAGAAAGGACAGCGTATTGAAATCGCTTTGTCAAAAGTCGGAGTCGGATTAGGATGGGATCCTAATGAAAGTACGGGTTTTGACTTTGACTTGGATGCCTCTGCATTTATGCTCGGCTCTAATAAAAAACTTCCGCAAGATGAATTTTTCGTATTCTACAACAATCAGAAATCACCTGATGGTGCTGTTGAGTCTTCCGGTGATGACCTAACAGGTGGCAATAGCGATGGCGGCGATGATGAAACTCTAACCGTTGATTTGCGAAAAGTTGATTCTCGTATAGAAGAAATCATATTCACCGTTACCATACACGAAGCCGAAGCGCGTCATCAGAATTTCGGGCAGGTGCATAATTCCTATATCCGTATCTATAATGCCGTTACCAACGAGGAAATTGCCAAATACGATTTGGACGAAGATTTCTCCGTAGAGACTGCTGTTGAGTTTGGTCGCTTATATAGGCGTAATGGCGAATGGAAATTCGAAGCTATGGGTGTAGGCTACAAAGGTGGTTTACAGTATTTTGTTAATAAATATGCTTAATACCCTCTCACGACTATGGCTATCAATTTAATAAAAGGTCAAAGAATCAACCTTGAAAAAACGAATGGTTCTAAACTAACTAACTTCTGTGTTGGTTGCAACTGGGGCGCAATAGTCCAGAAAACATTTTTCGGACTATCCTCCAAAGTGATTGATGTCGATTTGGATTTATCTTGCTTGCTCTTTAATGCGAATGGAGAAGCGATTGACCATATTTGGTCACCTCTGTATAATTTAAGCAGAGCGGGCTTGCCAAAAGGTAAATTGGATTCAAACGACAGAGCTTTACACCATACCGGCGATGACCTTACAGGTGACCAAGATGGTGATGACGGTTTGGATAATGAGATTATCACCGTCGATTTGAATAGAGTTAACCCACAAGTCAACTCCATAGTATTCTTCCTTAATATTTATAACAATGAAGACTATCAAGGAGATTTCTCAGGTATTCCTTATGCTTCAATTCGCATGTATGAGGGAACACCTTCAAAAGTTAATTCTGTATTTGCACAATATAATGTTGCAACAAGAACAGACTGCGTAGGTATGAGAGGTCTCGTTATGGGGAAACTCTATCGCCACAATGGAGAGTGGAAATTTGCCGCAATAGGCGATGCCTTTGAAGACCGTTCTATAGTGCTTACCATCGCACGCGTTATGAAAGACTATTCTAAATAAACTAAAATCATTTCATTATGAGACGTTTACCTGTTTATCTATTGCTCGACACATCGGGGTCGATGTATGGCGAGCCTATTGAAGCCGTTAAGACTGGTGTACAAACGCTGATTTCGTCATTGCGTAGCGATCCCTATGCGCTCGAAACAGCTTTTATCAGCATCATTACATTCAACACATCTGCACAGCAGATAGTACCTCTAACTGAACTAGCTGCCTTCCAACAGCCTAACATTGATGCAAGTGGATGCACCGCCATGGGCGAGGCGTTGTCGCTCCTCGCTCAAAAGGTGGAATCGGAAGTAACAAAAACTACTGCCGAACAAAAAGGCGATTGGCGTCCTTTGGTGTTTATCCTTACCGATGGCGAACCAACCGATGATTTGAATAAAGGACTTACTGCATTCAAGTCTAAGAAATTTGGTATGGTAGTAGCATGTGCTGCTGGTATGGGAGCAAACACTAACACACTCAAGCAAATTACGGAAAATGTTGGTCAACTTGACACAGCTGACTCTGAATCACTGAAAGCATACTTCAAATGGGTATCGGCTTCTATCAGCACAAGTTCCAAATCTGTTGAAGACACCGGCAGTGAAGCCACTACAATGAGCGAGCTGCCGCCTCCACCTCCTGAAGTTAATATTGTTCTATAAGTTTAACTCTCTTTCCTTACGGCTTGTCTGAGCCGTAAGGAAAGCCTAAAACCTTTGTATATATGCGCAGACAGCCAATATACATATTAGTCAATTTGGCAGGCTTTGAGAGTAATCTGTTAGTTGCCAAATGCAATAAAATCATAAGCGATTTTATTATAGAATGTAAGAAAGATCCTTATTTGTACGAAACACTATGTTTCAATATATATCAAGTAGAAGGAAATCATCTTCTCGCATTGTGCGAACCGATGACAGAATTAGCAATGATTAAGTTGGATGATATTTCTATCAAGAAGACACTTGGAACAAGAGACAATGAACAAATTATGACTTTGCTTCAACAAAATTTTACAGACTATGTTCGCAAAACCACTGCGGAAATCAAAGGGGATTATAGACCGATGCTTCTATTGTTAACAGATTGCAAAGATAATGATTTGTTGTGCAAATCTATAAATCCCTTATTAGGGGAACAGTGGCAGTTTATATACGAAACTACCGCAAAAAAGACATATACCACATCAGCCATAATACCAATAATTGTTGCAGGTAGTTATGATAGCGATGGACTTGAAGTCCTGACAAGTATTACGCTAAACTATAATGGTTTTCGTGTTGCACCTGAATATGTGGAAGAAAAGGATATAGAACTGCCCACAATTTTAAAAATTTAATTTACAATGAGACGACTACCAGTATATATCCTAATTGATACATCGGGTTCAATGAAAGGTGAACCGATTGAATCTGTTAAGGTCGGTTTGGCTGATATGATTGCCACCCTACGACAAGATCCATACGCCCTTGAGACTGTTTGGATTAGTATTATAACATTTGACCGTGACGTAAAGCAAATACTTCCACTCACAGCGTTAGAAGATTTGCAACTACCTAATATATCAACACCCGAATCCGGACCTACACACACAGGTGCTGCACTTGAACTCCTTTGCCAAAAATACGATGAAGAAGTGAACATGGGCTCTGCTGAACAAAAAGGCGATTGGATGCCGCTTTTGTTCATACTTACAGACGGCAAACCATCTGACATTCTGGCTTATAATCAAGTCATCCCGAAACTGAAACAGCATTTGTTCACAAACATCGTAGCTTGTGCTGCCGGACCATCTGCTAAAACAGAACCGCTCAAACAACTAACCGACAAAGTATTCTCATTAGAAACAATGGATGGCGCTACCTTTAGCAAACTATTCCAATGGGTTTCACAACAAGTCGCCGGCGGTGGAAAAACGATGGGAGTGTCAGATACTACCGAATTACCAGACCCACCTGCTGAACTCAATTTAGTAATCTAATCTTTTTCTATTATGAGACGTTTACCTGTTTATTTCCTCATTGACGTGTCTGAATCAATGGCTGGAGAACCTATAGAGCAAGTTCAAGAAGGAATGCGCACTATCATTCAAGAACTGCGACAAGACCCTTATGCACTTGAAACGGTATATGTGAGTATTATTGCTTTTGCAGGGAAAGCAAAGCAATTATCTCCACTTACTGAATTGTTCAAATTCTACCCACCTACATTTCCCATTGGCGGTGGAACTTCTATCGGCATTGGTCTAAACAAACTGATGGATTGTATGGATGATGAGGTCGTTAAAACAACAGTAGAAGCGAAAGGCGACTGGAAACCTATCATTTTCCTCTTTACCGATGGCGTTCCTACCGATAATTATTCTAAAGCGATTGAACGCTGGAAAAATCATTATAGTCGTCATTGCAATTTAATTTCCATATCTATAGGTGACAATGCCGATACTAACATTCTTAAAGAATTGTCCGATAATTGTTTTACACTCAACGATACTGACGAACAATCGTTCAAACAATTCTTTCGTTGGATAACGGCATCTATCAAGACAACAAGCATGTCTGTCGCCAATGTAGGGGACGATGATTTAAGTTTAGCATCTATTGATGGCATAAACTTAACCAAAAACGGAACATATCCAATCAATTCACGCATTGATGAGAACTTCGTAATTATTCCTGCTAAATGTCAGGAAACAACAAAGATGTACTTAATCAAGTACGCAAAACGCGGACCTGTTGCCGAGGAAATAGAAGCCATTAGATGGATGCAAGAATTTAAGGACAAGTTCAAACTCGTAGGTGCGTATCCAATCAACGAAAAAGAATACTATTCATTATCTGATGGTTTTCCAACGAATAGAAATATATCAACAGAACAACTCATAGGAAGACCTACTTGCCCCTGCTGTGGTAATCAATACGGAATGGTTATTTGCGAGTGTGGAAATATCTTCTGCGTTGGTGAAGATGGGCATTCTGAATGTCCATGGTGCGGAATGGAAGGAGAACTGACTATCGGTGAAGGTAGTTCTGATATAACTCGAGGAAGGGGGTAAGGTATGGAAACGATATTTTCTTATATTATAGAAAAAATGAAAGCGGAATCAGAAGGGCGCAAAAAGGCGTTCCTTGATTTTGCATACGATAAACTTATCAAGGAATTTGACCAATCTCTTATGGATAAATACATTGTCAAACAAAATCAAGTGAACCAATTATCCATCGCCATTCCCAACGCATCTGTCAAAAAAGAGTACAACCAAATCATACAAGTACCATCTGATTTAGGTGATGTTGAGTTAATTGGACTGACAGATGAAGAACACGGTTTATCTATTCAAAAGCAAGAAGATGGCAAGTCATTCGCTATCAAGGGCACACCAAAAGTAGCAGGCACATTTGACCTTATCTTGCGTTTCAGATATGAATCATTGTTGCCAGATAGACCATACATAGAACGTAAGTTGCAAATAATTATCAATCCTGACCCGCGCCAAATCAGCGATGAGCGAACTATTCCAACTAATTGGGAAACTATACCTGAACCAAAGTATTTCAAGGAAGATACGCAAGCAGAATATATAATCGTCAAAGCCAATAACAACGGCACTCCGCAAAATGATATGGTTGCCGCAAGCAAACGCGGTCGCTCACATGGATGGGACGGCAAACCGCGCGATGACCATTTCAAACTCAAATATATGGACAATGGTTGGTATATCATGGCTGTAGCTGATGGTGCCGGTTCTGCAAAATTCTCGCGCGAAGGCTCACGTATCGTCTGTGATACAGCCGTTGACTATATCCAAACACAACTAATTGATAATTCGAAATTTGAAGAGAATATACACTTGTATGAATTATCCAAAGATGATAGCGAAAGCGAAGCACGCAAATTAGTCGGGGATGACATTTACAAGATTGTGGGCACTGCTGCATATAGAGCACATTGTGCCATAAATAGAGAAGCACAAGAGAAGAATGTTCCGTCTAAACTATATGCTACAACATTATTACTCACTATCTGTAAGAAATTCTCTTGTGGGTGGTTCATAGCTTCATTTTGGGTGGGTGATGGCGCAATTTGCCTATATGATAAAAATGCACATACAGCCAAACTATTGGGTGTTCCTGATGAGGGTGAGTTTGCCGGACAAACACGATTCCTCACTATGCCGGAGATATTCAAAGACGCAACATCTCTTTACCAACGTTTACGCTTTAACATTGTCCCTGATTTTACAGCTCTGTTTTTAATGTCTGATGGTGTTAGCGACCCTATGTTTGAAACAGATGCCAACCTGAATAATGTAGATAAATGGGATGAGTTATGGGATAATCTGCAAAACAACCCCGAATCGCCTGTTCATCTTATAGATGACAATGAAGCTGCCAAAGATGAACTATTAAAATGGTTAGATTTTTGGGTCGCCGGACACCACGATGATAGAACAATTGCAATTCTTTATTGATTATGCCACAGATTATTAAACTTACAGCAAGCGATGGAACTCAAGTTGAGTTCTATGATGAAGTAAAAGCACAAGGTGGGGTCAAAGACGTGTATTTCAACCCACAGAAAAAATATGTAGTTGCTTTCTATCGCAAGGACCTTACTCCGCAAGATAAAGAACGCCTGAAAACTATTGTTGGAAAATATCACGAGCGCATCTTTGATGCCTCTACTGGTGGTAACTATTGGCGCGATTTCCTCATTATGCCCGACCGCATGGTTGAGTGGAATGGGAAAATTGGGGTTACAGTTCCTTTTTATAGTGCAAAGTTCTTTTTCTCTGGTGGTCCTTTTGATGGCAAGGAGAAAAATGGGAAATGGTTTGCCTCGGCAAAATTACGCAACCGTTTCCTTCCTGCCGACCAAAAAGGCACATGGCTGACACACTTGCACATGTGCATAAAAATAGCTCGCGCTGTTCGACGCTTGCACGCTGCCGGTCTGAGTCACTCCGACTTATCGTACAATAATGTTCTCGTTGACCCTATTTCGGGTAATGCTTGTATCATTGATGCCGATGAATTAGTTGTGCCGGGCAAATTTCCGCCGGGCGTTATAGGCACACCTGATTTTATCGCTCCTGAAGTAATGGAAACGAAATCATTACCTGTTGGCGACCCGAGGAAAAAACTGCCAAGCATTGACACTGATAAACATGCTTTAGCGGTCATGATATACATGTATCTCTTAAACCGTCACCCCTTACGCGGCGGAAAAGTCTATTCCACCGACCCTGCTGAGGATGAAGAACTCTCAATGGGTAAGAACGCGGTATTTATCGAACACCCCACTAATCCTATCAATCGAGTGAAAGTGTCCGATTTAGAGAAAAGTCAGTTACCGCAAGGCGACCCTAAAAAATTGCCATACACTATTTGCGGACCTTATCTCAAAGAACTTTTTAATAAAGCATTTATTGAAGGATTACACGACCCGAGCAAGCGCCCAACTGCTGCACAATGGGAAATAGCTCTTGTCAAAACTGCTGATTTGGTTCAACCTTGTCAAAATCCGAATTGTGAAGCCCACTGGTATGTGTTCGACAATTCAAGAAAACCAAAATGTCCTTTCTGCGGAAAAGAATACAAAGGACAACTCCCTGTTCTTAATTTCTATTATAGTCCGGGCAAAGGTAAATTTATGGATGAGAAATTCAGACTAATGGTCTATGACAAACAGACACTATATATGTGGCATGTTAATCGATTCATATCTGCAAACGAGAAAACATCTGATGCTGATAAAAAACCTGCAGGCGATTTTCACTTCCATAATAATCAATGGATACTTATCAACCGTCGCTTGCCAAGTATGTTTGAGATACTATCGGATGGTAGTAAAAAACCTATTCCGATAGGACAATTTGTAGCCCTCAAAGATGGCACAAAAGTCCTACTCTCCACCGAAAACGGTGGAAGACTAATGATTGTTCAACTCGTAAATAACTAATATTATGCCAATAAAAGATCAATGTCTAAGGTGCAAACAATATGATGCACATTCAGATTTTTGTAACAAACAACAACAGAATCCTATTTATAATAATTCATCCTGTTCCTATTATGTCAGTAGAACTATCAATTTAGAAAAAGGTTCTTCAAATGTTGTACCTACACAGATTCCGACTCCAATACAGCCGTCTTCCTCAAGTAGCAATCAAATAGGAGAAAACTCACAACCTCAAAGCACTCCCACTGGTTTGAAAAGATTTTTTTCTTTTGAAGGGCGTATCGGTAGGGGAGAGTATTGGCTCTCTTATATCGTATATAACTTGTTTTGTCTGCCTATGAACATTTTGGAAGAGGATGAAATAAGTGGAAGTTTGGCACTGATATGGCTACTATTGCTTATCCCGATGCTGTGGATGATTATAGCGCAAGGGGCTAAACGTTGCCACGATAGAGGTAATAGCGGATGGTTTCAAATAATACCATTCTATGGTTTGTGGATGGCTTTTGCACCTGGTGATGATGGACCAAATGAATATGGTGTCCGCTCATAAATAATGCCGTATGTACTATCTTATCAGAAATAATCAGACTTTTGGACCCTATTCTATAGATGTCCTTGCTCAATATGTTTCCAACGGACAAATCTTGAAATGCGACACTGCCTATGAAGATAGCCAACCAAATAATATTAAAACAGTTGGCTATTTCCTAAAAAAAGAACATCGCAAAGTTAAGATTCCGCACAAAGGAAACATCTTCGCTCAACTAAAAGATATTGGAAGGGAACTCATTTTTCCAAAGAACCTCACGAGTAAACAGCATTGGACAACCGACAAACGTCTATTGGTTCTTGCTATCATAGGACTTACCCCATTGTTGATATTGCCTATCATTCAGGCTGTCAATGTGGATTTTATCACATTCTATGCCATATCACTATACTTTGCAACTATCTGGGGAGTATTCTTCTACTATTTATTTAAGACTCAACAAGTAACGCTCAAACGCACTATCACAATCTTTTTCATTACGCAGGTATTTGTATTTCTATTTTTCGGATTGGGCGCAAATTATCTGAATGTATTCTATTTTCTGAATGGAAGCGAAAGTAGTAATATCTTAATACGCCTGCTATTCTTTATTTTCGCAGTAGGAATAACCGAAGAGTTTTCCAAACTAATACCGATATACATCACTATCCGTACTGCAAAAGAGCCATTAGTTCCTCAAACACTTGTTTATTATGGTCTCATGTCGGGTATTGCATTTGGCGTGTTTGAGGGTGTCGAATATCAAATGACAGTCAATTCGTCTCTTGAATATGGGGCAGCTTTCTTTATGAATATCGCACGTTTGACAAGCCTGCCATTCCTACATGCTGTATGGTGTGCGATAGGTGCTTACTTCCTTTCTTTTGCTCAACTATATCCTAAATACCGTATATCGTTGTATTTGTTAAGCATCACAATTCCGGCGTTACTTCATGGAATATATGATGCTATGGGGTATTTCATTTCCTTACCAACTACCATCTTATCAATCCTGCTTCTTATGATTTATCTTAAGCAGGGCGTTAATATGCAATCAAAACTAAGAAATTAACAATTAAACAAATAACATTATGTCACAACATCATTACACTGGCTTAACCGATGCGCAGGTCTTCGAAAGCCGCAAAAAGTATGGGCAAAATATCTTAACTCCGCCCGAAAAAGAAACTATCTGGGATCAAATCAAAGAAACATGTAAGCACTGGATAGCAATCACAATGTGCGTTCTGCTTATTGGCAGTATCGTCGCTGCTTTTCTGCTTTCAAGTTCAATGGGGGCACAGATTTGGGTAATGCCAGCTATCATAGCTATTGCAACTCTATTGATTTTAATAGTCGGCTTCTTCGGCGGATTTGGCGACCCGCTGTTCAAAATACTTATTACCGCCTTTGTCCTCTCAATGGGTATTTCTATCTATGAATTTGAGTGGGTTGGAACTGGTTATACTACTTTCTTTGAGCCGATAGGAATAATCGTTGCTCTTCTGCTTGCTACAGGTGTCGCCTATTTTCTCGAAAGAAGTAATGAAAAGACCTTCCAAGCACTTAATGTTGTCAATGATGACACTTTAGTCAAGGTTATTCGTAATAGCAATGTCTGCCAAATACCTCGCAAAGACGTAGTGGTCGGTGATATCATTATTCTCGAAACAGGCGAAGAAGTACCTGCCGATTGCGAATTAAAGGAAGCACTGAACCTTATTGTAAATGAATCCTCACTTACAGGTGAACCACAAGCCACAAAAACCACTAATTCTGCCGATTTTGACAAAGAAGCCACCTATCCATCTAATCATATAATGAAAGGCACTACCATTATTGAGGGTTATTGCGTTGCCAAAGTGCTGAAAGTAGGCGATGCTACCGAGTGCGGTAAAGTGTTTGAAGCTGCGCAAGTTGATGAAGGTGAAGCAACACCGCTAAGCGAAAAGCTTGACAACCTTGCAGATATAATCACCAAGACAAGCTATGTCTTTGCCGGACTTATTCTTGTCGGAAGAATCATTGCATACTTCATTATTGGCGACCACCCGAGTTTTGCCGACTCAGAAGGTTGGATTCATTTTGTGAGCTATATTCTCAATACCATTATGATTGCCGTTACCCTTATTGTTGTGGCAGTTCCCGAAGGCTTGCCGATGTCAGTAACACTCTCTCTTGCTTTTAGTATGCGCAAACTGATGAACGAAAACACATTGCCGCGTACAATGCACGCTTGCGAAACGATGGGCGCAACATCTGTTATCTGTACCGATAAAACAGGTACTCTTACTCAGAATCAAATGCAAGTCGCAGATATGCAAGTGGAAACTTCTATAGATGAACTGGCTGAAATGATAGCGGTTAATACAACTGCCAACCTCGATTTCGCAGATAAGAGCAAGGTTAAAGCTATTGGAAACCCCACAGAAGGAGCATTGCTTCTATGGTTGAACAAACAAAACATCAACTACCTCAACCTGCGTGAGTCTGTTGAAATCATAGACCTCTTGCCATTTTCCACCGAAAACAAGTATATGGCAACCATAGCTCGCTCAAAGAAATATGGCAAACGCATTTATGTCAAAGGAGCACCTGAAATCTTACTGACTTTAGCCAAGGCCGACCAAGCCACTTGTGATAAATACGAAAAGATTCTTACCGATTATCAAAACAAAGCCTATCGTACTTTAGGTTTTGCTTATGCCGACCTGAAAGAAGGCGATGATGTTATCACTGATGGCAAACTTAATTGTGATTCACTCCGTTTTGTCGGTGTCGCAGCCATATCAGACCCCGTGCGTGAGGATGTTCCTGCCGCTATCAAAGATTGTATCAATGCAGGTATTCAAGTAAAGATTGTTACCGGCGATACTCCGGGTACTGCTAAAGAAATAGGTCGTCAAGTTGGGTTGTGGACAGATCAAGATAATGATAAAAATATAATGACCGGCGCAGAACTCTCTTCTTTGTCAGATGACGAAATCTCCAAACGTTTACATGACATCAAGATTGTCAGTCGCGCTCGTCCTAACGATAAAGAGAAACTTGTCAAACTGCTCAAACAGCAAGACGAAGTTGTCGCTGTTACGGGCGATGGAACAAACGACGCACCTGCCCTCAATACTGCCAATGTGGGTTTGTCAATGGGCGATGGTACAGCAGTGGCAAAAGAAGCAAGTGATATGACCATTCTTGACAACTCATTCTCTACCATTGCCAATTCCGTAATGTGGGGACGCTCACTTTATAAGAATATCCAACGTTTTATTCTCTTCCAGATGACTATCAATGTCGCAGCATGCCTTATTGTCTTGATTGGTGCATTTATAGGTACGGAATCACCTCTTACCGTAACGCAGATGCTTTGGGTAAACCTGATTATGGACACCTTTGCTGCAATCGCATTGGCTTCACTTCCGCCTACGCATACTGTTATGAAAGACAAACCACGCAAAGTAACCGATTCTATCATTAACCAACCTATGGCTAAAAGCATATTCGGTGTGGGTGGTTTCTTCACACTTCTGCTGTTAGGTGTACTTCTGTTCTTGCAACATTCAGATGTAACCTCACTGACTAATCTAAACCTCCAATGGGGCGAATATAACGGACTATCCGCTTATGAGTTAAGTCTATTCTTCACAACATTCGTAATGTTACAATTCTGGAATATGTTTAATGCTAAAGCCTTTATGACAGGTAAATCAGCATTTGCAGAGATTAACAAATGCCGAGGCTTTATGATTATTGCTGCCGTCATTCTTTTCGGACAAATACTCATTGTCGAATTAGGCGGACAGATGTTTAATGTTACGCATCTTCATTGGCAAGATTGGCTTATTATCATTTGCTCAACCTCTCTTGTTCTTTGGATTGGTGAAATAGTAAGAGCCATTAAAAGTAAGAAAGCATGAAAACCGAAATAAATGGTGATTTTATCGGATATATGAAACGCTTCAAAATGCCTTCGGGCAAAGCGTTTCTATATCCACTGAAAACAATGGTGATAGCCTTTGCTGCACAACTATTGTTAGTCCTAATCTTGTGGTTTCTTCCATTGCAACCCCTCCTGAAAATAGTCCCGGTCTTTGCCGCTATGATGTTTGCTGTCAGCTTTTATGTCAAAGTGCATTACCGGCTATTCTGGAACATCGTCTTGGAAGAATCCAAAGGTCTTCTCCCCGACCTGCTCATGTGGCTCTACTATATCTTGATAGGACTCATATCCATCTCTCCATCATACATAGCCCTAATCCACTTCATGTCATAATCCAAGTAACGGCTATCAGAATATTCAAACAAACGAGCAGAGGCAACCAATTAAGTGCCTCTGCTCTTGATTCCATATTACCCTTGCGGTGGGTAAGGATCATTGCCGTAACTATTACGTTCCCTTATTTGATCATTCCTGCCATGAATAAATAGTTCTTCACCTTGATTGATTGCAATCTCTTTCGCTCTCGCTATTGCCTCTGCCTGTGTCTCAAACACTCCTGAACTTCTTTGACAATGTTCTTGTTTCACTTTCCATACATCGTCACTTGGAACAACATGAATTCCTGCCATACTACACACCTCCTTTCGTGGCATTTAAGTTATAACATACTCCTCCTCATTTCTACAGCTTCGGAGTTTCCTGTTCTGTCTTTGCACCTATAATTCAAGCAGACAACTCTATCTTATACAATCCTCGTGCCATTATATTAAACCTGCCAATTTGGCATATTTAATCATAGAATCGATCATATTTATGCCAGTTAAGCAAATAAAATCGTATTAAAACCGATTTTATTTGTTAGAATGAAAAACTTTTCGTATCTTTGCGGCAGATATTATGTATCAGATATTCCGTATAATATTTTACAACTATGCTTGAAGAACTAACTGCAAAAAACTTCTTGTCGTTTCGTGACGAAATAAGTTTGAGTTTTGAGGCTACAAACGACACAATAGGCGAAGGGCTAGTGGTAACTACAATGCCGGATGGTAAACGCCTATTGCGCTTGGGTGTAATATACGGTGCAAATGCATCTGGCAAAACCAATGTGCTGGTTGCATTAAGTGGCATCAAGCACTTTTGGGAGTTTATGCCAAAAGACATTGATGCCGGTACGGGTTGGATTCCTTTCCGATTTGATACCGAAACTCCCAACTTACCTACTGAACTATCCCTGAAATTTTATGCCAAGGGCAAACGCTTTTGGTATATCTTGCGTGTGAATGAGCATCAGGTATTGGAGGAGAAATTGTCATATTACGCAACTGTGCGCCCAACAATGCTTTTCCATCGAACTATGGTTGAAGGACGCTTGCAATTGACCGTTAATCCTGCCGTTAACAAGTTGAGCGATGTAGAACTACAGCAGTTGCAAATCAACTGTTTCGACAACATGTCTTTCCTCGCAGCGCGAAAGAAAGTTAATATCGTTTTATCCCATATTGATGATGCGCGCGAGTGGATGCGGTATCAAGTGTTTGAGACCATTGCGCCCGACTTGAATATGTTTGGCTACGCAAAGACACGATTAGAAGATAATCCCGAATTAAAGTCATACTTACTTAAAAAGTTGAGTTCTGCTGATTTCAATGTTTCTGGCATACAAACTGAAAGGTTAGCATCTGACATACCAAGTGATATGATACAAATGATAACCAACAATAATGATTTGTCAGAAGAAGCAAAGCGCAACATTCTCACTGATATTCACGCCAAATTTGAACATACGGTTCATAATGAAAGGGGAGAGGAGAAATATATTTTGGAAGATGAGTTAGAATCTCGCGGAACACGCAGACTGATTGGCATAGAATCTGCTTTGTATGGTGCAAATAAAAAAGGTGCATTGTTGCCAATTGATGAAATAGAAACATCTATGCACCCCGCATTGATAGAACATGTACTATATGACTTTCTCAAAACCGGCGGCGAAAGTCAGTTGATAGTTACCACTCATTTCGATTATCTTTTGGAATTAGTTGATGACTTAATTCGGACCGACTGCGTATGGTTTACGGAAAAAGGCGATGATGGTGCGACATCATTATATTCATTGGCTGAATTTGCAGGGATAAATAAAATTCGTTCACTCCAGCGTGCTTACCGAGGCGGACGCTTTGGGGCAACTCCTAATATAGATTGATGTTATGGCACGCAAGATGAACCCAACGCGCAAAATGCGCGAACCGCTGCTCACTATTATTGGAGCAGGAATAACTGAAAAATACTACTTCCGCCATCTGAAAGATTTATGTGGGCTAAAGATAGAGGTTAAGCCAAAATACTTTGGTTCAGATACGGCGCATGATATGCAGAAGTTGGTTGAGTCTGTTTTATCAATGGGAGGAAAGGCTGCGTGCGTATTTGACATGGACACAACTCGTTGGGATAATGTCGAGAAACAACGCAAGCAAGATTTGATTGAGCAATATGGCAAAAATTCTGATGTGCTACTATGTGATAGCATGCCATCTATTGAGTATTGGTTCTTGCTCCATTTCGAAAATACCAACCGCTATATGGCAACCTCTCGTGAGGCAATGAATGCACTACGCAAATACATCCCTGATTTTGACAAAAACGCCCAGTTCCTCGAAAAAGACCAATGGGTGCGCCTCTTGCTTGAGGATAACCGACTCGCCATTGCCTGCGAGCGTGCAGAAACTTTTGCCGACAACAAAACACCCGATGATACCATATCATACAGCGAACTATACAGACTTTTCAAACTGTTATATACTAAATAATATATTATGGCACTTTTTCACACCTTTTGCGTATGAGTTCAAAAGGTAGCATCAATTAGCCCCTGATTTGTTAGATGAGGAACTGAAAAAGGTAGATGTTGTACATTCTATTACTCATAAGCAGGAGATTTTTGAGAGTTTCTTTTAAACGCTCAAGCGTGATATAAAGTTCCAAACTGATGAACTGGATAATTATCCGTTAGTAACTATCTTTAGACATTCGTGGCGGACGAACAACAGTGATATGGTCAATACATTAAAATAAGTGAATATGAAATGCTTATCTGTCTTGCGATGCCGTAAAAACATTGCTATCGGCTTGGCTCTTTTTGCCGTCTTGACGCTCGTTTCTTCTTGCGGAGATAAGACTCCCCATGAGGTGCTGAACGGCAAAATAGTTTCGTAAAATGAGTTTGGCGCCGCTATGCTCAGTTTTACAGAAGAAGATATGACAAAGGCGGGTTTCAGTCTCGGCGACGTTGTAGCCATAGCTCTCAAGGACACGGAACTTGTCATGCCTTATTACG
>JAFVAX010000079.1 GCA_017480285.1 Paludibacteraceae bacterium | reverse complement strand
CGCTATAAGCGAGAAACACATCGTACCATGGTCCTCCTCGGGGTAAGCATTATAGACATCCGGTTCTTGAGGCTCAACTACATTATAAGTACCTAAAATGCGTTCACGGACATAATCGAAACTGCTCATTTTGTCAACTCCTGAAAAGGCATCGTCCACCAAAGCCAGCATAAGTCCCTGACCTACAAAGCCTAAACGATGAAGCAGATTGACATTTATGAGTTCTGCCTGCCTTTTAGCCGTTCCGAAACCTAAGACATCGTCTTCTGCCAGGTTTTGCATATCTTGCTCTAAAATCCACCCGCGTTTTCGGTGTTTGGCAAGCCATTGCGGGTTAGGGTCGTATTTTGTGCGATGCGTACATTGTACTGAATCAACGAAACTGAGTTGTTCAAGTTGCTCTTTTACATCTGCTTCTTGAGGCACAAGAACTGTTACACCATTATTCCATTTAGACGCAAAAAGGATTTGAAAACCCAAATGTCGGAGTGAGTCGGTATATATTTTGCTCACGGGCAGGTCGGTTGAATCGATTGCAATATTCTGTTTCTCACGGCGTTGCAAGGCACGATGAGACAGATATTGTTCGGGGTTATCAAGCGTTCCTACAGAACCATTTTTATCTTTGAACCCAACCCAATAAGTGTCGGCACAGACATAAAGTGTAAGCGACAAAAGAAATAATATGATTTTCGTTTTGCTCATTACTTAAGCATATTGTTTTACATCGTCTAAGGTTATCTTGCCTGATGAGAGAATAATAAGTCGTTCAACCACATTCCTGAGTTCTCTGACATTACCTCGCCAAGTGCGGTTTTGCAGTTCCTCTATGGCATCTTTGGCAAACTCTTTTTTTGCCAAGCCTTGTTCGCTACAAATCTGCGTCAGGAAATAGTCAATGAGCAGCGGGATATCGTCCTTTCTGTCGTCAAGTCGGGGAACAGCAATCGGTATAACATTAAGCCTATGATAAAGGTCTTCACGGAAATTTCCTTTCTCTATTTCCTCTTTGAGGTTTTTGTTGGTAGCCGCCAAGACACGCACATTGACTTTGATGGTCTTGTCCGCCCCCACCCTTGTAATCTCGTTTTCTTGCAAGGCACGAAGCACTTTTGTTTGTGCGGCAAGACTCATATCACCTATCTCGTCAAGGAAAAGCGTACCTCCATCGGCTTGCTCAAATTTTCCGATACGCTGTTTGATAGCGGAGGTGAAAGCACCTTTCTCGTGTCCAAACAACTCACTCTCAATAAGTTCGGAAGGTATAGCGGCACAATTGACCTCTACCAAAGGCTTGTCCTGACGGTTGCTTTTCTCATGGATAAGTCGCGCAACCACTTCTTTTCCCGTACCGTTTTCGCCGGTAATGAGTACTCTTGCTTCTGTTGGGGCAACCTTGTCAATCATATCTCTAACTTGCTGAATGGCAACACTTTCGCCTATCATTATCGCTTGGTTGCTTACTTTCTGACGCAAGCGACGAGTTTCTTTCACAAGTGTCTGTTTATCAAGCGCATTCTTGGTTGTTATAAGCAGGCGGTTCAAATCGATAGGTTTCTCTATAAAATCAAAGGCACCTTTCTTTATGCAGGTAACGGCTGTTTCGATGTTGCCGTGTCCGGAAATCATTACAGTTGGCGTATCAATCTCGTTTTCATTGAAATAGTCGAGAAGTTCAATACCGTCCATATCCGGCATCTTGATGTCGGAATAAATAAGGTCGAAATGTTTGCTTGCAAGGATGTCGATTGCCACTTTCGCCGACTCTGCAAGACTGACCGTATAACCTTCAAACTCAAGCACATCCTTAACGGTATTGCGGATGGCTCGTTCATCGTCTATTACTAAAATTTTTGCCATATTCGTATTTTTTGCTCGCCATAAATGGCGAGGATTGAACATTCCTCATTCTGAACTCGTTTCAGAATCTCATACCTCATTCTGAACTCGTTTCAGAATCTCATACCTCATTCTGAACTCGTTTCAGAATCTCATACCTAATTTTACCACATTCTCCACATGCTGTGTCTGTGGGAACATATCAACCGGTTGCACTGCCACAACTTTATATTTTTCGTCTAACAAAGCAAGGTCTCGCGCCTGTGTAGCAGGATTGCAACTGACATACACTATCCTCTTAGGTTGGGCACGCAGAATAGTGCTGACCACATCTTCGTGCATACCGGCACGAGGCGGGTCGGTAATGATGACATCGGGTTTGCCGTATCGGTTGAGAAACTCATCGTTAAGCACATCTTTCATATCACCGGCAAAGAAAAGCGTGTTGTCAATCTTGTTGATTTCAGAATTGACTTTGGCATCCTCTATTGCGTCTGCAACATACTCTATTCCAATCACTTTCCTACATTGACGAGCAACAAAATTGGCTATCGTACCGGTGCCGGTATAAAGGTCATACACCAAGTCTGTCTCTTTGAGTTCTGCCAACCGGCGCACAACACTATAAAGTCTGTACGCCTGACGGGTGTTGGTTTGGTAAAACGATTTCGGACCGACACGGAAACTGAGATCTTCCATCTGTTCAATGATGTAGTCCTGACCGCTGTAGAGTTTTATGTCCAAATCGCTTATGGTATCGTTAAGTTTCTGATTTACAACATACATAAGCGAGACAATCTCAGGGAAAGTCTGCTTTAGATTCCCAAGCATAAGGTCTCGCTGCACTTTGTTGTCTTCGCCAAAAACCACAATCACCATCCACTCGTTTTTCTCTGTTCTGCGAAAAATGAGGTTTCTTAAAAGTCCTTCGTTAGTTCGCTGATTATAAAAACTCATGCCATTTTTCATTGCGAAGGCATAGATGTGATTTCTAATCGTGTTATTCGCATCGTTCATCAAGCGGCATTGATTGATGTGTAGCACTTTGTCGAAACTGTCAGGTATATGAAAACCGAGCCCGGGCAGTTTCTCCACTTGGTCCAATCCGCCTGCTTGGTTGATATCGTCCCAAGAAATCCACCGACGATCGGCGAAAGTGAATTCAAGTTTATTACGATACTCATATTGCTCAACCGAACCTAAGATAGGACCTATGTCGGGCAGTTGCACTTTCCCGATGCGGGTGAGTTGGTCGGTTATCTGTTGTTGCTTGTACTTGAGTTGCTCATCGTAAGGCAGAATCTGCCATTTGCAACCGCCACAAGTGCCATAATGCGGACAAACGGGATTAGAACGCTTTTCACTTAGTTTTACGAAGCGTACTACCCTGCCTTCCATAAACGAGTGTTTCTTTTTGGTTATCTGAATATCAACCACATCGCCCGGTACGCACCACGGGACGAACACCACTATGTCGTTTACACGCGCAAGAGCCTTGCCTTCGGCAGCCACATCCGTAATGGTTATGTTCTCAAATAGAGGTAAGTTTTTCTTTTTCATTTTATTTGCTTTATTTTAACTTCGAGCTGACGCTCGAATAAGTGGACGAAGCGGGAGCGGCAACGCTATCTGGTTTCGAGCTGACGCTCGAAGAAGGGGACGAAGCGAGGGCGGCAGTCTGAACTTGAGTAAAGGACAGGTTTTTAGCGAACTGTTCTGCCTGTTTGAGGTAGTCGATTTTGCCGACATCCATCATACGATAATCTGTTGGTTCGTAGGCTCTTATATTTGCCTTGTCGCAATATGCCAAATAGAAATCTATCAGCGAAAAGACGCTACCCTTCTCGCTTTCAAAATCTTGCAATTGGTTTAGAAAAGTCTTACTCAGAAGTTGCATTCCTGAAAAAGCAAGCAATTTGCCATTGCCATTGCCTCTAGTTTCGCCCGTTTCAACATTTTTCCAACCGCAAAGTCTGCCATTGTCAAAACTCAAATAACGCTGTGTCAGTCGCTCTGAAACGACCAACATAGCATCGTAGTCATTTCTCCAAGAAAGAATAAAATCAGAGATATTGATTGTTGAAAGAATATCCACATTGAGTGCCAACAGAGGTTCGTCGGAAGAGTCAAAAAGTGGTAATGCTTTCCTGAGTCCGCCACCCGTATTGAGCAGCATATCTGTCTCGTCAGAAAAGCGTATTGATATGCCAAAGGATTTGTTTTGCCTTATGAAATCCACAATCTTTCGGGCATGGTGATGCAAGTTGATAACGATGTCGGTTATGCCCACCATCTTGAGTGCATCTATTTGATATTCAAGCAATGTCTTACCCGCCAAGGGCAACAATGCCTTCGGCAGAGTATCAGTTATGGGTTTTAAGCGAGTGCCAAGTCCGGCACAAAAAATCATTGCTTGCATAATGTTAAGTCTATTGTGCCAAGTGCTTTAATACAACATTGACATTGAATTTGTCCTTTAGATGCCCTGCCAAATGTTCAGCCGCATAGACAGAGCGATGCTGACCGCCGGTGCAACCGAAACTGACCATCAAATCGGTAAAACCGCGCTCCAAATAGCGCGCCACACTCTTGTCCACAAGCGCATATACGCTCTGAAGGAAAGTCAGTATCTCTCCATTGTTTTCAAGAAATCTTATAACGGGTTCATCTTTACCTGTAAGCGACTTATATTCAGCATATTTGCCCGGGTTGTGAATAGCGCGGCAGTCGAATACGAAACCGCCGCCGTTGCCACTTTCGTCCTGTGGCAAGCCTTTCTTGAATGAGAAACTGAACACTCTGACACAAAGGCGGGAAGGCACTGTCGGTTCTGCTTTTTGCAGGTATGAGTTATCTAAAAAAGGCTGTTTTACCATTGCTTCAAGCACTTTTTTGAGGTATGGTATTTCAGCAAAATCGTTGTTTTGCAACAGTTTGCGCAAGTTACTGATTGCAAAAGGAATGGATTCCAAGAAATGTGATTTTCTCTCAAAATAGCCCCTAAAGCCGTATGCACCAAGTACTTGCAAGGTTCTGAACAGAACGAAATACGGCAACGATTGTTTGAGATTCTGACCTGCGTCAGATTGAGGACCTGCGTCAGAATTAGGACCTGCGTCATAATGAGGGCCTGCTTTATAATGAAGATTAAGCGACTGTAACTCATCAAAATACACACTCAGCAGACGCTCTCTTACTTCTTGCGGGTAGTTGGCTTTTGCCTGCCATAAAAAAGATGCTATGTCATAGAGCACGGGACCTTTTCTGCCGCCTTGAAAGTCAATAAAATATGGTTCGCCGTTGAAAACCATTATGTTACGGGCTTGACAATCGCGATACATAAAACCAACAAAAGTGTCTTTAGTTAGGCAGTCTGCCAAATGTTCAAAATCGTCTTCCAATTGATTTTCAAGGAAGTCGGTTTGGGTGGCTTTAAGGAAACAGTACTTGAAATAGTTGAGATCCCACATAACTGTCCGGCGGTCAAATTCAGGCTGCGGGTAGCATACAGAATAGTCAAAACCACGGTTGCCTTCTGTCTGAATATGAGCAAGTTGGCGAACGGTTTTCTCAAGCAGACAGAGTTGATATTCCGACAAATCGCCCTGTGCGTTTCTTTGCTTGATGATATCAAAAAGCGAAGTGTCTCCTAAATCTTGTTGAAGGTAGTATCTGCCGTCTTTAGATTTAGCCACAACCTTTGGCACGGGCAAACCGAGTTTCATAAAATGGTCTGCCATATAAAGAAAAGCCTTGTTTTCTTCAACGGAGGTGCCTTCAACACCGATATATGATATATTCGGCGAACATTGCAAGCGGTAATATCTGCGATTACTCCCCGAACCGGAGATAGGTATTATGGCTTCCGGCTCTTTGCCGATAATTGATTTGAACAGATTTGCTAACATTTGAGTCCTTATGATTCTTTCCCCACAACATTAACATCCAGATGCGGGTAGGCAAACTGGATACCATTCTGTGGCAGTTCGGTATAAATGCGTTCTATAAGATTAAAATAGGCATCCCAATACTCCTCGTTTCGTATCCACACACGAATAAGAAAAGTTATGTCGCTGCTATTTAGCGTTTTAAGTTTTATGAACGGGTCTTGTGAACCGGCGGTAGTGCTATCGAGGATACGACTGTCTGACTTAATGATGTCCATTACCACTTCTTTGAATTGCTCAACCTCCGTTCCATACGCAACCGATATTTCCAAGTTTGTTCGCCTCAACGCTTCAGATGAGAAATTGCGGATTGTGCCGTTTGAGAGAGCACCATTAGGCAATACAACCAACTGATTTTCAGTTGTTCGTATAGTGGTGCTAACAATACTCACATTAACAACCGTTCCTTGATTGCCCTGTGCGTCGATGAAATCGCCCACTTTGAAGGGCTTGAAAACGAGCAACATTATACCACCGGCGAAGTTCTGCACTGTACCACTGAGTGCCATACCGATAGCCATACCACCTGCAGCGAGAAGTGCGGCAAGCGAAGTGGTATCAACACCCAAAGTGCCGATAGTTATGATAATAAGCAGAACGGTAAGCGAGATACTGATAAACGAACTGACAAACGAGACGACTGTCGGTTCGGTATTGCGCTTCTCAAACACGTGTGCTACGAAGCGTTTTACTACACCTATAAGCCAACTGCCCAAGGCATAAACAAGCAAAGCCACCAACACCTTCACACCAAAGATGAGAGCGGAATGAATAAAGTCTGACCAGAACAACTCAGGGTTAGTAACGAGAAGTTCTATCGCCTCGTGGGTATGCTGTCGAATGGAATCCGGCACATTGACATTAGGTTGAGTCTGAAGAAGAAACATAATATATCAAACTACATCAAAATTCTGTTATTTCCGACATAAAGAGTATAGTGCCGTTTTGCTTTTCACGAATGACAAGCATAAATGGCCGGTTGGCGTAAAAGGTTTGTGGATCTCTTGGCGCAACAGCCGTACAGCCGACTATACCTATTGTAACAGCAGCCGCCTCTGTTCCTTCTTCATCCACCTTGAGATAAGCATCTTGCTTGATAAGGCTCAGGAAAGTGGGTTCTTTGCTCAACAATGAGAGGTCGGCTGAAGCGGTGAAGACATCTTTTATACCGAGTTTTTTCAACACATCGTTCAGCGAAGTGCTGTATTTGACTTCAAACTTAGGGATGAGGGTATATACCTCGTAAGTCTCTAAATGGCTCAAAGCTACATTCCACTCGCCTGTCTGACACAGTTTTTTCACTGTTGCCTTAAGTGAAGACTGTTCGCTTGGCAGAATGATATCCATACAATACTTACTGTCCTCGTAATCAAGTTCAAGAATCTTTGTTCCGTCTTCGGTCATAGTAAAAAGAAAATCATCGGTAAGCGACATCATATCTACCTCTTGGTCGCCTTTTGTAGCAGAGTGGAAAGTGTCCTTATAGGTGTTGCTTTTTTTGAAGGGGATATCCCATTTGCCTTTGAAATACAGCGCATTGGCGAGTACCATACGGGTATCGGCATTCAGCATAGACCTTTTGATAACTTCTTTAATAAGGTTATTGGTGTTCTTTGCTGCCCAAGCGTTGATAATGTCGGCGGCAGTCGGGGCGGTGAAATTCAGATTGTCAATAGTGGCGTTAAAACACTCGTTGTTCAGACGGGCAAACTCGTCTTCTATCAAAAAACCGTTTGCAAGCCAAAGAGCATTGGCAATACGCACGATGTTGGTAGTATCAAGAGCCGGCAGAGAGGTCATCATTTTATGGAAATAGTCGTTAATCTGCTGACGATCTGTGCCTTCGAAGCCGAGTGCCGCTTGCATTTGAGTATATGTTTTTCCGTCTGCACCATTCATAAGCATACCGAGAAGCGCACTAACAGAAAATGGTGAAACAACAAAACTCTTGCTCTCTTTTGCACTTATTTGTCGGAAAAGAGCAAGCGAGAAGGCGTTATTCGACTCAAGTATTTTCTGCTCGTTTTGAGACAGTTTGAGTGGAATGGGAGTGGTTACTCCGTTGCCTGTTTTCATATCGTCAGGCTCTATCTGCTCATTGACAGAGCCTTTGCTTTTACAAGAAAAAAGAGAAAACATAATGATTAAAATAAAAGACAAGCGTTTCATATACAATTTATTTGGATATTAGACCGTTTCACTGTTTCCAATACTATGCAAATTTACAAAAAAAAAACTATTTTTCAAGTTTTTTTCATTTTTTTGTTATTTTATTGTATTTTTACAATCCCGATTTACAATTTTTGACTCTTTTCGTATGCAAGACTATCAAATTTGTAAAATAATCGTGCTTTATAAACATATTCTGCAAAAATTTGAAAAAATGTTGTATATATCAATTTCTTTTTGTATTTTTGTATTATATTTTTGGAATGTAGGTGGAAATAGTGCGAGCATAAACATCAAAAAATGCCCATATCTCTAATTACATATAGCCCCATAGCAAACGGAGCGCGCGTATGTATGTATGTATGTATG
>JAFVAX010000078.1 GCA_017480285.1 Paludibacteraceae bacterium | reverse complement strand
ACTTATACACTCCCGGCGGAGTGGTAGTTTCAATTTTTACTGATTTAAGACTGCTACAATTATAGAACGCATAGTCGCCGATACTTGTAACGCTGTTAGGAATAGTTACCGAAGTCAAACTGCTACATCCAGAGAACGCACCGTTTCCAATACTTGTAACGCCATTTGGAATACGAACCGAAGTCAAACTGCTACAACCATAGAATGCACCACTGCCAATACTTGTAACGCCATCAGGGATAGTTAAATCAGTAACAAGATTACCATTTAGATAAAGATTATGTGCATAAGCCAGAGGATTATCACTAGATGTACCAAAAACAACATTAAAATTAATCTTACACCATGCCACCAAATCTGTAATATAGACACCTGTCAAACCGCTACATTTTTTGAATGCATCTCTGCCAATATTTGTAACACTATTAGGAATAGTAACAGAAGTTAAACTGCTACAACCTTCAAACGCACACTCGCCAATACTTGTAACGCCATCAGGGATAGTTAAATCAGTAATCAGTTCTCCATTCAGGTAAAGATTATGTGCATGGCCAAGCGGATTAGCACCCTCATTTTTAACATCACCAAATATTATCTTACACCATGCCACCAAATCTGTGATATGCACTTCTTTCAAACCACTACAATAAGAAAACGCATTTTCGCCGATACTTGTAACGCTATTTGGAATAGTAATAGAAGTCAAACTGGTGCAATAATAGAACGCACTACTGCCTATACTTGTAACGCTGTTAGGGATGGTAAGTTCCCCCGCAAATGCAGGACTGCACGCTAATAAATTAGTTTTTGTTTCATCACTATAAACTAAATATCCATCAACGAAACCATTAACACTTCTTGCACCCCAGGGAGAACCTGTTGCATCTCCAGTATATATAATATTCGTAACACGATTAAAAGCATAAGAGCCAATACTTGTAACACTATTAGGAATAGAAACTGACGCCAAATTATTACAATCAGAGAATGCTTCGCTGCCAATACTTGTAACACTATTAGGAATAGTAACAGAAGTCAAACTGCTACAATTATAAAACGCTCTTCCGCCAATACTTGTAACGCTATTTGGAATAATAATAGAAGTCAAACTGCTACAATCCCTGAACGCAGCACTTCCAATACTTGTAACGCCGTTGGGGATAGAAACAGAAGTTAAACTTCTACATTCATAGAAAGCATAGTCGCCGATACTTGTAACGCTATTGGGAATAATAATAGAAGTCAAACTGCTACAACCATCGAATGCACCACTGCCAATACTTGTAACGCTATTAGGGATAATAACAGAAGTTAGACTACTACAACCATAGAACGCACAATTGCCAATTATAGTAACTCCATTCCCTATATTAACTGTTGTTATAGTTGAACGAGTTGAATACCAAGGAGCACCACCATAACCATAATTCTTCATCTCTCCGATTCCGCTGATGGTGAGGATGCCATCGGTTAAATCCCATGTGAGGTTTGCGCCACATTTGCCACTCTCAGCAGAGGCGGTTCCAATGCCGACCATTTGGGCAAGCATTAAAAGAAATAATTTTGTTTTCATTTTAATAAAAATTTATGTTAATGATTTGGGTTAATTGTTTTTCTTTTTTATTTGTTTTTTTAGATTCTGAAACAAGTTGCTCCAAGTTTTCGCATCGGCAAGCCGTGCAGAATGAGGTATGAGATTCTGACCTGCGTCAGAATGAGGAGGACAACCTCATGCTGAACTTGATTCAGCATCTTATTACTTTTTAGATCCTGACCTGCGTCAGGACTGACCTGCGTCAGAATGAGGATTTTTTTGCGGGCGGGACGACCGCGCTCCAATTTTGCTGGCGGGTACGACCGCGATCCAAGCAAACACGCAAAAAGCGTGAACTTTCGTTCGTCGCATTTGATTTGTTGAGGTCTTCGACTACCTTTACTTGTTCAAAAAAACGCACGGAAAACTCACGCCAAAAGCATGAGCGTTAAGGTAAAACCGTACTTGAACAAGTAATAAATTTGTTAAAAGTGTCGAAGTTTCAACAAATCAAGTTGGCTTATAACGCTTATTAAATATGTCTTGCGACTTATGTCGCTATGATTGCACCGCCTCTGCGATGCTTGTTATTCATAGGCAACTATGTTTTTTTAGTTGATAATCCTTTTTTAATTGATAATCTTTTTTAGTTGACAATTTTTTTTAGATTCTGAAACAAGTTGCTCCAAGTTTTCGCATCGGCAAGCCGTGCAGAATGAGGTATGAAATTCTGACCTGCGTCAGAATGAGGATTTACAATTATTGAGATTCTGACCTGCGTCAGAATGAGGAATAAGGATTTGCGTCAGAATAAGGATAAGGATTTGTCCCGCAATATTTGTCCCGCAATGCAATATTAATTATTAACTATCAAGTATTAACTATCAAATTATCCCTTGTTCGAGCATGGCGGTGGCGACTTTCATAAAGCCTGCAATGTTAGCACCTTTGACATAGTCAACTGTTCCGTCTGCTTGTGTGCCAAACTTAACACACTGCTCGTGAATACTTTGCATTATATGATGCAAACGCTCATCCACTTCCTTGGCAGTCCAACTCAGGTGTTCGGCATTCTGTGTCATCTCAAGACCAGATGTAGCCACACCGCCGGCATTGACTGCTTTGCCCGGGGCAAACAACATTCCGTTATGCAGGCAGAAATGAATAGCGTCGGGCTGACAACCCATGTTGCTCACTTCACATACACACCAGCAGCCGTTTTGCTTCAACTCCTTGGCATCTTCAAGCGCAAGTTCGTTTTGGAAGGCACAAGGCAGAGCAATGTCGCACTTTACCGACCACGCCTTCTTTTCAGCGATAAACTTGGCTTTTTCGGGGAAGCACACAGCCATATCTTCTACTCGGTTGCGGTTCGATGCACGCATAACGAGCATATAGTCAATCATCTCTTTGTCAATACCATTCTCTATGACACAAACGCCGTCAGGACCGGAGATGGCAACAACCTTCGCACCGAGTTCAACGGCTTTTGTAGCAGCGCCCCAAGCCACATTACCAAAACCTGAGATTGCGATATTTTTGCCCTTGATGTCTTTTCCTGCCTTATGCAGAAGGTGTTGCGTGAAATAGAGTGCTCCAAAACCTGTTGCTTCAGGACGAAGTATAGAGCCTCCCCAAGTCATACCTTTGCCTGTCAGGACACCTGTATGATACTCGCGTGCAAGTTTCTGGTACATACCATTGAGATAACCTATCTCGCGTCCGCCGACACCGACATCACCGGCGGGTATGTCCTGATCGGGACCTATACAACGCCACAGTTCAAGCATAAAAGCCTGACAGAAACGCATTATCTCTGCATCAGACTTGCCAACAGGGTCGAAGTCCGAACCACCTTTTGCACCACCCATCGGCAGAGTGGTAAGGGCGTTCTTGAAAGTCTGTTCAAAACCGAGGAACTTAAGCATTGAAGGGTTGACAGCACGGTGGAAACGCAGTCCGCCTTTGTAAGGACCAATAGCACTATTGAACTGAACACGATAGCCGAGGTTGGTTTGCACTTCGCCGCGGTCGTCAATCCATGTTACACGGAAAGTGAAAATACGGTCGGGTTCTACAAGTCGCTCAATAATACGGGCTTGCTCAAATTCAGGGTGTTTATTGTACACCTCTTCAATAGATTCCAACACTTCCTGCACCGCTTGCAAGTATTCCTTCTCGCCCGGGTGCTTTTTTGAAAGTTGATCCAAGATTTGTTGTGTTTTCATGGTTTTTAGATATTTTAGATGTTTTTAGAAACTTTAGATATTTTAGATTCTTTAGAATTTATAGATGCTGACTATTGAGTCGAATGTCTGTTTATATTCTTGTGGCAGTGGTTCTGCCGAAGGTGATTCCAATTTGAGAGGGTCAACGGGTGTGCCGTTTTTCCAAACACGGAAATCAAGATGCGGGCCTGTAGCATGTCCTGTCTGTCCCACATAACCTATTACTTCACCTTGCCTAACATGTTTCCCTACAGCAAGACCTTTGGCATATTTGGAAAGATGCAGGTAGCCTGTTGTATAAGTGCTGTTATGCTTTATTTTCACCGTGTTGCCACCGCCGCCCTTATACTCTTTCATCGTAACCACTCCATCTCCAAGTGCCACAACGGGTGTGCCTTGCGGGGCTGCATAATCAACTCCCGTGTGGGCTTTTTTCGTATGAAAGATAGGATGGATACGGGCGTATGAGAAAGTAGATGAGATGCGTTTGTAGTTGAGTGGGGCTTTCAGGAAAGTCTTTTGCAGACTATTACCTTCACGGTCGAAATAACCGTGCGTCTGAAGCGAGTCGAAATAGTAAGCATAAAGCGTTTTACCTCTGTGGTTGAAAGCAGCGGCATGTATTCTACCGATGCCTAAGACTATAGTGTCAGAGAGTATGCGTTCGTCAAAATACACCTGAACGCTATCGCCTTCTTGAAGCGAGAAGAAGTCAATAGTCCAAGCATATACTTCCGAGAGGTCGATAGCAAGTTGGGTAGGTATATTTTTCTCAGCCAAAGCGTTCCAAAGCGAAGAAATGATAGTAACACTTTCTTTTCTTAAGCGGTTGGTGGCTGTATTTTCTAATTTCCTTACCGACAGACTGTCTTTTAAGCAGAAATGATAGGTAAGCAAAGGACTTTGGTGATAAACAAAATATTCAAGAGCGGAGTCTTTGACGCTATAATATGCCTCATAGCGTTTTCCTACTTTTATCAGACGGACATCAAATGAGTCTTTCGGAAGAGTCAGCAGTTGGCGTTGAACAGCACTACTTGCACCTAACTTATGAAACAGTCCGCCCATCGTCTCACCGTTTTTGATTGAACCCTCAACGGTAAAGAAACTGTCGATGGGCAAACCATTAGCATCTAAAATAGCAATGGTATCTTCAACTATCAAGTCTTCTGCCGAAAAGGCATCTTCAGAAGAATTTGCATTTTCTGTAGAATTTTGTTTCCCGCAAGAAACAAAGAGACATAATATGCACAAACAAAATGATAAAAACCTGTATCTATTCATAACAATTTTCTAAAAACACACAAATATACCATTTTTTTTGTATATTTGCAACGAAATATCAACTTTTTTCAAAAGAAATGAAAATAACAATAATCATTTTAAGTTTTTTAGCCACATTGGCTATTGTTGCATTGCTTATATTGCAGCATCCGTCGTTCGGTTGTCGTCAGAGCAAAGAGCATAAAGCAAGAATCTTGGCATCGCCTAATTACAAGAAAGGCAGTTTTCAGAACCAAGTCCCCACCCCGCAGTTTACAGGCAAGACCAATATGCTGAGTGCCATGTGGGGAATGCTGACCGACACAGACAGCGACCGTATTCCGAAAGACAGTCTTCCGGCAACCAAAACAGACCTGACGACTCTGCCCAAGGACACTGATTTGCTTGTATGGTTTGGTCATTCGTCGTATCTTATTCAGTTGGGTGGAAAACGGTTTTTGGTTGATCCTGTGCTTACCTGCGAGTTTCCGGCTTCGCTGATGCTCAAACCGTTCAAAGGGACAGACATATATCACCCTTGCGACATTCCTGAAATAGACTATCTCATCATCACTCACGAACATTGGGATCATCTTGACTACGGCACACTACGCGATTTAAGACCGAAAATCAAGAATGCCGTTTGTCCGCTTGGTATCGCCCAGTACTTGGAATACTGGGGCTACGACAAAGATATCATCACCGAAATGGATTGGTATGAGGTTGAGATCCTGAAACAAGTTTCTTCGCATCGGCAAGCCGTGCGGGATGAGGATGCGGTCAGAATCACCTGTCTTCCGTCGCGACATTTTTCGAACCGACTGCTCAGTCGCAACCAGACACTTTGGGCTTCGTTTATGGTTGAGACAGGCGGAAGAAGAGTGTATATTGGTGGCGATGGCGGATACGACAGCCGTTTCAAACAGATAAAAGAACAATTCGGAACAATAGATTTGGCATTTTTGGAAAACGGACAGTACAACGAGAATTGGAAATATATTCATACGACACCAGAAGATTTGGTCAAAGTGATTGAGGACTTGAGTGCCGAACAAGTATTCACCGTACATCACGACAAGTTCGCACTCGCCCGACATAGTTGGTACGAACCCGACAATACAGCGCATAAGATAGCACAAGAATTAGGAATAAAACTTCTTGATAAGCCTATAGGAACGGTTGTCAGGTTCTAAAAAAGGAAATCCTCATACCGAACAGATGTCAGTATGAGGATTTTTATTTATAGTGTATGAGGTTTTCTATTTATAGAGTATGAGTTTATTTCTTTACTTTAATGTCCATAAAGATAAACTTCTTACGGAGTGCTTCTTTCTTGTTGCGGTCGCCATGACGAGTCATAACCGAATACAACATCGGAACGACGAACAAAGTAAGGAATGTAGAAACAGTCAGACCACCGATAACCACTATACCAAGCGGTTGCCACATCTCTGCACCTTCGCCTGAACTGACTGCCATAGGTATCATACCCAAGATGGTGGTAAATGCGGTCATAAGCACGGGTCGCAGACGACTCTGACCTGACATCTGTATAGCAGTGTTCAGTTCGTAGCCACGCTCACGCATAAGGTTGATATAGTCCACAAGCACGATACCGTTCTTTACAACTATACCTACAAGCAGCACAAGACCTAAAGCACCAACCATATCAAGAGAGCGGTGGGCTATCCAAAGGGCTATGATGACGCCTGACAAAGCAAACGGAACGGTGAACATTATGATAAACGGCATACGAAGCGATTCGAACTGTGAAGCCATCACGATGAATACCAAGATGATAATCAGTGCACCGAGCAAGACAAGGTCGTTGAAAGTGTCCTGTTGGTCTTCATAGCTACCACCCATCATAATTGAATAGCCCAAAGGAATATCGAGTTGGGGAACGACTTGTTCCTGCACTTGCTGTGCGAGTTCGCCGAGTGAGGTCTTATAAGGTGTAACACTGACTGTTACGATACGCTGACGCGACTTGCGCTCGATGGTAGGTGGTGCCCAATACTCACCGACAGTCGCTACCTCCGAGAGTTTGACAGTCTTACCTGTTGCAGTCGGGATACTCAAATCCATTACATCGGATATGCTGTTGCGGTCTTCCTCTTCAAGACGAACAAGTATATCGTATTCCGAACCATCGTCTTTAAGATAGCCGCACGACATACCAGTAACGCGGTTTCTCAAGTAGGTTGAGATAGTGGCAGAACTGAGTCCTAAGCGCGATGCTTTCTCTTTATCGACTGTGATTTTGATATCCGGTCGGTCGTCTTCGCGTGAAATCTTGACATCGCGTGCACCCGGCAGTTGCGACGAGAGGTAGCGTACTTGTTCGGCAAGTTGTGCTGTCTTGTCGAAATCATATCCGTATATCTCAACATCAACAGAGTTGCTACCCAAACCGCCCATACCGGAGGTTGAGCACTGATACTCTATTATTTCCGGATATTTGGCCATCTCTTCACGCAACACTTCGGCTATCTCCCAAATAGTACGGTTGCGTTGCCATTTCTTCGGCAGACGGACTGTCATCTGAATCTTATTGTTCATTGTTGATTGGAAGAGAGCGGCAATGCTTGCATCGTCGTTTGAGCCGGCAGAGGTATTGATAAGTTCTATTTCCGGCACAAGTTGAACGAACCGCTGTTCAAGTTTGCGTGCGGTCTTGAGCGTTTCCTCAATACGGGTACCGCGTTGTAGTTTGACCGTAACAGAGATACGCCCGTTGTCTTGCTCTTGCATAAAGTCGGTACCAATCTTTCCGAAAACAACCGGCAGAAGCGATGCTGCAAAGAATAGGATAAGTGCAAGGAAAGTAACCGTCTTATGCTTTAAGCACCAACCTAAGCCTTTGGCGTATGCGGCATCCACCTTGTCAAGGAAACGAACGACAGTCTTGTCGTACCATGAGAGTTTGTCTTTTGTGTCTTCAACAAGGTTGCCATCTTCATCGACATGCACTTTCTTTCCTTTTAACAGTTTTGAGCAGAGCATAGGTGTAAGTGAGATAGCCACGGCGGTTGAAGTACAGCAAACAACCGTTACAATCCACCCCATCTCACCGAACATGATACCCGCGATACCGGTAAGCATAGTCATTGGAACGAACACGGCTACGAGTACCAATGTTGTAGCAATAACACTGACCCAAACCTCGTTGGTAGCGTAGATACTTGCTTCGTGCGGGTCTTCGCCACGCTCAATGTGTCGGGTAATGTTTTCAAGCACCACGATAGCATCGTCAACCACCATACCGATAGCGATGGTAAGCGAACACAAAGAGATGATGTTAATTGACGAGTCGGCAACCAGAAGGTAGATGAAGGCGACGATAAGTGCAATAGGAATGGTTATACCGATAATGATGGTTGCACGCCAACGGCCAAGGAAGAACAAAACGACGAGTACGACAAACAAGAGTGCATACATAATACTCTCCTCAAGCGAGTTGATAGAGTTTTGTATGTTTTCCGACGAGTCGTAAATCTTTTCGATCTTCACATCGGTTGGCAGTTGTTTTTGTATCTCAGCCAATTCTTTTCTGACATCACGGCAGACTTGCACAGTGTTTGCGCCTGTCTGCTTTGCTATAACCAAACGCACTGCCTCACGACCATTGGTTTTTTCGTCAAGACTGAGGTCTTTTATTGTATCTTTTATGGTAGCGATATCACGAATAAAGACTTGCTGTCCTTGTGGTGTCATAGCCACCATAAGGTCGCCTATCTCCGATGATTCAAGATACTCCGAACGCACTTGCATCTGATACTGCTCTTGTGGCATCTTTATGGTACCAGACGACATATTCAGGTTGTTGTAAGAAACGACTTGTCCAACTTGTTCAAGTGTCAGTCCGTAAGCGTCAAGTTTCTGTTGGTCGATATTGACATAGACATATCTGTCAGGCGAACCTGAAAGCGAAATGTTACCGATACCGTCGATATGGTTGAGTTGCGGAATAACCTCATCGTTAAGAATCTTGTCCAGACCTGCGTAGGTTTCGTCGGCCGTTATACTATACTGGCAAACAGGCATTGAAGATGTTGACAACTTGAATATCATCGGAGTACCGCAGTTGTCAGGCAGGTTGTTTTTAGTCATATCTACGAACGAACGGACATCATTGACCGCCTCGTCCATATTACTACCCCACTCCAGCTGAAGCACTACGACGGATATATTATCTTTAGATTGCGAAGTGATATGCTTCAGGTGATCCACAGAAGTGAGAGAGTTCTCCATCACTTTTGTTACATTAGTTTCCATTTCCGAAGCGGATGCCCCCGGGTAGGTAGTCATGACCGTAATGTATGGCGGGTCCATCTCCGGAAACTGGTCGATAGGCAGTTTGATAAAACTGTATATACCGATGATTATCACTGCAACGAACACAAGTACAGTGGTAACCGGTTTTTCTATCGCTGATTTATAAATTGACATAATCTTACTCTTTTACAACATTTATTTTAACTCCGTCAACAAGTTTATGCTGGCCTTTGACAACCATCTCAACGCCGTCGGTTATCTCAGGTGCGATTATTTCGATGTCTTGGTCAAAGCGCTGTCCTAACTCAACAGCCACGCGTTGGGCTCTACCGTTGTTGTTGATAAAGACATAGCGGTCGTTAGCACCAACAAGTTTCTCAACCGTTTGATAAGGCACAACGATAGCGTCAGCCTTGCCAAGTCCTATTGTTGTCGTTACATACATACCCGGGCGAAGCAGATTATGAGAATTAGGAACGACAATCTTCGTTTGGAAAGTATGCGACGAAGCATCAACCGTAGGATAAACGACTTCCACTTTTGCGGGGAACACCTTGTCGGGATAAATCTCCGAAGTAAGCGAGAGCGACATTCCTTCTTTGATAAGCGGGAAATACTTTTCGGGAATGGCAACAAGTGCTTTGAGTTGGTCTAAACGGGTCAGGACCAATATAGGTTGGCCGCCGTAAAGTTCGCCGTCTTCGAAGTTTTTGGCGGATATAACACCTGCAAACGGGGCTTTGACATAAGTGTTCTGCTGGAGGAAATCGAGTTGCTCTTGAGTTTGATCAAGTTGGGTCTTGAGTTGGTCGTACTGCTGCCCGGTGGCAGAACCAGTTTTCAAAAGTTGCTCAACACGCGCGAGTTCCACTTTCAGGTTGGCAAGCACCAGTTTGGTGGTTTTATACTGTGTCTGGTCCATACGAACAAGGTCATCACCTTTCTGTTTCTTATCGCCCACTTCGCAGTAGATATGCTCTATGCGACCTGTAAGTGAAGGTGCTACATTTTGTGTCAGATAGCCTTGAAGGTTGGTTGAGAGAATAATCTCGCGTTGTATCTCACGAGGATGAAGTACAGCAGTGCTGACTTGTTCCACACGCTCTTCTTGTTGTTCTTGTGTGGCATTTTCTTTTGAGCAGCCAAGCAATACCAAACCGGCTGTCAGTAAATAAAATATCTTTTTCATATTAAAACTATTTTACAGATTAAGGAATTTTTCCAACTCTACCCCGGACTGTACAAGCGACATCACTGCCTGGATATAAGTAGATTGAGCGGATATAAGGTCGTTTGAAGCGTTTGTAAGGTCCACATTCGAGGTAGTACCCCAGCGGAATTTGTTAGCCGTACTTTCAAACACACGCCTTACAACTTCTATGTTTTCCTTTTCGTTCAGGTAAGTCTCGTAGTTGTTTTGCAGGTTGAACCTGAGTTGTTGGAACTGAATGCCGAGGTTGTCGGTTGTCTCAGCCAAAGTATTCTTTGCTTCTTCGTATGCTATTTTCTTCTCAACAACACCCGCAGCGCGTTTGCCACTTGACCACAACGGAATGCTGACACCCAACTGAATGACATTAGGCGGGGTCATACGCATACCGCCTTCGCCATAATAATGTTGCTTTGAATAGTTGTAGGCAAGACTGACTGTAGGTCCGTAAGCCCAAGCCGAGAGATGCACCTGACGACGAGCCAGATCGGTTGATTTCTTGAGCAACTGATAGTTCAAGTTATGGTCGATTACAAACTGCTCTCCCAAGAGTTGAAGGATCTGCTCTGACGACAAAAGATTGTCGATTTCATCAGTGAGTGTGAGTTGTGTTTGGGCAGGCACATTGAGTTGCACTTTCAGTGCATTGGTCGCAAGTTCGATGTTTCGCTGCTGTGCATTGATACTGTTTTTCAATGTGTTGACACGCACATGTATCTGGTCAACGGTAGTCTGCTCTGCCACTCCTGCATTGACTGCATTCTGAGTCATCTGCTCAAGCGACTGTATGTTCAGAAGGGTTGAATCCAACAGATTGGAAATAGAATGGAGTGCAAGTATAGTTATGTAACTGTTCATCACTCCGCCTCTAAGTTCTGTTTCGGACTGTTCCAATGCTATTTTTTTCATATCAATAGCAAGGTTTTGAAGCAGAGCACCTACTATACCTTGACCGTTTATTCCTACCGCAGCGGTTATTGACCATGCCCCCACATTAGGCATTGCCACTTGAAAACTACCCATAGCGGTGTTTAGTTCGGCACTGTATCCTAAATAGTTGCTGTACGAATAGTTAGCATCTACCGATGGTAGCATCTGCGCTATTGTCTGCCAGCGTTGTGCGTATGCCTCCTGCACTGCAAGCGAGGCGTTCTTGAGCGAACGGTTACGACTAACTGCATAATCGCGGGCTTCACTCAAAGACAAGGACAGGGTATCAGACACTTGCTCTGCTTCTTGATGGCGGGTAGCCGACATAACATGGTCAGCCGCCACAACACCTATAGCAAAACACTGCAACAGTGCCACTAAGATGCAAGTCAGTAGTCTTTGTTTGTTGATTAAATTCTTTTTCATACCTTATAAATAGATTTTAGTTTTTTTCAGGAAACTCATTTTTCAGCAATTCAGCACCCTCTGTTGAAACAATCGAACGGAAAAATGAAGAAATGGCAAAACTCATAAGCCGCTTCACATCAACAGATTTCAGTTCATTCTCGTTCTGCACAAACATATACTGAATCAGCGAATACATCGTAGCACACATCTCGACATCCAAACTCTTACGATACAAGCCTTCTTTTATTCCCTGACGCAAATGTTGCTCAAGAATGTGTCGGATGTTGTTGTGAATGTTATGCAAGTGCTGCTTATACTGCTTTGGATAGTACTTTTGCAAATCATAGTGGAAGGTGGGTTTGTCGTGTACATCTTCGATGTTGGAATGTACTTTTTGAAGCAAACGCACACATTCGAGTGCCGACTTCCCTTCAGTGTATTTATGTGCGCACTCAAGCGACCGCTGCTGCAGGAACAACAAGACTTCTTCCACCAACTCTGTCTTACCCGGAAAATACTGATAGAAAGTCTTTTTAGACATACCCAACCGACGACATATATCATCGATTGACACACTACGGATACCATATTGCTTGAAAAGTTCAAGCGATGTCTCCAAAATGTTTTGCTTTATATCTTCCATAACACTAAAACAGTTAATACTTAATAATTAATAGTTAATATCGCATTGATATTCAGTTGCTATCACATTGATATTCAGTTGCTATCAATTATCAAATAAACAAAAAAATCATTTGTTTTTTGACACTTAATTCAAAAAACGGTGCAAAGGTAATAAAAAAAATCGAAAACTCCAAAAATTTGAAAACTTTTTGAATAATTAAAGTTTCCGAGTCTATTAAAAACATTTGCACAAAAATAATCACAATAATGAAAGAAAAAGTTGATTTCCAGCGGATTTGACGGATATTATTTCCCACAGATTGGACGGGTTTAGCAAAAAATAAATCAAGGATTTGAGGATGCATTGAGTTAAAGTGTGAAAGTGTTATTTTGTTTAGTGTGCTTTTGCTCTATGCTTTGTTTCTTTTTCCTTTTTCTTTTTCTTTTTGTTTTCCCCTACTATAACACTTTAACACTTTAACAGTTTTTTTAGTGGGATTGCTTATTTTGATTTTTGCTTGAAAAAAAAGTTTATAGGGGGGACTATATATATAATAAAATCCTTATACTATAGTTTTGGTTTGGGGGTGTGGGGGTATTTTTACCTTTCAAAAAGTGTTAAAGTGTTAAAGTGTCCCATTTTTATGTTTTCGGAAGTTACTATATTTTGTTGAAAGATAAGCATTTAGCGGTATTATAAAGATAGCAGCGATTATTAATAGAATCTGCGCAAATAAAGGAAAAACAGTTATTTTTATGATAAAAATGCTCATTTTTTGTTGAAAATCGGTGTTTTTTCTTCAGAATTGATATTTTCTTTTATTTTTGAGATAATTTTTGAAAGGTTAGCATCGGTAAGCGTATGAACGGATATGGCGGTGGCAAGAATGCCACCGGAGTGCACGATGATTGAAGGTGAAAAATCTGCAAATTTTGAATCTTTATTTGCAAATTTTGAATCTTTATTTGCTATTTTGACAAAAATTTAGTATATTTGTATTGTTATCGAAAAAGAAACATAAAAAAACCAAAATATTGTTACCATGAAAAAAATTTTTACTCTTTTTGCTTGTTTGCTAACTTTGGCAATAAGCGCTAAAGCACAAGATGCCATCTTTGCTGACGACTTGGATTTCGGTACGGTCAGCATAAAAGGTCAAGAAGCCATAATGGACTCTGCGTATGTACATGTTACTTGGACAGGACTTCCCGACGGAGGCTACTTATGGGCTGAAATTGTTGAAGGCGAGGACAACTTCTTTATCCAAAGTTCGATGCCCTTCTACATCGGCTATGGTGCAAAGAAAGTTTATGAATATGACTTATCTATAGGTTATTACGCCGAAGTATCCGACAGCTTCGAAGGCAAAGTGCGTATTTGGGGATATGCGTCAAACTGGGCAGACGAGGTTGAGAAAATCATCACTGTGAAAGTTAATGTAACCAGAGATGCTATTATCGGCACTACCACCACTTTCCAAAAAATCAACACTACAAGCGAACTGAAAGAAGGTGATGTTGTCGTTTTTGCAATGGAAAGTAAGGCATGTGTAGGCGGTCCGCTATATCAAACATACCTTCCGGCAATAACCGAAGATGTCAAGGTAGATGCAGAAAAAGGCACAATGGAAGTGCCTGAGACAGCCCAGACCTTCACAATGAGCAAATATAACGGTAATTGGCAATTCACCAATACTGACACCGGCGATCGATTGCTGCTTTATGTAGGTGAGAAAGGTGCTTTCACTTACGGAGAGACCGACAAAGAACACCTTGCAGGTTGGGCTATCGATGTAACCGATGGCGAAGCGTGGGTACGCCGTCCGAGCGACGATAGTTTCCCCGTTCAGTTTGCCAACAACGACCGCTTCAAGCCATACGCAAGCGAGACGGCAGGAGAGTTGCCCAACCTGTATAAGAAAATAAGTGATGCCCACATCTTTACAAGTTCGGTTACACTTGACGGAACTATTGATTTCGGTACTGTTGAGAAAGGCGAGACAAAATCCGTTACCGTAGGTTATACCGCCGAATATCTCACAGACGACATCGTTTGGACAGCAGGTGGTGCAGACGCACCATACATCATAGTCGAGAGCACCGGCGACCGCCAGAGCGGTACCATAACGCTCACCTACAACGGAAAGTTAGACTTTGAAGGCGTTCTTGAAGTAGAGTTAGAGTATCTCACACAAGACATTGCTCTTGACCCGATGGAAGGCTATTTCCCTATCGACATTACTCTTATTGCGAATACCGTCAAGCTGACAGACCTTAGTTTTGATGCCGAGACCTACAATGTCAATCTTGGTGAGACACTCAACCTTGCAGAACACCTCACACTCACCCCGCAAGACGCAGCAGATAAGTCGCTCTTATGGGAATCAAGCAACAAGGCATACGCCACTATAGATGCCAATGGTGTTCTCACTCCGCTTATCTCAGGAAAGGTTACAATAACCGTATCGTCGGTGAAAGTGCCTGAAGTAAAAGCAACAGCCGAAGTAATCATCAATGTGCCTGCGGCTGAAAGTATTCAGATTCAGAGCGAACTGACAATGCATATAGGTGAGAAACAGACACTTACAGCAACAGTTTTGCCAAGCGGGGCTAATCAGAAAGTTCTCTGGAGTATTGACAATACCGACATCGCAACCGTCAATAAAAACGGTCAGGTAACAGCAAAAGCATTAGGTACAACCGTCTTGACAGCAACGGCAGAAAGCAATGAAGAGATAAGTGCACAATGCACAATAAATGTCGTTGCGACAAGTGTTGAGAGCATCGCCTTTGCTCAAGAATCGCTTAGTTTGACGATTGGAAGTAGCGTGCAACTACAACCTGTTGTAATGCCCTCTTCGGCGGCAGAAGAGAATGAGATTACATACACTTCCGACAACGAACAAGTGGCTGTTGTTAGTTCAGACGGTATCGTCAGCGGAAAGCAGGAAGGTACGGCTGTTATCACTGCTACCATAGACGGAAAGCAAGCACAAATAACCGTCAATGTCGTTGGTGCACAGATGTTTGCAAAAGTAACAATGCCGACAGAACTTCAAGACAAAGACACTATTATTTTGGCAACGAGATTCTTAGATGCCAATAGCGAATTAGTCAGCGTCGTAGCAGGCAAACTTGAGGGCAAACAACTTGTTTCACTCACTGAAAACATCACCGTTACCGATGATGCCGCTGCAGGGGATGAAGCAGTAAGACTTGTTCTTGCCACAACACAAGGCGGATTTACGCTAACACCCGTAGGGTCGACAAAAGCACTTGCAGAAAACTCAAACACTTTTGTTGAAGCCAACACACAGAACAACAAGGTTTGGGAATTCCTTGCCGATGAAAACGGAGTTTATGTACATAATGTCGGGAACACCAACGCATATATCAAATACAACCCGCAAAACGGCTATATCAGACCATACAAAGCAGGGTTTGCTGACGGCAAGATGATGTATGTCTATGTACGACACTTCGAAGAGAAAATACCTACCGGTTTGGAACAAGAAACAAACAACCAAAACAAAGGTCAAGTGCGCAAAGTTCTTCAAAACGGGCAAGTTGTTATTATCCTGCCAGACGGTAGAAAATTGAATGTTTTAGGAATAACAATAAGCAAATAACAAATATGAAAAAGATAGTTTCAGTTTTCAGTTTTATTCTTCTTTCGGCAATCGTTTTTGCATCAGAGAAAGAGGTCTTCACACATATCCCCAATGGTGGTACAGAAGGCGACAAACAGCGTACTTACACCACAGAGCACTTCAGCATCATACAAACCAAAGGTCCGGGAAAAGGCGATAATTGGGTTGAAGACACCTACGACGATCTGCGCCTGTACAAGAACCAGACTCTGCAAATCATAGCAGCAAAAAGTGTCGGCACTATCGATTCTGTGCTTGTCAATATAGTTATTGTAGGAGGCAAATCAGAAATGGAGAACCTGCTGAACGCCACCTATACCACCAATGTAGGCGATGGAATAATCGTTGCTTCCGACAACAACGGCGAACAAGGCAAACTCACAGCGACCGGCAAGATAACCGACTTCACGATGACGGCATCAGTGGGACAACTTCGTATCACTTCCATCGAGTTCTATTACTCCGACGAAGTGGCTAAAAACCCGGCCATATCCGTTTCTGAAGATATTGACTTCGGTGTCATACTCAGAGATGCCGGTGTTGAACCCAAAAAGATTGAAGTAAAGGCATATAACCTGACTGAAGATTTGAATGTTGATATAACAACCGATGGCGAAGCTTTTAAGTTTGTTAAATCGCTCAATCGCGATGGCGGAACAATAGAAGTACAACTCTTCACCGCTACAGTAGGCGACTATTCGGCAATAGTTGATATCTCTGCCAACGGCATTAAGAAAACTGTTGCAGTCAAAGCCCAAGTTACAGATGCCGTGAGTGGTGCTGACGGAACAAAAGAGAACCCTTATACGGTTGAAGATGTCTTGGCACTCAACAATGCCTTACACGACAAGGCGTGGATAGTTGGTTATATCTGGGGCAGACCAAACACCAAATCTGCTTTGCAAACCCCTGCAAAAGACGATACCTCTATCGCTCTTGGAACAACAGCCGAACCAACCGAAGAGGAGGTGAAAGCAGGTCATTTCGTACCCGTACAACTGCCCAACAACGGAAACATAAGAAAAGAAGTCGGTGTGTTCACCAATCCTGACAACTACGGCAGAAAAATCTTGATTTACGGTACTTTAGAACCGTATTTTGAATTACCCGGACTGAAAAATGCCACTGAATACGAATGGGTTGACACTGAAAACCCGGGGTCGGATTTGTCAGATATGCAAGAGAACATAAAAGGACTTGACCCAAACAAGCCTGTGTATGACATTCTCGGAATGCCTCTAAATATTGATGCTGTCCTTTCGGGAGAGTACAAGGGAGTGGTTCTGCAAAAAGGTGCAAAATTTATTGTCAGATAAGACAATAGCGAATAAATTTGCATAATTTGAAAAAAAAATGTAATTTTGTAAGAAAAAAACAAAGTAACTATGAAAAAGTCGAAAGTAGAGAGCGCAGTATGTGTTTTAGCAGTTTTGTGCGCAATAATGTTCGCCCCATGCTCTTTTGCAGAACAAAGGAGTATGGACGAAGTGATGAATATTGCAGGTAAGGCCCTTAAAGGCAAAAAAGACTTAAAAGTCAGACCTCTCAAACCTATCACTACAAGCGCATTAACTGTTTCGGAAAACACGGTAGAGCAAGCATTTTATTTGGTTGAACCGCAGCAGGGCGAAGGGTTTGTTCTCGTATCTTCGGACGACCGTATGCCACGCATTCTCGGTTTTTCCGACAATAGCAACTGGTGCGACCAAGTGCCTGACAACCTGCAAAATATCTTACAGTCATACAACCGTGCTCTTGAACTTTTGAACAGCGGTACTTTTACTGCCGAGCAACTATTCCCTCAACTTGACCAAAACAGGCAAAGCAGTATGCCAGAGGAAGTGCCGGCACTGCTTGACGACATCGCTTTCAACCAAACAAAACCTTACAACAACATGTGCCCGTCTGTTGGGAATGCACATACCGTAACAGGCTGTGTGGCAACCGCTATGGCACAGATTTTTACATACTACAAGTACCCGAAAAAAGGTACAGGCGTTTATCATTATGGCGTTACTTCTACCGAAAAAGTGTATGATGTCAAGTTGGATACCATTCCGTTTGACTGGAATCTCATACTACATTCCTACAAAGGTAGCAACTACACGGCAGCACAAGCCAAAGCTGTAGCAAGGCTGATGTATGCTTGTGGTGTCTCAATTCAGATGGAATACGACTTCGACGGTAGTAGTGCCCACTCCGAACGCGTACAGCCGGCTTTAGTCAATGTGTTCGGATATGACAAGTCTGCGCAGTATGTAGAAGGCTATGGCGACAAACGCGACTACTCCGACTGGGTACCGACTCTGCAAGATGAGTTCATAGCAGGCAGACCCGTGTATTTTGCAGGTGCACCCGGCTATAGCGGACACGCTTTTGTTATCGATGGCTATAAAGGCTTATACGAAGGCGATGACATCTTCGATTCCGACGGATATGTAGAAGCAGTACTATTCCATGTCAACTGGGGATGGGGCGGTGATGGTAACGGACATTTCTACCTCAACAACCTCAACCCCGACGGAACAAACTACGCAGGATATCGTAGCGAGTTCGTCTTCGGTATCAAACCACCTAAAGGTTCAGGATTGGAAACCGTACTGACAGGAGATGAAGCCGATCAAGAGTTCTACACCGTCTTCGGTATGCCCGTACCAATCGACAAGTTGCAACCGGGTACCGTCTATGTACGCAAAGGGCAGAAGGTCATTATCAAACAATAAACAAAATTATTTTAACAATTATAACTATGCAAAAAAGTCCACTTCAAATCGCGCGTGCATCTTATGAGCCCAAAGTGCCACGCTCTCTCAAAGGCTTTATGAGCCTTCGTGAAGGTCAGCCTACTCAATCGGTAGCCGACCAAGAAGAAATAAAAAAACTTTTCCCTAACACCTATGGTCTGCCCGTTATTGACCTTGTGGAAGGCGAGAAAAAAGATATGCCTGCCGTTAATGTAGGTGTTATACTCTCCGGCGGACAAGCCCCCGGCGGACACAATGTGATTGCCGGTCTTTTCGACGGTATTAAACGCATCAACCCCGAAAGCAAACTCTATGGTTTCCTCGGCGGACCTTCAGGACTTATTGATGGTAAATATAAAGAACTGACAAAAGATATTATTGACGAATATCGCAACACCGGCGGTTTCGACATCATCGGTTCAGGTCGTACAAAACTTGAAGAGACATGGCAGTTTGACAATGGTATCGAAGTGTGCCGCAAACTCGGTATCACCGCTATCGTTATCATTGGTGGCGACGATAGTAACACCAACGCATGCGTGCTTGCTGAGTACTATCTGCAAAAAAAAGCCGGCATTCAAGTCATAGGCTGCCCAAAAACCATCGACGGCGACCTCAAAAACGAAATGATTGAGACAAGTTTCGGCTTCGATACTGCTTGCAAAGTATATTCCGAACTGATAGGTAACATCCAGCGTGATGCCAACTCTGCAAAGAAATACTGGCACTTCATCCGTCTTATGGGACGCTCGGCAAGCCATATAGCACTCGAATGTGCATTGCAGACACAACCCAACATCTGCCTTATATCGGAAGAAGTGCAGGCTAAGAACATGACTCTCAGCGACATCGTTGAACAGATAGTAAATGTCATTGTTGCCCGTGCAGACAAAGGTCTTAACTTCGGTACTATACTCGTTCCGGAAGGACTTATCGAGTTCATCCCTGCAATGAAACGACTTATAGCAGAGTTGAACGACCTTCTTGCCGCACACAACGATGAGTTCCTCGCACTCGACACCGACGACGAGAAACGCCAATTCGTCAAAGGCGCACTTTCAGAAGAGAGTCGTGCTATCTACCGTGACCTGCCCAAAGGTATCGCACGACAACTCACTATGGACCGCGACCCGCACGGCAATGTGCAAGTATCGCTTATCGAAACCGAAAAAATGCTTATCGAGATGGTACAAAAACGCCTTGCTACACTCAAGGGCGAAGGCAAATATAAAGGCAAGTTCTCAGCCCTCAACCACTTCTTCGGCTACGAAGGTCGTTGCGCAGTGCCTTCTAACTTCGATGCCGACTACTGCTACTCTATCGGTATAACAGCGTCTGTGCTTATCGCTTCGGGCAAGACCGGATATATGTCGCTCGTTCGTAACCTCACAGCACCCGCTGACCAGTGGCTGGCAGGCGGTGTACCCATCACTATGATGATGAACATGGAACGCCGTAACGGCAAAATGAAACCAGTTATACAAAAAGCACTCGTTCGCCTTGACGACAAACCGTTTAAGTACTTTGCTGCACACCGCGAAGAATGGGCAAGCGAGCACATGAACTACATCTTCCCCGGACCTATTCAATACTACGGTCCTGCCGAGGTTTGCGACCAACCCACACAGACACTTCTGCTTGAGAAAGGTGCAAAGAAATAAATAAATTGGCAGTTTTCACTACCTGCGTTATCAAAATGAGAAAACTTATATCACTTATAACATTGTTAGCCCTGACAATCGGTATGACTGTTAATGCCGATTGTCAGGACTCTTTGTTGCAAGCTTATATAAACAACAATATGCAAGTATGGGAAAACTATCTGACTAACACCCGTTTTGACAGCCTCACAACAAGCGAGAAACTGAAATACTTGAATTACGAATACGGATATGTCGCTGTTTGTATTGACCGCGAAAAAGACGAAGCAAAAACATTTTTGTCGCGTTTCGAAAAACATATCAATGGTTTAGATACTGTTCTCACTCACGCCGACCTGCTTGCATACAAATCAGCCTTCTATGCCTACGACTTGAAGATTCATAAGTCTCACCTCGCAAGAAGCGCAAGACGCACACTACGCTTTGCCGATGAAGCACTCGAAGCCGACTCGCTATCAACAATGGCACTAACAATGAACGCAAACCTGCTCTTCTACCGACCAAGATGGTTAGGGGGAAACAAAAAAAGAGCATATCTGCATCTCGTAAAAGCAAGACAACAGTTTGAAAACAAAGGTGATACCTGCTGTTGGAACTACTACCACTGTCTGCAAATGATTACACTCTCAGAACAAAAATATAAAATAAAATTATGCGAACAAAACAAGAACTTGACGGAATAAGCCTTTTAGGCAATCGTAAAGTACAATACCCTACCGACTATGCACCTCAGATGCTTGAGTCGTTCGTCAACAAACACCCTGAAAACGAATATGTAGTAACCTTCGATTGTCCAGAATTTACTTCACTCTGCCCTATGACAGGGCAACCCGATTTCGGACATATCATCATACGATATATTCCTAACATACAAATGGTTGAGTCAAAATCGCTCAAACTGTACCTTTTCAGTTTCCGCAACCACGGCGACTTCCACGAAGACTGTGTCAATATCATAATGAAAGACCTTGTCAAACTTCTTAATCCAAAATATCTTGAAGTGGAAGGTATCTTCCTCCCTCGTGGCGGAATAAGTATTCGTCCGTTTGCCAATTATGCTGACACTGAACACCAAGAACTGCTAAAAAAACGCATTGCCGAACAATTTAACAAATGAACAAATGAAAGACTCTCTACTTGTCTTGTCAGGCGGACTTGACTCCACCACGATGCTCTACGAATATCAAGACCGCATCGCCATTGCCCTATCGTTCAACTACGGGGCTAATCATAACGAAAAAGAACTTGCCTTTGCCAAATGGCATTGCGAGCAACTACACATAAAACATATCATTATCGCACTGCCGTTTTTCAAACAATATTTCTCGTCATCCCTCTTAAGCGGGGCAGAGTCAATTCCCGAAGGCAACTACGATGAACAGAACATGCAATCAACGGTTGTTCCTTTCCGCAATGGTATCATGCTCGCTATCGCTGCCGGACTTGCTGAAAACAACTCTCTTCAGAACATCATGCTTGCCAACCACGCCGGCGACCACGCTATCTACCCCGACTGCAGACCTGAGTTTGTCAGTGCTATGGACGAGGCTGTCCAAGCCGGAACATACAACGGTGTGCGTCTTATCACGCCTTATACCAACCTTACTAAAGCACAAATAGTGGAACACGGAGCAAAACTTGGTCTTGACTATTCAAAAACTTGGTCTTGCTATAAGGGTGGCTTGGTTCATTGTGGCAAATGTGGCACTTGCCGTGAAAGACAAGAAGCCTTCACACTTGCAGGTGTCGAAGACAATACTATCTACGAAAAATAAATCGAGTTTTATTCCTTCCGCTATTATCGGCTTTTCCCGAAGCATCCGATATTTTTTTATAAACCACCAATTCAAACCAAAACAAGAAAGCAGCAACCGGTTTTCTTGTTTTTTTCATAAAAGAGACACAACTCTGTCGGAATTTCGTCGGGATTTATAAAAACAAAATCGGCTAACTTATTGTTAGCCAATTCTGTGTGACCCCGGAGGGGCTCGAACCCTCGACCCACTGATTAAGAGTCAGTTGCTCTACCAACTGAGCTACGGAGTCATCGCTGAAAAGTTTTTGCAGACGACATTCAAAATTTACAAACCGAACAAACGCTCTCTAAAATTGAAAAACATAACCTGCATAAACACTTTTCTCTAAAAGCGGTGCAAAGATACAATAAAAATTGCAATTTTACAAATTTTTTTACCAAAAAATTGATTTTTTTTGTGTTTTTCGTCTCAAAAATGAAAAATACATCATTAAAATTAGACCCTGAAACAAGTTCAGGGTGAGGACTTCACATCGTAAACTTGCAGGGTGAGGTGAAATACTAAACGATTCAACCTTCAAGTGGCAAGGCGGCAGTCGGTTCATCGTCGTCAGATGGGGGCAAGGGGTGCAAAGTGCTTGGTTTGGCTCCGAGTTTGATAAGTTTGCGGGCGGAACTAAGCACCGATGGTCCTTTCTGTGCTTTATCTAACACTGCATCGTAAGCCGTTTGCACATCCTCTAATTTCTTGCCTATCTTTTGAATACGGTTCAACAAATCGCCCACACGAGCAATCAACTCTTCGGCCGTTTGAAAGATAGCCTGATTGTTGGCGTTCTGCTTTATTGCCGTCCAAGTAACCTGCACTGCCCGCATAGCGGCATACAGGTTCTGCTCTCCAACGATAAACACGCCTTGGCGCATTGCTTCGCGCCACAAACTGACATCTGACATCAAAGCCAATCTTAAAGCGGCATCAACAGGCACAAACATCATAACAAAATCAACGCTTCGGCGAGGTTGCTTAACATAAGCGGCATAGTTTTTCTTAGCCAACTCTTTGACATGGTTTCTAATACTTTTCAGGTGTGCGGCAAGTGCTACAGTCCGTTCCTGCTCTGTTTCAGCATTAGTATAGTCTATAAACGCCGTTAGCGACACTTTGGAGTCGATAATAAGGTCGCGCGACTCGTCAAGGTGCAGAATAACATCAGGCTGCATACGGCGTGTCGTTTCGTCAGAGATGATGATATTGCCGTTTGCATCACGCAGATACTCTTGCACATCATATTCAAGTCCTCTTTCCAAACCTATATCATTAAGCAGGGCTTCGATTTTCAGTTCTCCCCAGTTACCTTGCGTCTTGCTTTCGGCAGTCAAGGCATTGCTCAATCGGTCGGCACTGTCGCTCACTTTCATTGTAGTGGTAAGCAGTGTTGCGATATTCTCTTTTATAGTAGCGGCAGATGTCTCCTGAGTTGATTTGTTTTCCTTCAGAGCCGTTTCCATTTTAAGGATAGTCTCTTTCAGCGGATCGACAATCTGCTTCATATTATCAGAGTTAGCCTGCTGCAGTTCCTGCTGACGCTGTTTGAGCATTTGGTTGGTTATATTCTCAACTTGCTCTTTCATACCGGCAAGTGCCTGTTCTTGACGCTTGCGTTCGGCTTCAATAGCCTCTTTATGTCGTTTCTCGATTGCCTCAATAGCGGCTATATTGGCTTGTTCTTTTGCTTCAAGCAGTTCTTTGGTATGTTGTGTCGAATCGGCTTTTGTCTGTTCTAAAAAGGCTTGAGCATTCCTTAAATCAGCCTCTAAAGAAGCAACAGCCACATTCTTTTCTGCCTCAGCCTGCTTAAGGGCATCGTCCAAGGCTTTGGCATTGGCTTCTTCCGCCGTTTTTTTCACATATCGCACTACAAAAAACGCAATAACCGTTGCAAACAGCAGACCACCTAAAAAAGACAATATAAACTCCATAATTTTACCTGAATAAATATATGTTTGACAAAAATTTACGGCACAAGCACAAGTCTGAATCCGAGGTCGCTACTGCGGTCGCTCGGTGCATTACCTTGTCGGCTTGTAACTCGGCATCGACGAACATTGCCATACCAACTGCCCCCTCTGAACACACGGAAGGCACCGCCTGATGCACCACGCGGATTGGTCTGTGCAGCAGAAGAATAAGGTCCGTACCAGTCCTGACACCATTCCCATACATTGCCCGACATATCGTAAATAGTGAGTTCGTTAGGCCGTTTTTGTGCCACAGGATGGGTTGTTCCATCTGCGTTCTCCTGACACCATGCCACATTTGTAGCAACATCGCCTCCTGCATATTTATAAGCCGATTGCTGTCCGCCTCGGGCAGCGTATTCCCATTCGGCTTCTGTGGGCAGGCGGAACGACAGTCCGGTCAGGCTATTGAGTTTTCTTATAAACGCCTGACAGTCTTCATAATTGACATAATACATAGGCAGGTTGTCGCCTTCGCCATGCAAGAGCGTACTGCTCGACCCTTTCATTGCCTGCTCGCGAATACCTGTACCCATAACAGCCCGCCAAAGAGCCTGCGTAACTTCAGTTTCGCCTATCATAAAGGTATTGAGTGTTACCTGATGTACAGGACCTTCGTTCTTGTATGCCATCTTATCGGTATTCATATCTTCACCCATCATGAATGTACCGCCTTCGACTTGCACCATAGTAAAGGAAACGCCATTGACCTTGTATTCTTTTACAAGCACTTGTCTGTCAGCGTTCTGCTTATTCTGCTGATTTCGTTCGGGTTCGGCTTTAGCCAGTTCTATACTGATCGAAACGGTAGCATTTTCGTCAATGTTGATTTGTTTTGTTTCGGTCTTATATCCTTGTCGTTGCAGGGTTAAGATATGTTGTCCGATAAGCACTTGCCTGAGTTGCAGAGGTACTTGTCCCACTTCCAAACCGTCTAAAAGCACGGTTGCATCAGGCACATTGCTCTCTATCTGCAGTCGTCCATAGACAGGTGTAGGTGGTTGCAGTTCAAAGACTTGCCCTTCAGAATCGGGGGTTATCTCTATTCGTCGGGTAGTAGTTATATGCCCCGCCAGACGCGCCTCTACGACATATTGTCCATAGGCGAGGTTCTCAATCACCTTGCCTATGCCATAACGCTGGTCGTTGATATATATTTCGGCTTGAGATCCTGAAACAAGTTCAGGATGAGGCTGAGATCCTGAAACAAGTTCAGGATGAGGGTTTCCCTCATTCTGACGAAGGTCAGAATCTGAACGAACAACAAAAGTAACTCTTGAAAACTGTGCGGTTAGTTGTGGCGAGAGCAATACCGTTTGCGCATCTTGTATGGTAACAGTCTGTTCCCATGGTGCATATTTCTCTTTTATGACCTTCACTCGGTGCGACCCGCTTGAGAGGTTATGCGACTTGAGCGGTGCTTTACCCACAAGTCGATTGTCAATATACACAGCTGCCCCGTCGGCGATACCGCGTTCCACCTCAACCCATCCGAAAGCCGGCTTGAGCGATATTCTCACTTCGTGAGCGTGGTCAGGGTCATTCACTGTTATCTTACCTATGTTAGGGTGATAGTCTGCCAAATCGACACGATAGTCATATTCGCCAAAGCGCATCATCTTGTAGCCATAGCCGTCGTGCAAGGTGATGACATTGTCGTCGAGCGTTACGAGTGCGTCTTTAGGCTCGACATAAAACTTGACATATTGCTCCGTTACTGCCTCGCTGACAAGCACTTTGACTTCGCCGGCAATAAGGTCGGCATAGTAAGTCCGCTTGCTTTCTATCGGCACAGGTATCTCATATCTAACGAGCGAACCTAACTGCGGGTGGTGAATAGTTATAAACCGCGTTCTCGGACGAAGCCATATCCAGATTTCACCTATGCGACTCTCGTCAATCTCGCAATAGCCGATGGTACCCATATCAAGGGTAAAACCTTTCGCCACAGTCTGCAAGCGAAGCAAGGCACACGGATTATCATCAATATCAAACACTTCCGAGCCCGGGCGATTGGCTGATTGGTCAGTATCGTCAAGACGGAAATTGGTGATTTGCAGTTTCTGCGCACTCAGAACGCTGACAGCAAACACACATAGCACTAAAAATATATTCTTCAAACTCATATTCATAACTTTTATCTTTCAACTAACACTAAACGCAAACCGAAAAAATAGTTTCTGTTACCGGGTTGAAAAAAACTCCTGCTTGACACACGGCAGAAGTCGGCACTGCTGTACCAGTTGCCGCCTCTTATGACTCTATTAGACCCCGAATAAGCCCCCGTCGGGTCAGTTATAGAGGCGGAATTATAACTTCCATACCAGTCCTTGCACCACTCCGACACATTGCCGGACATATCGTAGATACCTAACTCGTTGGGGTTGAGCGTTGCCACAGGATGAATTGACGAACTGCTGTTAAACTTGTACCACGCAACTTCGTGAAGACTATTGCTACCAGCATACCTATATCCCTCACTTTGCTGACCGCCACGAGCGGCATATTCCCATTCGGCTTCGGTCGGCAAACGGAAAGTCATACCTGTCAAGCGATTAAGACGGCTGATAAAATCCAAGCAGTCGTTATAACTAACCTGCTCAACGGGGTAGTTTCGCCCTTTTTGCGACGAACTCGGATTGCTCCCCATAACCGCCTGCCACAAGCCCTGAGTAACTTCGGTCTCGCCTATATAGAAAGTGCCGACCGTCACCTCATGGGCAGGTCTCTCAGCCTTCTCACAATCAGACTGAGTACAACCCATCGTGAAACTGCCCCCCTCTACTTTTATCATTTTGAAACTTAAGCCACTGACAGTTATGGTTTTCTTAACAACTTCTTTTGATTTAGGTGGATTGAGCGTTATACGATTGTTTCTTGAAGCCTCAACAACAAAAGTCGTTATACCGTCTTTGCAATTTGCGGCTGTCGTTTTGGCTTCATACTCACCTAATTCAAGTTCGCCGTTATATGTTCCATAGCACAAAGAGCGATAATCTGCTTCACCTTTTCTGCGAATAAATATCTGCGCATTCTGCTTTTCGCAACTAAGATATACGGTAGCAGAGTTTTGCATATCCATACTGACGCTCGCCGTCTTGCCCTCCTCTACGATTACAGTCTTAGTACAATCAGCATAACCTTGTTTTTTAAGCGTTATCGTCCGTTTGCCTACAAGCACTCTGCTAAGTTGCAGAGGGGCGGTACCTGCCAATTCGGAATCTACATAAACGGTAGCGTTAGGCACCGATGTCTCTACAATAAGTCGCCCGTATATAGGTTCCGGTGCCTGCAACTGAATAGTTTGTCCCTTATATGCAGATGTTATCTCTATGTCGCGTTTTGTTGTGCGATGTGATGGTTTCTTGCATTCAATCAGACAAGGTCCGTAGCCCATCTCAACGGTTACACTACCCTGCCCCTTCTTTTCATTGTTGATATAGATATCGGCTTGAGATCCTGAAACAAGTTCAGGATGAGGGTTTACCTCATTCTGACGAAGGTCAGAATCTCTACCTTCATATCCTTCAACAACAAAAGTAACTTTAGCGAACTGCGCTTCAAGTTGCGGGCGGATAGTCTCGGTTTTTTCGTCCTGAACTGTAACGGTCTGTTGCCAAGTTGCATATTTGTCTTTCACTATTTTCACTGTATGTTCGCCACTTGAGAGTCTTCTCGTTTTGAGCGGGGCTGTGCCAACGGCACGATTGTCGATATACACGCTTGCACCATCAGCCACACCGCTAACCACTTCTATCCAACCAAAGGCGGGTTTCAGACTGACATGTATCTCTTGTGGTTTTTCAGAATCGTTGACTTTTATCTTTCCTACCGACGGGTGGTAGTCGGCGAGTTCAACACGATAGTAGTACTCACCAAAACGCATCATCTTGTAGCCATAACCGTCGGTCAACTGAATCAACTGATTATCAAGCGTAACCATTGCATCTTTGGGTTCTACGAAGAACTTCACGAACTGTTGTGTTACCGCCTCTTCTACATACTCGTGGTGTCTGCCACTCACAAGATTGGCATAATAAGTTCGTTTGCCTTCAATACGGACAGGCACTTCATAACGCATAAGCGAACCTAATTTCTGATGCAGAACGGAAATAAAGCGCGTATTCGGACGAAGCCACACCCACACTTCACCCGTGTGATTTTCATCAACTTCACAGAAGCCTATTGTTCCCATATCAAAAGTGAAGCCTTTTTCTGTGGTCTGAAGTCGAAGCAAAGCACACGGATTGTCGTCAATATCAAACACTTCCGAGCCCGGACGATTGGCAGATTGGTCAGTATCGGCAAGACGGAAATTGGTGATTTGCAGATTTTGCGAACTTACAAAAGATATGCAAGGAAGCAAAAAAAGTATTATTATGCTTCTCAAATTCATAATTTTACACTACTTATAACGCTATTTGCCACAAAAATACAAAAAACATTTCAATTTGACAAAAATTTCACCACTTTCAACTTTTGAAAATTTTTCAAAAGTTGAAAGTAGGCATAAATTCTCCAAAACATTCCCCAAGAAAAATGTTGTTTTTTTCAAATTATACCCCAAGAAAAATGTTGTTTTTTCAAAATATTCCCCAAGAAAAATGTTGTTTTATTTGTTTTATTCACAAAAAAAATGTATTTTTGCAAAAATTATAAACAAATAACATTATGCAACGCTCTATTTACAAACAACTTCTGCAATGGAAAGACTCTGCAAATCGCAAACCTCTTATATTACTTGGAGCAAGACAGGTTGGTAAAACATATATATTAAAGGAATTTGGACATCGAGAGTTTTCCAAATTTATATATATCAACTGCCATAATAACTCGTTTGTAACGGCTCTATTCCGTGATTTTAATATCGAACGGATATTGTATGATATTGGGCAAGAGTATGAAACAGAAATTATTATCGGGGAAACATTGATATTTTTTGATGAGATACAAGAAACTCATAATGGACTGTCCGTACTAAAATACTTTTGTGAAGAAAAAAGAGAACTTCATATTGTTGTTGCAGGTTCTTTACTGGGTATCTCACTTAAAGAAGATGAAAGTTATCCTGTAGGTAAAATCGATACTTTAAGATTGTACCCAATGAGTTTCATTGAGTTTTTATATGCCAATAATCGCCATAAATTATGCGAAAGTGTTGAAACACAAAAATGGGAAAGTTTAAGCACCTCTTCAGAGACATTAACAAATCTATTACGACAGTATTACTTTTGCGGTGGAATGCCGGAGGCTGTCCAAGAATGGGTGAATACTAAAGATACAACTGCAGTAAGAAAAATACAAAGCGACATTATAGATGCATACGAACGAGATATAGCCAAACATACCAAAGTCTTGGCACAGCGTATTCACCTTGTTTGGAATAGCGTTCCTGCGCAGTTAAGTAAGGAAAACAAAAAATTCATTTTCGGACTTCTCAAAAAAGGAGCACGCGCTAATGAGTTTGAGATTGCACTTCAATGGTTGTGTGATGCGGGAATAGTATATAAAGTTCAACAGATTTCCATGCCAAAACAGCCTCTAAAATTTTACCAATCAGATGGTTTTAAGATTTATTTATTAGACTGCGGTCTTCTTGCATGTATGTCAGGCATCAGACCTAAAGACCTTTTACTCGGAATGGATATATTTACGGAATTCAAAGGTGCTTTTACTGAAAATTTTGTATTACAACAAATTATAGCAGATACCGCCACAATCTTTCCTCGTCAGACATTCTATTATAGCAAAGACAATTCGCAGATGGAAATAGATTTTCTCATAGAGTCTCCAAATCGAACTATTCCGATAGAAGTTAAGGCAGGAAATGTCGTACATTCAAAATCTCTTTATAATTTCATCAACAACGATTTCGCTCAATTGAAACTCAAGGGTGTTCGTTTTTCCCTTCTACCATATACAGACCAAGACTGGATGGAGAATGTACCCCTTTATGGAATCAACGGATACTTACAAGACGAGTTTAGAGAATAACAAACAAAGGCAGGGCGTTCGAGCCTAAGCCTACTAACCCTGCCTTTGAGGTGGCACAAAAGCACTCGTGTTTGATTACTCCAAATATAAAGTAATACAGGTGTTCTTCTGTTTATTACAAGTATTTCTTGATTTTTAGTTAACACAAACTCATAATAAACTAAGGGAGCATGACAAGCCGCAAGCCCAGAAAGTCGTCGCGATTAGAAGGATTATTGCCGCCCCGATGCGAGACACGACAGCTCCACGCACCGTAGTCCCAACTAACGCCGCGATACACACCGTAGACCCAACTACCGCCGCGATACACACGGTACCATCCCGACGAAGCACCCTGCGGGTTGGTTTGTGCAGAAGACGAATATAAACCGTACCAATCTTGACACCATTCCCATACATTACCCGACATATCGTATATGCCTAACTCGTTGGGCTGTTTGGTGGCAACAGCGTGAGTCCTTTCTCCACTATTACCATTATCATAGGTATTGCCATTCCATTGACCACCATACCAAGCCACATCTCTCAAGTTATTGCTTCCTGAATACTTATAACCTTTGCTCTTTTGTCCGCCACGGGCGGCATACTCCCACTCCGCTTCTGTCGGCAAACGGAAAGTCATTCCGGTCAGTTTGTTTAATTTGCTAACAAACTCTTTGCAGTCGTTCCAACTGACTTTCTCAACAGGGTTGCTATTTCCCTTGAAATAACTCGGATTGCTACCCATCACAGCCTGCCAGAGTTCTTGCGTTACTTCCGTTTCGCCTATATAATAGTCGCTTAAAGTAACTTGATGTGTAGGCTTTTCATCACTTTCAGCATCGCTACCTTGTTCGGAAGTTGCGCCCATCAAGAAACTGCCGCCTTTTACGAAAATCATATTAAAGGTTACTCCTTTGACAGTAACAGGTTTCTTTTCTAAAACCTTAGGTTGTGGCGGGTTGAGAGTTATACGATTGTCAGCGGTACTCCGAACAGTAAAAGCAGTTGCTCCGTCAGTATGTTCTTCAAGGGCAGTTACAGCCTCATAGTCGCCCAAGGCGAGTTGACCCTGCCACGAGCCTATGCCTAACTCCCTAAAATCTTTCTCGCCCTTTGAACGAAGATAGATATGTGCGTTCTTGTTTGCACAACTGAGCGTAACGCTAAACGAGTTCTGCAAGGTGATACTTACATTCTGCGTCTTGCCTTCTTCTACATTGACCGTAGAAGAAGCATCGGCATAGCCTTGTTTTTTGAGAGTTATGGTATGCTGACCTATCAAGACTTTATTTATCTGCATAGGTGCTCTGCCTTGCTCTTTGCCATCGATAAAAATAAGTGCGTCAGGGGCATTGCTCTCCACGAACAGTCTGCCATAGATAGGCACAGGGGCTTGCAGCGTGATAGTCTGATTCTGATGCAAGGCAGTTATCTCCACATTGCGGGTAGTGGTGCGATGCGAGGGTTGGCGACATTCAATAAGGTATGGTCCGTAGCCGAAATCATCGGTTACACTACCCGTGCCCCGCTTTTGGTTGTTGATATAAATCTCGGCTTGAGATCCTGAAACAAGTTCAGGATGAGGGTTTACCTCATTCTGACGAAGGTCAGAATCTCTACCTTCATATCCTTCAACAACAAAAGTAACTCTTGCAAACTGCGCAGTCAGCCGAGGGCGGACGGTGGCAGTTTTCTCGTCTTCGACGGTTACCTTCTGTTCCCACGGTGCATACTTGTCTTTTACGATACGGATGCTATGAATGCCACTCGCAAGGTTTACGGAACGGAGCGGTGCTGTACCGGCACGACGGTTGTCAATATACACCACTCCGCCGTCTGCTTCGCCTGCTTCAATCTGTATCCACCCGAAGGCAGGGCGCAGTTTGACGCGCACCTCGTGCGGGCGGTCAGGGTCATTCACTGTAACTTTACCTACAGAGGGGTGGTAGTCGGCAAGTTCGATGCGATAGTCATAGGTGCCAAAGCGCATCATCTTATAGCCGAAGCCATCGTTAATAGTAAGCATCTGATTATCAAGAAACACCATAGCATCTTTGGGCTCAACATAGAACTTCACCAACTGTTGTGTTACGGCTTCTTCGACAACGGTTGTTATCCTGCCGCTAATCAAACGGGCATAATAAGTTCGTTTGCCTTCAATACGCACGGGTATCTCGTAGCGGTTGATAGTACCCAACTTTGCGTGCCGAATTGATAAGAAACGCGTATTGGGGCGAAGCCACACCCATATCTCGCCTACTTGATTCTCATCAACTTCGCACAGACCTATAGTTCCGGCATCGAATACGAAGCCTTTTTCCGATGTCTGAAGTCGAAGCAGGGCGCAAGGGTTATCGTCAATGTCAAACTTTTCAGTGCCTGAACGATTGGCGGTTTGCTCCGTTTCGTCAAGACGAAAATCAGCAATCTGCAGTTGCTGAGAATGTGCATTACTTACAGAAAGAATTAAAAGAAACAAAAAACACAATAACTTTGATATATTTTTCATATTTTAAAAGATTGTAGATTCAACTTTAACCAATGAGGAAACAAAGGGTCAGCAAAATATGTTTGATTGCCATACACATCAATGATTTCCTTTTTTTGCAGTGCTTTTTTAAGACTTGCCACATTGGCAGAACTGCCTAAAGAAAACTCTTCAATTGACTCCTTTCTACTCAAAGACTGATCATTACATTCTATTAGAGCAACAAGAAAACGGATTTGATAGGATGTCAGATTATTCATTTGCTCATAAAACAAGGCATTGTTCTGCCTTATCAATTCCAACTCAGATTCTAACAATATATCTTCTGTAACGACTTGTTGCGTTCTTGTTAGAACTATCCATGCTAACTGTTGAATATAAGAAGAGTTACCATCAACATAGTCGTATATATTACTTATGAATGAGTCATCGATTTTTTTCCAGCCTCTAAAAAACGGCTACCTATATATTTTGTCCAATAAGGAAGCGGTATTCGTTCAAGAAACAAGACATCACCAAATTTATAGAAAGGATAATTGCTTTTTTGAAACATATACATAAGCAAGTGTCGTTTGCTCCCGAAAAGACAGTAAGAGGTTTTATGTTGGTGTTGCCAAACAGAACGCAACTTTTTTTGAAAGGTAATAGAGTCAGTAAATTCACCTATCTGCTGAAACTCATCAATACAGACAACGATGTGCAGATTTTTCTCGGTAGCCACACGCTCAGGCAGGGTCAGGACTTCTTCGGTAAAATTAGAATCCACAATTTTCATTGACAAAGAAAAAGTGTTCATCGGGTCAGACGATACAGACACTACCGGTACTAACGATGAGAGAAAGCGTTTTGCATTTGCAACCCACTCTTCTGCTTTTGTAGCAGTCTGACGGATAATCTCTGTAGCGAACATTTTATAAAAATCCTCAGGTGTTCGACACGCAAAAGCGTCCAACTTGACGACTCGAATATCTTTTCTTGCTCTGAACTGCTCTGCCACATAATTGACCAATGATGTTTTACCCCATCTTCGAGGTGATATAATAATTGTGTTTATACCATTTTCGAAGTTCATTCGAAGACGACGGGTTTCTTCCTCACGGTCAGTAAAATGCAGTTCGTCAGCAGCAATACCATAAACAAAAGGCGTTTTCATACATCTTTTCATTTTTTTTGTTGCAAATTTAATAAAAATAACAATAACTAACAAATTTATTAGTAAGAAATTTATTACTAATAACTTTATTAGCAGTATATCTCACTAATTATCAAGCAATAGCAAGAATAAGCATATTGATAAATAGGAATAAATACATTTAAGTTTTCACCCAAAAATATGAGCACTTTCTTGCGAATCTCGTATGGGCGTTTTGCTCTCTTTATTGAAGATTTTATATAAATTTTGCTCTCTTAACTGAAGAAATTTACATTTTTCTCAAGAGATAGTTTGCAGTTTTTAGAGGCTCTAGATGTACTAGACATACTAGATATACTAGATATACTAGACATACTAGACATACTAGTTAATTTAGAACGATTATGCTATTTTGTTATAAAAAATATGAAATATTTGCTAATTTAAGAAAAAAAAACTATATTTGTACGCAAAAGTGCTAATTATTAACCAAAAGTGCTAATTATTAACCAACAAACAATAAACACTATGAAAAAGTTAAGTTTTTTCTTTATGCTTTTAGGAGCACTACTGATTGCTATGCCTGTCAGTGCAGGTAAGTTTAACGCAAAGAAAGCCGCCAAAGCAAAAGCAAAGGATTTGAAAAAGAAAAAATACGAAATTTTCGGTTCGTCGCTCACTCTTGAAATGGCTATCCAACAGCATTTTGAGCAACAATATGAAGGTGGCAGAAAACGCATCGAGAAATTCGGAACAGCGCAAAGTACCTCAAAGAGCATTGCTCAACAAAAAGCCTTTGCCAATGCCGCTCACAACTACGCACAAGAGTGCTATGCCAACATTAGTAGCGTAATGAAAAACACTGTTAACTCCAATGTACTTAACCAAATGGCTGACGAAATGGAGAAATTTGAGGCTATGTTTGTAGGCGAAGTGGAAAAAGAGATTGCCGGTGAGATGACAAACACATACAATGTCATTCGCACAGTTGATGTTCAGACCACAAGCGGAATGAAAAAAGGCTTTGAGGTAGAGCGTTACTATATCATTGATGCAGAACGCGCTCGCCTTATTCAAGAGCGTGCTCTGAAAAACGCTGCTGGCGACGGTCCGCTCAAAGAAAGCATAAGTTCCATTGCAAACTACATAGAATAAACCAATGAAAAATTTACTTGCCAGCCTTGTCGCCTTATTGGTGGCAGGGTCGGCTTGCGCTATAAGTTGGGAAGAGATTGTAAGTCGTCAGGACATCTACATAACGGGTGTTGGCTCTGCTGAAACAGAAGATGAGGCCGACAAGTATGCGCTTGCAGACTTGTTGAGTCAGATAAGCCTGTCGGTCAGCACCGATATGGAACTGTCGGAAGATGAGCAAGTTAGCGGTGGCATAAGCGATACGAAAAGTTATTTCCAGCAAAAAATAAAGACCTTCACACAAGCCACTCTGAGCAACACCGGCAAGATGGTACTCAAGCAGGAGCCGGATGCGAAAGTAGGCAGGTACATTGAGCGTTCGGAGATAAACAAGATTTTCGAACAGCGCAAAAAGAAGATTTTAGAGTTGTATGGCGAAGGTCAGAGGGCAGAGCAAAACCTGCATTTCGACGATGCTTTCCGTCGTTACTACTGGGCTTTGTCGCTACTTAAGACTATGCAACACCCTGCAGAGACGGAAGCCACTGATTTAGACGGGAAAAAACATACCCTCATCACCTATCTGCCAGAACACCTCAACGACCTTATGAAGGGCATCCGTCTTGAAGTTACAGACATCAACGACGGGATAGTGGATTTGAAACTGAGCTATCACGGCAGGCCGGTGTCATCGATCGACTATTCCTACAACGACGGGCGCAGTTGGTCGCTACTGACAAGTGCGCGCGACGGAAGGGGCGAGATAGAGTTGTATGCCAATGCTATGATTGACATCGTGAAAGTGCGCTTCGAGTATATGTATCGCTCGCAGAAACATATCGACCCCGAAGTGCAACAAGTGCTTGAAGTGGTGAAAGGCAAGACTGTCAAATCGGCATACTACGACCTCTCGCTCAAACAAGCAAAAGCCCAGTTGGCAGAACAAAAACAGCAAGCCGCCTTGCCAAAGCTCGATACTTTAGAGGCACCCACGCAACCTCAGACTACACCCGCACAAACCATTGCAGGACAGGCTGATAACGGGTTAGATGGCACTTCGGCTTTGAGCACAAACATCAGCACCGGTTTTGCAAAAAACGAGAAAGAGGCTCTGCAGAAAATAGTAAAAGCAGTAGCATACACCAACGATACGACTATTAAACGCTATTTCACAGACGAAGGTTGGGACATCTACACCCGTCTTATCCGATATGGCAAAGCACGAGTTATCAGTTCCGATGATGTGAAATACGAAAAAGTCGGCAACGAGATAGTCGCACGAAGCATACCGATGTCGTTCTCATTCAAGAGTGGCGTAAGGAAATCGTTTGTTGAGAATGTGGTGTTTACCTTCAACGAGCAGTCGCTCATTGATAATGTTACTTTCGGTTTGGGTGAGACGACCACGAAAGATATTATGCACCATAGTCGCTGGCCCTTGCTTGCACGGCAACAGATAATTATGTTCCTTGAAAACTATCAGACAGCCTATGCGCTGAAACGTTTGGAATACATCGAGAGCATATTCTCTGACGATGCCATTATCATTATAGGCAAGGTAGTGCGCAAACTTGAGAAAGACGGCGACGGACAATATGTCAACAACAAATATGTGAAGCGCACACAGAAGACTAAGAAAGAGTACATCAGCGATTTGCGCCATTGCTTCCGCCAGCAGGAGTTCGTCAATATCCGATTCAGCGATATTGAAGTGCAGAGTGCCGGTTGTAAAGACTGCAAGAACCTTTACGGCATACAGGTGAAGCAAGACTACTACTCTTCCACCTATGGCGACACAGGCTTTTTGTTCCTTTTGGCTGATTTGACCGACAAGGACCGTCCTATCATCCGCGTACGCACATGGCAGGAAGAGCCTGACCCCGAACTTAACAGATACTATAGTATTGAAGACTTCTAAAAATTGACGACTATGAAAAAACTTTTATCCATACTCGCCTTTGTAGCCACAGCCGCTGTGCTACCCGCTCAAAGTTCGTTCAAAGATGATTTTGAGGCGTTTAAGCGTCAAGCCAAACAAGATTACGACGATTTTCGCAAGCGTGCCAACGCCGAATACACGGAGTTTCTGCGCAAGGCTTGGGAGGAGTTTGCAGCTTTCGGAGGCGACACTCTGCCACGGGAGAAAGAACTGCCCCCTGTTGTGTATGTACCGCCAACACCTGAGGTCAAACCGGATACAACACCTGTTGTACAGCCTGACACCACCCCCGTTGTACAGCCTAAGGACACTATTGTGGAGCGTTTGCCACAGGAGGAGATAGACCCTATTCACGGAGGCAAAGGCGGACTGACAACTGTCAAAGTGCCTGTTGTCATACCACCTATCACTCTGCCGGATACAGAGCCTAAACGCCTACCATACGAGGATATTGTAACCATACCTAACCCCACACCGCAACCACAACCTATCTCACCAATAAAAGAGATACCTGCACCACCACAAGTAGAGATACCTACAATGACCGTTCAACTCTATGGTACGGGACTTAAACTCCGCAAGCCTTCGGGCAAACTGATGCGACTTAAGTCGGTAAAGGAAAATGCCATAGCAGACGCTTGGGCAGAACTGTCGGGCGACGAGTACAACAATATGCTGTTCGACCTCTTGCAGATACGCAAAGGTATGCAACTATGCGACTGGGCATATCTCGAACTGCTTGAGAAAGCGGCTGAAGCCGTCTATGGCAAGGCAACCAACGAAGCCATACTGCTCAAAGCATACCTCTATTCACAATCAGGCTACAAGATGCGACTTGCAAGCAACGACAGCGGACGCTTGTTTATGCTCGTGGCTTCGAAATATATCATTTTCGGACAAAACTACTTCGTGCTTGACGGCGAGCGATACTATCAAATCGGAACGAAGGAAAACAGCCTCAACATCAGTAGCGCACAGATGAAGAACGAGAAAGCCCTCTCACTGCGTATCAACAAAGAGCAACTGTTGAAAGACAACTTGGCAGAAGAGCGTACACTCACTTCAAGATTCGGTATTACTGCTACTTGTCAGGTCAATCAGAACATTGTAGATTTCTACAACAAGTACCCTTCTGCCGCATTTGGTGATGACTTCGGTACACGCTGGGCACTGCTCGCCAACACACCACTTGATGCCAACATAAAGAAAAGTCTTTACCCGCAACTGCAGGAACAGATAAAAGATTTAGAAGTGGAAGACAAGGTGAATGTGTTGCTTAACTTCGTTCAGACGGCTTTTGTTTATGAATACGACGATGTTGTCTGGGGTGAGGATCGCGCTTTCTTTGCCGCTGAAACATTGTATTATCCATATTGCGACTGCGAGGACCGCTCAATACTCTTCACTCGTCTTGTACGCGACCTTGTAGGACTTGACGCAGTACTTATCTATTACCCCGGACACCTTGCTTCAGCCGTATCAATACCTAATTTTATGAAAGGCGACTACTTGCAGGTTGACGGCAAACGCTACACTATATGCGACCCGACTTACATCAACGCACCCGTTGGCAAGACTATGCCGGGAATGGATAATGCAACAGCTAAAGTTATTGTCTTATAAAGTGAATTCGCAAAACATAGAACTATTAGCACCCGCTCGTGATGCATCTGTTGCCAAAGCGGCAATAGATGCCGGAGCGGATGCCGTTTATATCGGTGCTCCTTCATTCAGTGCGAGGCACGCAGCCGCTAACACGATAGAAAACATAAAAGAAACGGTTGATTATGCCCACCTGTTCAACGCCAAAGTGCTTGTAGCACTCAATACCCTGCTGACAGACAAAGAGATACCGCTTGCAGTCAGTATAATACACCAACTCTATGAAGCCGATGTCGATGCGCTTATAGTTCAGGATTACAAACTGTTAGAGCAAGACCTGCCACCCATCAGGTTGCACGCTTCCACACAATGCGACAACCGCACGGTTGAGCAAGTACAAGCATTGGAAAAAGCAGGATTTAAGAGGGCGGTACTCGCACGGGAATTGAGTCTTGAACAAATAAGAGAGATACGCCAAAACACTCGGCATATAGAGTTGGAAGCGTTCGTACATGGTGCCTTATGTGTCAGTTATTCAGGCAGATGCTATATGAGCGAGGTGCTTGCCGGAAGGTCGGCTAACCGTGGTATGTGCGCACAGTTTTGCCGACACAAATACAACCTTCTTGACAAAGAGGGCAAGATACTGAAAAAAGACTGCCACCTGCTCTCTCTTCACGACATGGACAGAAGTGCATATCTGCTTGACTTGCTTGAGGCAGGCATAACCACACTTAAAATCGAAGGCAGGCTCAAAGACAAAGAGTATGTAACCAACATTACGGCATACTACCGACAAATGCTTGACGCACTTTTTGAATGCCATACAGAATATAAGCGAAGCAGCAAAGGCATACATACCTATGGCTTTATACCTATGCCTGAAAAAACATTCAATCGCGGCGGTATCGACTATTTCCTCAACGGCAGGAAACCCGAGATGGCAAATTTCATAACCCCGAAATCAACAGGCGAATACATGGGGGTAATAACCGCTCAAACAACCGACAGCATAGCAGTTGAAGGCTCAACGAACTGGCATAACGGAGACGGAGCGGTTGTAGGCGATACGGGTTTCAGCATTAACTCTCAAGACATAAAAGGAACACGAAAAGTAGTGCTTTACCCGCAGAATGCCCGCAACTTGCCAAAACTTACGGGACAAACCATTGCCCGTAACAAAGACCTTTATTTTGAAAAAACACTAACCGCCAAACGACAACTGCCCATTGATATAGAAATATCGGAAACAAGCGATGGGTTTTCGCTCAAAGCAATAGACACAGAAAATCGTGAGACACTCTCACAATATACATTTCAAACAGAAAAACAAATAGCCAAACAAAAAGACAAGGCAACTGAAAACCTTAAAACAGCCCTAAAAAAGACAGGCGATACTGTTTTTGCGGTAAGAGAAGTCAATATACAAACAACCGACACTTATTTCCTTCCAAGCAGCATAATCAATAATGCTCGTCGAGAACTGCTAAAACTAATTAAAAATCAAAATCAGACACAGAAAGTTGATGTTCATTATGTGGCTACTGAGGAATTGCAAACACACCTTCTGCCCGACCTGACACCTCAGGGCGAGACCATACTCATGACCTGCAAATACTGTCTGCTAAATGAGTTAGGGATATGCCGTAAAAAGAATAAATCAGATAAAGAACCACTTTACATCGAAACAATCGGACACCGAATGAAACTGAAATTCGACTGTCGGAAATGTGAAATGTTAATCTTAGATATATAAAAAGATGATAGGAGTATTTGACAGTGGCTTAGGCGGACTGAGCATACTGAAAGCCATACGCAAACAATTGCCTCAGTACGATTACCTCTATTTCGGCGACAATGCTCGTGCGCCATACGGCACTCGCTCGCCCGAACTCGTGTATCGCTATACTTGGCAATGTGTGCATTATCTTTTTGAGAAAGGTTGCCATTTGGTTATCCTTGCTTGCAATACCGCCTCTGCCAAGGCCCTTCGCGACATACAGCAAAACGAACTTCTTCAGTACGACCCTAAAAGGCGAGTCTTAGGCGTTATACGACCTACAATAGAACAACTGCCCCAAATAAGCCATACGGGGCATATCGGCATTCTCGCCACTGAAGGCACAGTGCGCTCAAACGCCTTCCCTATTGAGATACACAAGTTGGCACCTGAACTGAAAATAACCCAACAAGCCTGCCCTATGTGGGTACCGCTTGTTGAGAACAACGAACATAACAGCAAAGGAGCAGACTTTTTTGTAAAGAAATATCTTCAAGAGATACTCGTTAGCGACCCTGATATTGATACACTTGTATTAGGTTGCACCCACTACCCTTTCCTCTACGACAAAATCAAAAATGAGATACAAAACCGACAAAAAAACATAACGGTAATCAAACAAGGCGAGATGGTGGCACTGTCGCTTCAAGATTACTTACACCGACACCCCGAAATAGAGACTACTTGCACAAAAAATGCAACATGCACTTATTTCACCACAGAAACAGCAAAATCGTTCAATGAGAAAGCAAAAACTTTTATGAACGAACAAATTTATGCAGAAAATGTAGAATTTTGGCACGATTTGTGAAATTAAATTATTTTTTGTATATTTGCATGCTTATTTTGCGATTTTAGAAATTGAATAGAGATATAACACATTATAAAGGCATTTTAACACTAATACTTATGCTCACTGCCATAACTTCGTTTGCGCAAGACAAAGAGTATAGGTTTGATGTCGGTATTTTAGGCGGCGGAGGTTACTATGTGGGCGATGCAACGGGACATATATTCCAAAACATACAACCTGCAGCAGGTGCGTTTTTCAGATATAAATTCAACTCACGCTGGGCATTACAACTGAAAAGTCAGTGGCAACCTATAAAATTTCCGGAGCCTCAAGATGAACTCGCCATAAGGAACAACAACTATATAAAACGCCATTTGGTAACGGTTGATGCCGTTGGTGAATTCAACTTTTTCCGCTATGGATCATCCGTTTATGATGGCAGAGTGAAACCCGTCAGCCCTTATATGTTTATAGGCTTTGGCATGGGTTTGTATGGAGTGGGATACAACATGCGTGTTGCGCCATACATACCGCTCGGGTTCGGACTTAAATGGCTTTTTGCACCACATTGCCAATTGTTTTTGGCTTGGCAACACAACATTTATTTTACCGACAATCTTGAGCAGACTGAAGAATACGGCAACACATACGGCTTGAACGGCACAAACATTATACGCAACGACCTGACTTCAACCTTTACATTAGGCTTTGCCGTTCAATTCGGACTGAAGAAACACAAATGCCATTGCAACGACGACTAAGACATCTCTACAACGCAGATTAACAATGACCTACAGAGAACAAATACGACCCGACAGACTCCCGCAGCATATTGCAGTCATTATGGACGGCAACGGCAGGTGGGCACGGCAGCGCGGCTTACACCGCTACGAAGGACATCAAGAAGGGGTAAAAGCCGTTCGAAAACTGACCGAAAATGCTACCGAATTGGGTATCAAGTACCTGACTATATATGCTTTTTCGACAGAAAACTGGTTTCGTCCGAAAGCAGAGGTGGATGCACTTATGGACCTGCTTGCCGACACCGTTGTAAAGCAGACGCCTGACCTTTTGAAAAACAATGTCCGCCTTCATACCATAGGTGATTTGGACAGTCTGCCCGAAAAAGCGAGAGAGAAGATGCAACAGTCGATAAAGGAAACAAGTGTCTCAACGGGACTGAACCTTATTGTGGCACTCTCGTATTCGTCAAAACAAGAAATAACAAGAGCCGTTCAAAACATAGCAAGAGAACTGAAAGACGGAAAAATAAGCGAACAAGATATAACGGCTGACACTATCAGCCAACATTTATACACAAGCGAGTTCCCCGATCCTGATTTGCTTATCCGCACAAGCGGAGAATTAAGAATAAGCAATTTCCTTTTGTGGCAACTTGCATACACGGAATTATATTTCACCCCTTGTCTATGGCCAGACTTTGATATGGAAGAATTGTGCCGAGCCATAGTTGACTATCAAAACCGAGAACGCCGTTTTGGCAAAACATCCGAACAAATCAAGCAATAAAAAAATGCTTAGACTAAAATACATATTTGCACTGACACTTTGTCTGCTTTTTACTTTGCAGACATTTGCGCAAACCGACACTACAGCAACCGACACTACAAAAAGACAAGTCAAGGCTGTTGAGTATGGTCTTCAACGACAAAAATATGTCATTCAGGACATTACCGTAACAGGTGCCGACAGTTACGAAGACTTTGTGCTTATAGGCTTTTCCGGTCTTGCCATAGGCGATGAGATAGAAGTTCCGGGAAGCGAGATAACCGCTGCGATAAAGAAATTCTGGAAGCAAGGTCTGTTCTCCGATGTGAAGATATATGCCACCCGTATGGAACCCGGCAAAGTATGGCTGAACATCGACCTCAAGCAACGCCCAAGAATAAGCGAACTGACCTATACAGGACTGAAAAAATCAGAAAGAGAAGATATCGAACCGAAAGTGGGACTCTCACGCGGTAACCAACTGACACCCAATAGTATCGACCGTACGAAAACCGTTATCAAGAAATATCTTGCAGAGAAAGGATTCCATAATGCAGAAGTGTTCGTACATCGTGCTGACGACCCCGACCATCCGGGATATGTCAAAGTGGCGGTTGATATACAGAAACATGCAAAAACAAAAGTTGGTGAGATCTATATAACGGGCAACAAAGCACTCTCACATCGCAAAATCAACAAGGCGATGAAGAAAACCAACGACAACGATATCATCAACCTTTTCCGCACAAAAAAATTCGTACAGGAAGAATATGAGAAAGACAAAGCCAATGTCATTGCCAAATACAACGAGGAAGGCTATCGCGACGCATATATCGTAGCCGACAGCGTTGTGCCCAACCCTCTCAACCCCGACCGTGTGGATGTTTACATGACCATCAGCGAAGGTGAGAAATACTATGTCAGAAACATCAACTGGGTAGGCAATACCCTTTATCCGTACGAATATCTCAATGCCGTTTTGGGCATAAAGAAAGGCGACACTTACAATCTAAAAGAACTAAACGACCGTCTGCAGAACGACGACGATGCAGTTTCAAAACTCTATACCGACCGTGGTTACCTGTTCTTTAATGTTGACCCTGTTGAAGTCAAAGTAAGCAACGACAGTATCGACTTTGAGATGCGCGTGTATGAAGGCAAACCGGCTACTATCAACGAGATAAACATCGTCGGTAACACCCGCGTATATGAGCATGTCGTTCGTCGAGAACTCTATACCAAACCCGGACAACTCTACTCACAATCGGACATCATGCGCTCGCTTCGTGAACTTGCACAAATGGGACACTTCGACCAAGAGAAACTTGTGCCGGACATACAGCCTAACCCCGAAGACGGAACGGTTGACATAACCTATCAACTCGAAACAAAATCGTCAGATCAACTTGAACTGTCGCTCGGTTGGGGTGCGTCGGGACTTGTAGGTTCAGTCGGACTTAAATTTACCAACTTCGCTATACAGAACCTGTTCAAGCCAAAGACTTATCGTATCGTTCCGCAAGGTGAAGGACAAACTTTTGCCATCAACGCCCGTCTGAATGGTGTGTATTACAACTCTGTCAGTTTGTCGTTTATGGAACCATGGCTTGGCGGAAAGCGACCTAACTCTCTCTCTGCAAGTATCTACTATGCTTCGCAAACAGGCTATTCAAACCGCTACTACAAAGCATATCAAAACCTCTATAATGCTTATTCATCGTACTATTACAATGGTGGCTACAACGACTATTCGCAACAACTGCGTGATGCCGAGTCTGACCCTGACAAGTACTTGCGCACCTTGGGTGTGTCGATAGGTTTTGGTAAGCGTCTGCGTTGGCCCGACGACTACTTCACTTTCTATGCCGAACTGAGTTATCAGTTCTACAAGATGCACGACTGGCCATGGCTTATCTTATCCGATGGTTGGTATCACGACATAGCCATCAACCTTGTATTGAGTCGTAATAGTATTGATAACCCTATATACACCCGTCGCGGTTCGGCTTTCAGTCTGAGTTTGAAACTGACACCACCCTACTCTTGGCTGAGTGGCAAAGACTATTCGAAGATGACGGAAGCACAGCGCTACCATTTCATTGAATACCATAAGTGGAAATTCTCCGGCAAAGTGTTTACGCCACTGTCGCGCGACAGCAAACTTGTGCTGATGGCGCGTGCTGAATTCGGCTATGTAGGCTATTATAACAGAAACGCAAAGACACCGTTCGGAACCTACTATATGGGTGGCGATGGTATGACAGGCTATTCGTCGTATTCAACCGAGTATGTTGCGATGCGTGGTTATTCGGCAGGTGCACTCACACCTTACGATGAAGTAACGGGACGAAACAATGGTTATGTATATAACAAGTTTACACTCGAACTTCGCTATCCTATCACTCTGCAACAAAGTGCTACCATCTGGGCACATGTGTTTGCCGAAGCGGGCAACTGCTTTGCAGAGATAAAAGACTTCAACCCCTTCAACCTTAAACGCTCGGCCGGCGTGGGTGTGCGTATCTTCCTGCCGATGTTCGGACTTATGGGTATCGACTGGGGCTGGGGCTTCGACAAAATCAACGGCTCGAATAGTTACGGCGGAAGTCAGTTCCACTTCGTTCTCGGACAAGAGTTGTAGAATGGTGTTAGACTTTTTATAGGCTTAGATATTTTAGAAACATTAGAAACTTTAGATAGAAAACTATGAAAAAAATACTTTTTCTTGTATTTTTCAGCGTTATTGCGCTGTTTGGCACGATAAATGCACAAAAGTTGTCGGTAGCATACCTTGACATGGCTTACATCTTGAAGAACTTGCCACAATATGAGTCTGCCAACGACCAGATAAACATGCTCTCAAAGAAGTGGCAAAAAGAAGTTGATGCTGCCCAAGAGCAAGCAAGAGTTATGTCAGCCAACTACCAAAGCGAGCAGATATTCCTGTCAGAACAGATGCGCGAACAACGCGAGCAGGAGATTCTCAACAAGGAGAAAGAGGCACTTGAACTCCGCCACAAATACTTCGGACCTGAAGGCGAACTGTTCAAGAAACGCGAGGCACTGCTCAAACCCATACAAGATGAGATTTTTGCTACCATACAGGAGATTGCATCGGAAAAACGCTACGACATCGTAAAAGACCGCTCAACCGACAAGAGTCTTATTTATATGTCAAACAAACTGGACATCTCCGACCTTGTACTGCAAAAACTCGGAGCGAAATAATAAAAACTCTAAAAAAATAAAAATTTATGAAAAAGATTTTGTTTATAATCTTAATGGCAATGCCCTGTATGGTATTTGCTCAGAAGTTTGGCTACATCAACACACAAGAGGTGTTCGCACAGATGCCTGATGTTAAAATCGTTCAAAGTAAGTTAGATTCCATTGGCAAGAGTTATGAAAACCAGATAGCAAGCATGCGAGAGGAACTTGCACGCAAATATCAGGAGTATCAGGAACAGCAAAGCACAATGACAGATGCTTTGAAGCAACTCAAGGAGCAAGAGATTTATGATATGCAACAACGCTCGCAAACCTTCGTACAACAAGTACAGCAAGACTACGAGCGTCAGCAGCAGGAACTGCTTGCACCCGTGCATGAGAAACTCTCAAGTGCTATTAAGAAAGTAGGCGAGGAAAAAGGGTTTACCTATATTTTCGACTCCGCCGCTATGGTATATATCGCTCCGGATGCAGTCAATGTTGCCTCGGATGTAAAAGCCAAACTCGGCATAAAATAATGGCTGACAACTATTTGGAAAACAAGTACGAAGAGTACGAAAAACGCAAAGCCGAATGGCTTAAAAAAAAGAAAAACTATGTCAGAAAAAATTCAAACAACCCTTCGTGATAGTGCCGCTCTGCGTTGGACGGCACTCTTGTTGCTGGCTCTTGCGATGTTCTGCTGCTATATCTTTATGGACATTCTCTCGCCCATCAAAGACCTTATGCAGTCAGAGCGCGGATGGGACTCCACCGCCTTCGGAACGATGCAAGGAGCAGAGACTTTTCTCAATGTATTCATTTTCTTCCTAATCTTCGCAGGTATCATCCTTGACAAGATGGGTGTTCGTTTCACGGCTGTCCTGTCGGGTGTAGTAATGCTTATAGGCGGACTTGTGAAATACTATGCTGTCTCAGAAGCCTTCATAGGAAGCGGTGTTGAGCAGTGGTTCACCAACAACCTCAATTATATCCCTCTGTTCGACGAGTTGGGTGTCTCGCCTTTCTATCGCGGTATGCCGGCTTCTGCCAAATGTGCGGCTGTAGGTTTTATGATCTTCGGTTGCGGTTGCGAGATGGCGGGCATTACCGTCAGTCGCGGTATCGTCAAATGGTTCAAAGGTCGTGAGACTGCTCTTGCAATGGGTTCAGAGATGGCTCTTGCGCGTCTCGGCGTTGCTACCTGTATGATATTCTCGCCGTTCTTCGCCCGTCTTGGCGGACATGTAGATGTAAGCCGTTCGGTAGCCTTCGGTGTGGTTTTGCTCTGCATTGCACTCATAATGACTATCGTCTATTTCTTTATGGATAAGAAACTTGACCAGCAGACCGGCGAAGCAGAAGAAAAAGATGACCCGTTCAAGATTTCCGATTTAGGTAAAATACTCTCAAGTGGCGGTTTCTGGCTTGTAGCACTACTTTGCGTGTTGTACTATAGTGCCATCTTCCCCTTCCAGAAATATGCAGTCAATATGCTTCAATGTAACCTCACACTGACCCCGGGCGAAGGCTATTGGGCAAGCGACAGCGTGGCTATAATGCAATATGCACTTATGTTGTTAGTAGCAGGGTTCTCTTTTGCAAGCAATTTCCAAAAGAAAAAAGGTTTGAAAATTGCTTTTATGGTGATTGCCATTATAGCCCTTATTGAGTATTGCTACATGGGGTATATGCGAGGTACGGCTGAAACTATCTTTGCAGTGTTCCCGCTTTTGGCAGTGGCAATAACACCTATTCTTGGCAATTATGTTGACCATAAAGGCAAGGCTGCCACCATGCTGATGCTTGGTTCACTTTTGCTTATCTTATGCCACCTTACTTTTGCCTTCGTGCTACCAATGTTCAAAGGTAATGCAGCCGGCGGTACTATAGTGGCTTATCTCACCATACTTGTTTTGGGTGCATCGTTCTCACTTGTTCCTGCCGCTCTTTGGCCCAGTGTACCGAAACTTGTGGACGAGAAAATCATAGGTTCGGCATACGCACTCATTTTCTGGATTCAGAACATCGGCTTGTGGCTCTTCCCGCTTCTTATCGGTAAGGTGCTCGACAAGACCAATGCCGGTCTTGTAGAGGCGGTCAGCAACGGCGTTATGGACGCAGAACAGGCTGCAGTAAGTTACGACTATACTTGGCCACTCGTCATGCTCGCATGTCTTGGTGTGGCAGCTTTCGCCATAGGGTTCATTCTTAAAGTAGTTGACAAGAAAAAGAACCTCGGCTTGGAGCAACCGAATATCAAATAAAAAAAACTTGTTATATCTTTGCAACAGCGGTGCAAAATGCATCGCTGTTGCAATAATAGCGCAAAGCGTTGTTTGGTAACATATTAGTATCGAAGATAATTATTTCGCATTTGAACGAATATGAATTTTGATTTTCTTATAAAAGATAAGCACTCTCTATGTGTTTCGACCGACACACGCAACCTTAAAGAGGGTTGTGTGTTTGTAGCATTGAAAGGTGAGCGTTTCAACGGCAACTTGTTTGCCACTCAGGCTCTTGAGATGGGAGCTGCGTATGCCATCGTAGATGAAGCCATCCCCGTAACCTGTTCGCAGAGCTCGTGTTATAAAGGCAGAATAATAAAAGTGGAAAATTCATTGCTTGCCCTGCAGGAGTTGGCACGCGAGTGGCGACAGACTTTCGACATACCCGTTCTTGCCATAACCGGCACCAACGGCAAGACCACCACCAAAGAACTTATCGCCACAGTACTCGGCACCCGCTACAAAGTGCATTATACGCAAGGAAACCTCAATAATCAGATAGGTGTGCCACTGACACTGCTTTCAATGAACCACGACACAGAGATTGCTATCATAGAGATGGGAGCGAGCCACCCGGGAGATATAAAGGAACTTGTGGATATCGCCCTGCCTACCTGCGGACTTATAACCAATGTAGGTATTGCACATCTGCAAGGCTTCGGCTCGTTTGAAGGAGTGAAACGCACTAAAGCCGAGTTGTATGACTATTTAAGGAATAAAAACCGCTACGCTGAAGCAGCAAGGAATAACGATTTTATGGGGGGCTTCTGTTTCCGCAACCTTGACAACCCGCATCTTCAAGAGATGGCAGGCGACCTCAAGACCATTGGTTATCATACCGGCACTATGCCCGAAGGCACGCATCTTGTAGGTTCATATAATGCGGAAAACATATCAGCGGCAATATGCGTGGGCGAGTATTTTGGTATAGAGCCTTCTCAAGCACTCAAAGAGATTAGAGAGTATGTTCCTTCCAACCAACGCTCCGAGTGTGTCAGAACGAACAAAAACACGCTTGTAGTGGATGCATATAATGCCAACCCCACCTCAATGCAGGCGGCAATACTATCGTTTATCAACCAAAGCCCCATTCCCAAGGGAGGAGGTGAGACAGAACGAGAATATGATAACAAAACTCCCCTTCCTTTAGGGAGGGGGCAGGGGGTTAGGTCATTTATACTCGGCGATATGCTTGAACTTGGCGAGTATTCACACACAGCGCATCAAAACATTGTCAATCTTTTGTTAGAACAAAAGGAAAACGATGTATATCTTGTAGGGAACGAATTTGCTTCAACGACTGCGCCATATAAGGTATTCCGGACTACAGACGAAGCACTTGAGTATTTCACCCAAAACCCGATTAGTGGCAAAACCATCCTTCTCAAAGGCTCACACGGCATGCATCTTGAAAAACTCCTGCCATTGTTTTAATCAATATCAGGATTTATATCAATATCTGGATGCTCTACCAAATCAAGGTTCATATCAACACCTACATATCCACTTTGATTTCCCCTTGTGGACGATGCACGATAATACGCTCATTGAAAGGGGCGACCGGTCTTTGGAAAAACTCCATCCGTTGCCCCTCGCCTTTATAATAGATATAAGGAAGTATGGAATTATCTTTTTTGTCCTGACAGAGCAATCGTTTCGCTTTCTGCTTGTCCGTTAGGAGGTAATAAGTCTGATAATATCGGCTCTCATACCAATAGTCCGACGAGTCAAAACACGGGTATCGTTCTTTTATGCAGACCACAAAAGGTCCGTTTTCGGGCATACTGGCCAAGTTGTATTCGTTGCACACAGCATCTCGCAGACCATTCAGTCCGTGGAATGTCTTTTCACAAAACTCAAATATCTCATCTATTAACAATACATGGGACTCAACCTCATTTCTGTTTTCCATAATTTCAGTTTTTATAGGTTTGTTTTGTTGTTTTTGCTTTTTATTATCCTTTTCTTGCAAAAACAATGCCAACTGCGTTATCTTCGTGCTTTTCGCAGATAATCCATCGCCTTACTCTCAGCATCTTCGGCGTATCGGATCTGAGTGCGGTATTTGTCCCAAGCATTGTCAGCAAGCCTTCTTTGTGTGTTGGCTTTGTAGGTGGCGTTATCGGCGTAGCTGGTTTGTGTCTTGGCTTTGTCAAACTCACCGCGCTTGGAATAGTATTGAGCCTCCTCCATATATTTTTTTGCTTGTTTAAGGTAGTATGTTACCTCTTTTTCGTAGTTTCCCGCTTGTTTCTTGTAGTACTCTGCCTCGCGCCTGTAACCGACAGCCTGCTTCTGATAATATTCCGCCTCACGGAGATAGTCTGTAGCCATAAGAAAGATACTGAACATTAATGTAAATATCAGCATCGCACTTTTATATGAAAATGTTTTTATCAACATAAAATAATGTATTTATATTCGATAACCTACATATGCTTTTAGGAACTTATCATATTTGAGCAAAATATATTCGCCTTCATTCTCACTTCTGTCTCGTAGAAAGAAAAGGATAATATAAAAGATGAACAGTGCAATCAGTAGCATAGTGATAAATATTGTCAGCCAAATAATAAACACTTTTGCCAAAATTGAACATATTATCTTCCATAGCGAGTCTTTGTTATATACTATTGAGAATATAATTGTTCCTATAAAGCAAGTGCCTGATATCCCCAATAGTACATATCCAACTGGGCTGTAAGAAGGATATTCCAACAGCCAACTACCTATCAGGATCAAAACAGGACAAGTTAGGAGTAAAGCCATATCCCAACTACCGGCAGTTAATACCATTTCATTGCGTTTGGATTTGATTAACGCTATGATGTAGCATATCAGCGTAATCACTAATACAATACCCAAAATAATAAGTAATGTTTCTTTGTCCATAAGTATAGTTTATTTTTATTGAAATGTTAAATGATACTGTAAGTTGTAGTAGTATTGGTAATAGCCTTTGGAATCTTTTGATAAATGTCTGTTACTATATGCACAACAACCCATTATTACCAATGCACCATCTCTATAAAGGGAAAATTCGTCAGTGCTTGAACTATGGTATTGAAGGCTCACGCCACTCACTCTGCGTATGTAGTAGCAACCCTTTGTTAATGTAGCACCAACATATACTTTTTTGAATTCACTATTATTGACTGTTGTTTTTATTTTTTTCACAATTTTATCGTTCTTGTTACAAATATATATAGTAACATTGCCGTATTCTTTTCCGCGCATATATAAATAATCAAGAACGAGATCTTGTTTTGCCTCTAACCACATTACCCAATCTGTATCAAATGATGATGTGTTTTTTGGGTTAGATCCGGTTGTAAAAGTATAATTGCTTATTGTATCAATACTCTTTTGCAAATTACTGCTTTTCTGTTGCAGTTTTGAGATTTCGGTGTTTTTCTTGTTAATGTCTATTCTTTGTTGTCTCAATTCTTCTACGGATTCTATATGTAAGGCTATAAATACCATTAGGATACCAAATAGTATTATCGTAAAAAAAATAAACACATTTTTTGTTTGTTCTATCTTTATGATTTTCTTCAGATACGATTCTTGTTCTTGCGATGTTGTTGCATTTTTCTTTTGTTCGTCTGAGAAATCCGTTTGTTTGTAGAAGAAGAAATGTTCATCAAATGTATTTGTTGCAGAATTGAAAGTTGTTAAAGTATTGCTGTTTTTAATGGTTGTTATCAGTGTGTTGAGCAGATAAGACGACAAACCGAGTTCAGTAAAATCAGATTTTATTTTATTATATTTTGATTCGATATCATTATCTATTATTGCTTGTTCTACAATCTCAATAAGAATCAATATTTCCGTTTCTCGTTGAGTAAGGGTCAGTTTCTTTGTTGTCTTTTTGTTTTCACTCAATTTTTCATCATAGGCAAAGGTCTTTGGTGAGTCCAAAATTTCGTGTACGACAGAGGGGTTGAACATCTCTACGGAAACAAAATTTTCCAAACGCAGTATCAGTCCGCGAATAGGCATTGCTTCATTTTTTGGCTGAAAGGAAAAATCAATGGCAAATCCGGCAGACCAGAGAGTAGTATGAGGGGTTATACGCACCCCGAAAGTCAGTTCGCTGATTGATGAGGAGAGGATAAACAGAAAATTTTTCATTTTAAGGCATTCGACCCACTGATGTCCTTTAACTTTATGTTTGATATTCAGGCGCAGATGTTGCCCTATAGGCACTTTGGAAATGTCAAAATTAGTAACGACACTCTTAACAGACGGTAGTGTTTTTATGTTGGAAGATGTAGTGGTAATAAATTGACGAACATCCTTCTCTGACATACCATATCTATAACCTTCCTTGACAATGGCACTGATAAGACTGTCGGAAATGTCGCATCGGTTGAATATAAACTCGTCTTCTTTTGTATTATACTCAACCGATTTAACAATTTTCCTTATGATAAACTTTTGAAAATTGGTTATGTCAGCGTCCATACTCAATACCTAAATTGTCAAGAACTCTTTTAATGAGCAACGCATCGGTGGCATATGATAATCCCCTTGCAAGTTCGCCGTTTCTTTCCGGATTTTGTCGGGAAGCGACATGTATGCCCACCACTTCCCCGCGCATATTACAAACAGGTGAACCGCTGTCGCCGCTGTTGGTATTGATGGAATGGGTTATAAAACCTTCGTCGTCGTATTTGCTCAACACTCCCACATTATAGTTGGCGGCTTCGCCCATAGCACAACCTAATTTGGCGACCTGCTCGCCTAAAGTTGTTTTTTGCTCGGCAAGAGGAAGGTATGATGTTTTCTCGCCATTGTCCAATTGAACAATGAAAATGGTATAATCCACATTCCCGCTCTTACAGGTAGTGATAACACGGCTTATCTGCCGGTAATTGTCGGTATTGATGTCTCCGTTTGATGTGAGCCGATAGATAACAGCAGGTTTTGCTCCGTCCCAGACATGGTTGTTGGTTAGTGCCAGTCCGTTGTTGTTAATAAAGAACCCCGTTCCGATAGAACCTTCGGTTGAAATCAGGAATGTTGCGGGCAACATTGTGGTACGCAGTTCTGAATAAGACAACAACGGGTGTTGTTTTGCTCGGCATGCGTCAGCAAAAGCATGTGTGGAGTCACACAACTGGTTGGGGTTGGGTGTCGTCTGACGGGTCAGAAGCAGTTTGCGTTGAACTGATCCTTTTTCGCCTTCTACACGGATGTAAGCGTATATTGTTGTAAGATAGGAATTGATGGTTTGCGGTTGCTTGGAATCGGCAATAATCTTTACATTCTTGCCTTTTACATGCTGTTCAAGATATTTCTTTGCATTTTCCGATGGTTTGATGCCGAGCAATACCACCTTCGTTCCGTTTTGCAGTTCCACTTGATTGCCTGACAGAACACCGCGAACGGTACTTTGCATACCATTAACTTGTATAGCCGCACGGGAAAACAAAAACAGTGCGAACAGACTTAATGATAGAATGAAAACTCTTTTCATAAGATATTTACTTTTTGTTTTTTTACAATTTGCCACACTCCGTCCGATAATCGCAATACACCTTCCTGCACGGTATATATATTGGTTATTTGTGGAGGTAAATATATATTCAGAACTATTGGTAATAACCGGATCGAACATACTGGCAACTGCTACAAGCATGGTGTTGTCGGGGATAAGACTGTATATTGCTTCTGTCTCGCTTTTAACAACGATAAGAAAAATACTTTTGTCGCGTACTTTGGTAAGTCTTGCATTAGTAAATCCTAATGGTTGCAGCGAGTCCACTGCTTGCGCATAACGGACATAGGGATACTCTGCTATAGGCTTTTGCTCCGTGACTGTTTTGGACATTTCGTTTTCAACGCTGTTATTTTTCGACTCTTGCAACTCTTGTATTGTTCGGCTGAGTACGATTATTTGATTTTGCAATGATGTGGCATTTTCCTTTATAACAGCGGTAATTTCGGAGTTGTTTTGTTCTAAATCCTGTTTCGTTAAAAGCAAATCCTGTTTTATCTTTATTTCTCGCAAGATAGTACGAACCTGATTGTCTTCCTTTTGCGGTTTGGAATTAGACGGGATTTTGCTTGTTGTTATTTGTTTAATTTTTGCAATTATGCTTTTTAGTAAGTCGGGTTTCACAACAGCAAAAATGCCGAAAGCAACGCAAAGCAGGATAAAAAATATAACTGTGGCTATTATCATAATGTTAAATCAAGTTGATTTTTAGTTTGTTGTTCGGATCGACCCTAAAACGGTTGTTGCCTTCGGGTGCAACGATACCTTCTTGTACCACTTCTGCTGATTGTGCAACTATATTGAGTTTTTTCTCGATGGCGATAAATCTCTCCGTGTTGCTCAACATTGAAGGTATAACGCTTTTTATTTCGTCTGTAAGTGTGTAGTAGTAAGTATTACCTTCTTGATGGATACGGAATACGGGTTTGTCGTTTGGTCGCAAAACAAGATAGTCGCTATTCCAGTCGCAGTCCACCTGATTGGTGTCAAGCAGTTGGACGGGTTCTGCTACAATAGGCTTTTGAATTGTTTGTTGCTCGACTATTGTTTGTTGAAATGCTGTTTTTTGGTTTGATATTTCTGTGTTTATCAGTACTAAAATATCTTCCTTATTAAGTATCTTCTTTTTCAAAGCATTGATGGCAATCGGAAGATTCTCGATTTCCCGTGGCAGTTTGTAGTTGTCAGAATGTGCTATTTTTTTTTCTATTTGTTTCATTTTATTCAGAACATAAATCACAAGCGCCACAAAACATACCGTTAATCCCACAAGCCAAACGAAAGAAAAATTAAACGAAGCCGACTTTGGTTCTGGTTGAGGTGCTTGTGTTTCGTCTTCTTTGTTTTTATTACTCTTTTCACCACTTAGTGTCTGTGTTTCTTGTGTATGATTGGTAGAATTATCAGTTGCATCAGTACTTCCGGACGTGGTATCTTGTCTCGCAACGTCCTGCTTTTTAGAAGATTTAATAAAGGTAAAATATTGTTTTTGATCATTTTGTTTTTTTTGATAAACATAATATGTTTTATCGTATAAAGAATCATTACATATAATGTATATACTTGATTTCCCTTTTTCAGGTGCGAGAACTTTTATCGGACCTTTCTTATATATACTATTTCTTAAATAATTTATATTCTGTGTCGATTCTGAACTATAATCATATCCATATACTTCATCAAATAACTCTCTAATAAAAATAGTATCTGTACATCCCGCAGGAAACGATACAACTACCGTATCTTTTGTTCTATCGACAGTATAGCACTTTTCTTCTTTTTCTGCAAAGACGCTTATGATTGCAAGCAAACATATTGCCACAAAAAAAACTCGTTTCATTGTTGTAAGGATTTAGTCGGGAAGCGGAGACCAAACTCCGCATCCCGAGTGTGTTAATGTTTTGTTATTGTATTGTTTTTGAACACTCAATGAGTGCGTTTTTCAGAGGATAGAAGAACAATGTTTCAGACAGATTGAAATCGTCGAATGCTGTTGTTATACCACCGGCTATAGTGTTATAACTGTTTTGCGCATGGGTCGTCAGTGTCGCGATTATTACATTAGGGATGGTCAGTCCGTAATGTTGATGAATAAACTGTGCGATATCTTTTTCCGAAAGCGATTTAAGGAATTTAAGGTATTCGTTTATCACCTTTTGTTGCACTTGACCGGTACGCATATCCCTATATATAATCTGTTCTTGGGTATCAAAACCGTAATCCACAATGGAGTTGAGTTGCGTCTTCGGAATCAGGTAACCGGTGTCGGGGATGGTCAGCGCCCCTTTGGCGGTAATCTCTTTTGCATCCGAACGATTATTTTTTATCTTGAATAAAGCCGGAACTTTCTGACCGGTATATTTTTCCAATAACAATTTTGTAAATTGCAAAATATCATCGGAGTCGGGTGAGATAAGATTTATATACTTACTACCCATACCCGTGAAGGAGATATAATTGGGAATACCTACTTGTTGTTTTTTTATGAGTCGTGCGATATGGTACATCAGTGCCATATAGTGAATAAAGACAATACTATAAGCGTTTTGATTGGCACGAATAGAAGTTGCCGTTTGGAAGATGTTGTCATATCTGAACAGATAACTCATTATATCACCCGATGTGTTAGCCATTCCTCCTTTGAGGGTGTCGAGAGGCGAAATAATATCAGTCCTATATTGACTACGCTCACTGTCAATCTTTTTATACAGATAATCAACAAATCCGTTGTTCAGCGTAGGCTGGTTTGTAATAACAGTTCCGTCGCCCCAAAGGTCGTCACCAGCAAAACGAGCGGAGGAGTAGTTGGCACTAATGAGATTTCCGGTCTCGTTGCGATTAACAAAGAGGATGTCGTGTGTTCCGCCACCAATGTCAATATTGAGAAAACTTGAAGTGCCGAACTCTTTAACTGTAACATTATATGGTGCTAACGACTCGCTGAAACTTGAGTCAATAGTACAAGGCAGTTTCAAGTCTGTTTTAGCGTTATTCCATAAACCGACAAGTGCATTTTTCAGTGGAATAGGCATTGTTTCGGGGAAAGTCAGACGGACGGTGAAATTTGTATCGCCACCGTTTTGAACAGCCTTGTTTTTCAACATCCAAAGTATTTGTGTAAAATAATTTTTGATTAGAGCGTTGTTGTGTGCATCATCCATTCTTTTTTCCAACAACCACTTTAATTGTGTGATGTAGCGGGCATTGGGGTCAAATGATTTTTCGTTCATCATCTTGAATCCCATAGAGATAGTGCCGAACAATGAAGGTAAAACCCCGTTGGTAGATGTGAGTTCGCAGGCGGCAGTAGTGGTGGGGAAACGGAAAAGTTCGTTTCCACCAATTCTTTCGGGTGCGAACTCTCGTAAGAAGTGGTTACTGCTCATATTTTGCAACATACCGTTGGATATCGAATCGTGTCGATGCATATATACCGCTTGTTGGTCTGTATCTCCAAACTCAAGAGTTTCTGCCGAATTGCCCGGGGTGCTGTATGCAATATAGGTATTTGAAGTACCGAAATCGACTGCAAAGGTAAATTGAGTTCTTCCGACATTAATAGGTTGTAATTTGGGTATGTTGAGTGCAGTGGCGTTTATGTCTTTAACTTCTATTAAATCAAAAGCCTGTCGCACATCATAGTATCTTGTTTCGTATGAGCCGATATCTGGTGTTCTAATAGTGTAGTTTCCGGGGATTATTCGTCCTTCTACATCATAAAAAGAAGCGTTGGCAGAATGATTTCCGCATTGCAGAATGCGATAACTGTCGTCAGTTCCGGTTTTGTAGAATGGGAAAACACCTAATGTAAGCGGAACTTCCACTATATCTTGCGCTTGGTATGTATGCAGAATGTCAATATACGGGTGAATCGGATTATTCAAAGGTATATGAAGTGTAACATCTACAGAGTTGCCACTTATGTTAATCTTCAAAATCCTATCCACATCTTCAATATTAAAAAATTTGAAGAAGGTTCGCCGCAAGGGCAACAGATAGTGTGCTTCGCCGTTTGTTGCAGTAATGAACCTATTGCCGTCTATTGTGTATGGAACTTTAACTATCTTATCTTCCAAAAGGTCGCTCCAGATAAGGAAGGGATACACAACTCCCATACCTCCCGGTAGTTGGCGTGTGTGTAACTCACTACCGCGAACAACGGCTTCATTGATAATACAAGTACCCGCATTCCACTGTCTGTTACCGATATAATTCACATTCGGGATACCGTTTTTATCGAGCATAAGCGGGGCAGGGATATTTTGTATGCTTCCGTTATTTGCCGTATATGTGCTGTATCTGTCGGCAGTAGGAACAATCTCGTAACCGCTTACAACTTTTATAGGTTGGTAACACAAAGGCAAACTTGCAGTCGAAATAGCGGCTCCATTGATGTCCTTGACAGGTTTGAAAGTTGCATAAAAAGAGGTAGGATTGGCACCCATATCGGCAACAGCGGAATTTTGGGGTGCGTTATTGTAGCATGTGGCAATATATTGTTCAAAGTTAGTGGCTTTCCTATTGAATTGACCATGGAATGCCATACGCATTGAATAGAGCATATTTTGGAAGTTCGCATCGCGAAGTGGCAGAGCCTGAATCTGGTTAGAGTCAAAGAGTGGTGAGCCGTCGCCCGTTCTTGTGAAACTAAATCCGTTTTGTCGCATCGTCTCTTTCCAGTTAGGTGCGGTAAAGGCAAGTGTCATAGGCGATGTGCCACCGATAAGAAACTCTTGCGGTGTCAGACTGTTGGCGGTAGAATCTTTCCAATAGAACAGATATATGTCGGAAAAGTCGGGATAATTGGCAATCTCATCCTGCAACACATCCGCCAAACGATGATGTTCTTGCAGGGCAGAATTTTTCAATGCCGTTATTTGTTGGGTACCATTCCAATGTTTAACAACCAGTTTGGGGTCTGCACCGTGTTGGAAAAGAAACTCCAGCATATCTAAACATTCCGATATGAGGATTGCTTCCATTTTCAGATTTTGTGGCGGATTTAGTATTTCACTGATATTTTTTCCATTGAAAGATTGGAAAGCAATGTCAAAGAGGAATATCCGAGCGAAGACAGACGGTATGGATGTACCCATTCTACCTTTCGGGTTGTCGATTTGAATATTGGAAAGCAGCGGTCCGGCAATATAACTTGTCGGTGTCCAACCTTCCATTGTTGAAGCCGATGTAGGAGCAGTTGCTCCCGGTTGTTTAGGCTCGTGTATACGAAAAGCAAATGATGGCATAGTTATTTGATTTTTATAGTTTTACAGATTTGTATATTTGTTTTGACACTTGCCGGAGTGTTTTCAAAAAGAGAGTGTTTGACGGTGTCGTTACGGTTTTGCTCATTTTATTCAATTCCGAAGAAATCTCACTGTCAGCCAACGGACTTGTCTTTAGAAAACCGCCTTTTATTTGCCGATCTGCCAAAAGGTAAGTCAAATCTTTTTTCTTGTCCATACGGTAAAGATTGACTTTGTGGTCGTGGTCGTTAAGTTCTTTCAGCCAAGAATAGTATCCCCATTGGTTTTTTTCCGTAGAGTCCAAGAGTTCGTCAATGGTTTTCCAAACTCCCTTGCCTATTTGTGAAGACAGACCAAAAGTGTTGTAATAAGCAACATTACTGCCAATTTTGTTTCTGTCACCGCAGATAACATCGCGGTAGTACTTCATCGCCAGTGAAAATTCAGAAAGGTTATTCAGTATAAGTGAATGGGTTGTGTCGTAGAAATCCGGCAAATTGACAGATGTTTTTATCTTGTCATCTTTTATGCTGAATTCGTATGCTCCCCGTTGCGGGGCGTTTAACAAGAAGTCCAACACTGCCGTTGCCGCAATAAATTCGACGGCGTGTGCATTGTTTTGCTGTCGCCCCTCTCCTTCGGCATAGTTATAATCGTCCTTATGCTCGTCAGCCACATAATAGATGGTATCAACCTTTGAATTGACCCCATTTGGTGTTGCATAAAATCCCAATGCCGCCTTGGTTTTGGCATTGAACGAAGCGGCATCTATGGCTCCCGTATCACCGGAAGCGGGGTCATAAGGTTTTAACTTGAAATAGGGCAACACAAGTGCCGCACCGATGTTGGCATTGTTTAATGTGTTGTTTGTTACTGTTCGGATTGCATTGACCAATTCCGGGAAACCGCTGGCACCCGTTCCGCCGAAGATAGAACTGATAATAAACACCTTATCGGAAGCAGAGTTGAAGGTTGAGGCAAAGCGTTGAAATTCCGGACTTTTTTTGAGTTCGTGGAAAACCACCGCGCCTATATTAGGGTTACCCTTGAAGCCTTTTGCCATATCCAATTCCAATTCAGCATTCATACTTCTATCATCGGATGTATCATACAGTGCTTCCAACAGCGACTCGGAAAGTCTTGTTGAGGGGTTGGTGTTCAATGCGTTTTTCTGAAGATACGATGCGAACTTTTCGGTTGTCAAAGTACCGAAATAAAACTCGTAGGGTTTGGTAGGGTCATTCGACGGCAACGGAGACAAACCTGTCATAAAAAAGTTGTCATTGTATTTGACACCCTTTGCAACATCAGGGTATAATGTGTTATGGATTTTAGAATACGCTTCAACAGCCTTTACGGCACGCATTTTATCTCCGTTTGACAAGTCATAGTCAATGATGAGCGGAACAATCTCAAACGAACTGTCAAGTCCGTCCACTCCGGCGGCAAGCATCATCGTCAGCGAGCGCACCACACGCGCACCCGTTCCGCCTATTGCAAATAAAAATAGTCTCATGTTGGTTATGTTTTTAGAAAGGTATAGCCTTGCCGTGAGTTGTAAAGCGTTTGAAAATTATTGATAATAAGGTGAATATGAGCATACTATAAACTCCGTTGAGCAACGACATCTGAAGTGGAATTTTTTCGTCCATAGACATAAACATAGCAATGAATGCCGGTTGTTTGCCTATACCGCGAAACTGTTTGGCATAATCTTCCGCATTGGCAATAACTTCCGACATCGTTTCTTCGTCGTAGATATTCTGCAGGATATCTGCTAAAGTTTCTTTTGCGGATAGAAACAAGCGGGTGTTAGAGTCGCCGTTGACCAAGCCTTTTTCGTCGTAGTGTCCAACGATAAAATGAGGGGTAATACACAATGTCGTAAGGAAACTGAGCGCTAAGACCATTACCCAAATATATCGTTTGGCAGAGGCAAACGAAAGATTGCAACATACGAAATAGTAGAAGCAGGCAATGGCTGCGGCAACACAAACCGCAACAAGAAAAACATTTGAACAGACGGATGTCCCTTCAAAATAATTTTTATAGTAGGAAATGAAATCGTCTTGTGTTGTCAGACGATCCGAAAGTGCGGTACACCACGAATAAACCGGTGTGAAAATGTTTAGAATAGTATTCATTTTTATAATGTGATTAAATTATTTTTTGAAATAAAAGTTCATTTCGGTCAGGATAACATTTTCGCTGCCGTTCAATTCGGAAAAACCATTAACAAGATACTTTAAGTTGAATGTTTGATTTTTCTTAACAGCATTAGTGGCGATGCCGGCATCATCTTCGTCAGAGAAGTTGCCAACCCATTCAGGCAATGAATATTTCAACTTAAACTGCAACAGATTGTTGGAGATATATGTGCTGATTGCTACATTTGTAAAAGATATTATAACTTTTTGGCGTTGCCTGTCAATATAAAACTGATATTTATCTTTCGGTATAAGAGCAAACTCCGATTGTCCTCGGCGTTGCTTTAGCAACTGAAAGTTTTTATCAAAGTACGATTCTGTCTGCATATATGGTGGCAAATCTTTTATGGAACAGGAAAATACAACGGAATCATTTCTTTGAATGCTGTACTGTCCGTTTCTATGATTTATGCCGTACTTATGTGTAAAGAAACATTTCTTATACGATTTTGTATCGGCTAACATAATCAAATCCGAGTATTTATAGTAAGACTCGTCTTTTTCGTTTGTCTTGCCTTGTATTAAATCTTGTTCAATCCATTTTATTTTCTCCCATTTGCCGAGAATAATTGCAAAATACGGCCTGTTGCAATTAAGGTTGATATTTCTGTTGTTGTAAGCATAATATGTTCCTTGGAAAGGTGCCGTATATCTTACGATAAGTGCGCTGTAAGTACTGTCCAATGTTTCAATAGAATTTTTAATTTGATTCATCAAAACTTCTTTGTTTTGTATATTAAATTCAGAATTATGTCGAATCTGCTCATTTGTACCACTCATTATTCCGTCTGAAATCAGGCAAACAACATCATTTGTGGAGCGCACTTTTTCTAACATAAATCGTAACATACTATTTATGTCAGAACCGGTTGACCATGTAAAATTACCTGTGTTGAGCAAATTCATAAAATCGTTTGCCGGTTGGACAGTGTTTCCATACAAAAAGAAATCTTTTACATTTAACAACCTGCCAAATTGAGATATGACTCCTCTGAAATTGGCAGATTTGCTGTCAAGATAGCCGCGAGTGCTATAAGAAATGTCAAAAACTAATGTCCCTTTTTGCGGTTGACTAACAACTTGACTGTATGAATTTTCTAAACTCTCTTCCACGGAATATGCAGAAACAGTATCATTGGAAGACAAGTCTTTTCTTGTTGAAGAACTGTTTTCGGTAGTTGCCGAAGAACAAGACTGAAAAAAACAAAGACTTAATGTAACTACAATACTGAAAATTTTGATGAAACTCATAGTTATTTGATTATTTATGATTTTGTCTATTATTCAATATAGTGCAAGAACTAATACAAAAAATTAGCGTGAAGTTCACTTGCTCTTCACGCTTACCAAGGGCTTCGCAATCCCCGTACTTAGTAGAAAAACAAACGAAGTCCACGCTGAAATATGTAATCCCAATAGAAATGATATAAATGCCAACCCTTATTTAGAGTACAAATGGCACAATTATACCATACAGGGGATAAATACATACCCCGAGGACATTCATTGTTGACTGAATGGACTAAGTACTGAATTTTGCGAAGATTCTGGTAAGTCGCAAACAGCGTTCAATAAACGCCTTATTATGTCTATATAATTCCACCCCAAAAAGACACAAACCCCTTCAGCGTGGAATTACAACTGCAAAAATAATAAAAAATTTCTTTTTCTGCAAATTTTCTGTATTTTTAATTAAATTTATTCATTTTAGGTATTCTATTACAGGGTGGTGCAGGTACTGTGAATAAAGTTCGTATTGGTCTGACGAGAGCCAACAGTCGTCTGCGGGCGAGTACATATACAAAACCTGATGCTCATAATCATAGACAAAGTATTCGGCATTTGAGAAACGCTCTATGAGTTCGCAACATTTATCAATAATATCGTCTTTATATCTGTGTGTGGTTATTTCAATTATTGACAATGGCTGAAAATGCGGGTCAAAGATAACCAAATCGGGGGCAAGGTCGTCCCAATCGTCAGTTACAGTGGCTTCTGTCAATATAACAAGTCCTTGTGGTTCAAGTTCGTAGTATGCACGGGCGTGCATTCTATTCATGGCAAGTTGATGTTGCCATTTCGGGCGGGGCATGCCTATGCCGGTGCTATAATCGTCTAAAAGTCCCATAGTAGTGAATTGTTAAAAGTTAGGTTCAAAAATGTTTTGCAAAATTAGCGTTTTTAGGTATAATTATCAAAAAATTGTTCATTTTTATCGTAAAAATCGTAAAAATCGAGTTTTTTTCATAGTTTTTTTGTATATTTGCAACCTAAATAAATTGAGATGCTGAAACAAGTTCAGCATGATGGCATCTCCTCACCCTGACGCAGGTCAGGGTCTAATAGAGTGAGATGCTGAAACAAGTTCAGCATGAGGATAAATTGTAAATTGTTATGACTTCAACAAAAAGAAACTTGATAATCGCAGGCATTGTAGTGCTTGCCCTTGCATGTGCTTATTTTGTATATGACTCTTTCCATACCCGTCAGCAGATGCGTGAGATGGAGGAAGTTCTTACTTTTGAGAAAGACCAACTTGAAGATGAGTATCAGAACCTTGCCATACAGTTTGACGGCTATGGCAGGAATATCAACAACGACTCTCTTGCCGAACTATTGTCAAAAGAGCAGCACCGCGTGCAGGACCTGCTTGAAGAGTTAAGAATCACCAAAGCCACTAACGCCCGTCGTATAGCCGAACTGAAAAAAGAATTGGCTTCCGTGCGTGCCGTTATGGTGGAATATGTGCATCAGATTGACTCGCTCAGTCGCACCAATGCTCATCTCAGACGCGAGAACCAACAAGTGAAAGAGCAATACGAACTTATTACCGAACACGCCGAAAATCTGGAGAAAGAGAACGCAGAGTTAGGTGAAGTGGTATCTAGGGCATCTATGCTTGAAGTAACAGATTTTAAGTTCACTCCGCTCAATTCAAAAGACAAGAAAACAAAGTCGTACAACAAGATACGCAAACTTGAGTTTCAGTACAACATAGAAAAGAATGCCACTGCCACAAGAGGCGAAAAAACTGTTTATCTACGCCTCACACAACCCGATGGCGAAGTAATGCAGAAACAAGTGGCAGACACATTTCATTACGAGAACAGCAGTATTGCCTATTCTGTTAAAAAACCGTTTGAGTATAATGGTGACCGTTTGAGCGATGTGCTTTACTGGAATGTAAGCGAGATATTGCAGGAAGGCTGGTATAATGCCGACTTCTTTGTTGACGACAACCTTGTTGGCAGTTTCCCATTCAAGATTGAGAAATAAAGTAAGGAAAGAGATTCTGACCTTCGTCAGAATGAGGAATTACAACTTAAAATTATGAATAACAACTTAAAACAACACATCGCCTTTGGTCTTTATACACTCGCTCTATTGGTGTCAAATGCATTGTTTCATTACTATGCGTTTGACAGTCTTGTTGTTGAAAACACAGGTTTGAGTGGAATTGCAGGTTGTTGGCTGCCAATGGTAGCAGTATCGCTATTGTTTAGTGCTTTTGTGTTCTTATTCAAACGCAACTGGTGGACTATCGTTGTACTCTTTGTTTTGAATATATGGTTCGTAGCAAGTACTATTTATTTCCGTGCCAACAACATACTGCTCACTTATAAAGCCATTACATTGGCGGGTAACCTTGGCGGTCTTGGTGGCAGTATATCGCTATATATCAATTATAAGCCGTTCGTTTTTATAGGTATTCTGATTGTATATGCCTGCCTTTTGCTGTGGCTTTCACCCAAAAACACAGGCAGAAACTTGCGTGCATTTGCAGTTACCGTGATTTTGGCTCTTGTACTGTCTGTCTTAGGCGGATGGGCAAACTATAATAATCACCAGAACTCTACCAACGAGCGCAAAGACTGGACCAAAGCGGAGATGATAGCACCATTCTATGGGGCTTGCAACAACTCTTATTCCAACCCGCTTTTGTATGTAGAGGACCATTCTATCACCGCCTACCTGCCATACACCTTTTTGAATGGTTTTGTATTCAGCGGAACAAGCGAAGCAAACTCTGTAGAACTGACAGAAAACGAGAAACAGATTTTAGAAACAATTTATGATTCTGACCTGCGTCAGAATGAGGATTCACAATCGATGATTCAGCCTACAAAAAACCTTTTGCTTATTTGTGTTGAGAGTCTTGAGAGTTGGACTATTGGAATGAAAGACCTGAACGGCAACTATATAGCCCCAAACCTAACCCGTTTAACAGAAGGGGCAAATGCCATTTATGCCCCATATACCAAAACTCAGGTAAGACATGGCGTTTCGTCAGACGGGCACCTGATGATGAACACCGGTCTAATGCCTTTGCAAGATGGTGCAGCAGTACATCTTTATGCCGACAACACCTACCCTAACCTCGCACATTTCTATCCTTATCCCATTCAGGTTAATGCAGTAGCACCCGATTTCTGGAACGAAACTAAAGCCGCAAGAAACTACGGATACGCAGAAATGGTGAAACCTGTTTTTACTGAAGGTGAGACCGAAGTGTTTACAATGGCAATGGACAAGTCGTGGTCTGACGGTGAGATGTACGAGCATGCCCTCAAAGAGTGGATGAAAAAGAAAAGTCCGAAATGTATGATGACAATAACCATTTCATCTCACACACCCTTTACGCTTATAGAGGAAAATCCTAACATACATATAGCACCATCTGCCCCAAGAGGAATGAAACGCTACTTGTCGTGTATTCACTATACCGACTCGTGTTTGGGACAATTCTTGAACGAGTTAGAAAAGAAATCTGAACTTGACTCAACCTGCGTACTCATAACGGGTGACCATACTGTATTTAAGAACATGATGTGGCACGAATACCGGCGTTATCTTATTCGTAACAATGTGATTGACCGAAACATAAGAAACAATTATGTACCTATCATCATCATTGATCCTCAAGTTGAGAAACGCCTTTTGACTGACGAGTGCCAGCAAGCCGACATCTACCCTACACTACTTCATCTTATCGGCTGCGAGAAATACTCGTGGCAAGGCTTCGGTATAAATCTTGCCGACACCACAGCCCGCCGCCGATTCTCGGAATACGACGCCTATATGCTTTCCGACAAACTCATAAGACAGGACTATTTCAGAGAGAAAGCCGACTCAGTATCTCTACCCTAAGAAATAAGCGGCATTGACAGCAGTTATATTGTCTGTCATTTTTGTAGTTTTAACATCGTTGGAAAGTAAAAATGCATGTAAAAGTGGTTTGTCGAGAATATCTTGTAGAGAGAGCAGATGCCTTATATCCGTTTTGCCAACATTTTCCGCACGCTTCATTTCAAAAGCAAAATAGCCGAACTGTGTCTCAACAAGCAAGTCTATCTCTCTTCCCTCATGAGTACGCAGATGATAAAAGGTAGCATTTGAACTTATGTTTTTTGCTTGTTTATAAAGTTCAGAAACCAACATACTTTCAAACTCACTACCTGTCATACCACCTCGTTTGCCGACGACTGCTTGAAGGACTCCAAAATCCATATAATGAATCTTCGGTGCTCGCGTCAGACGCTTTGTTTGATTACGAGTCCATGCAGGTAAAATGAGAGTTTGATAACTTAAGTTAAGATACTCAATATAGCGTTGAACCGTTTTAGCGGACACTTGTAGGTCGGTAGCAAGACTTGCATAGTTGATCGTTTGGGCTGTTTGTATGGCAATAGCCTTTTGCAGTTTAGAAAATGGTTCTAAATCACGCATCATTGCCAAATCCTTAATATCTCTTTCGAGGTATGTTCTGACATAATCTCGCAACCAGGTATATCTATCTTCGTCAGTCATTTGTTCATCAATCAAGGCGGGATAACCACCGAAAGAGATATAATAATCCCAAGCTTTTTTCATTGAAGCCATATCCTTGACGAGATTAAACGATGGCAATAAATCCGGCAAAGAAAGCGGATTGGTTAGTATTTGTTGCCAAATTGACGAATGTACTTTATCACCAAAACTATTAGTTTGAAGTTCCGGCAAGGTAAGCGGAAAAATATCAAAAATAACACAACGCCCTGCCAGACTTTCTTTTACTTGTTTCAGCAATAGTATTTGCGAAGAGCCTAAAAGCACATATCTAACATCAGGATAGATGTCGTAAGTTGCTTTAATACTTTCAATTAGCGATGGCGCTTTTTGTACCTCATCAAGTGCGGCCTTAGGGTATATAGAATACCATTGAGAAGCATTCAAACCTACGAAATCTTGCCTTGTAATAGGGTCTTCAATTGAGAGATATGCATAATCACTAAGATAATTGCTCACCAGCGTAGTTTTACCTACTTGTCTTGCTCCCGTAAAAACAAGTATTCTCCCCATACGCTTGTCCTTCAGAGCCATTATTTTTTCTGATATTTTCCTGCTTTTTTCCATAACCTGTACATTTTCTTTGGCAAAGATACATATATTTAATCAAAAAAACAAATTTTTCTGAAACAAACTCCCGATTTTACGCCAAAATCAGGAATTACATGTCTTATTTTACGCCAAAAACAAGAATTGAATATCCGATTTTACGCTAAAATCGGATATGTATTGAATAAAATGAAATTTCTATGTTCGCACGAATGAGTAATATGAATTCTCTAATGAGCAAATTATTTTTTCAGCAGAGCATAGAGGATTTCAATTGGATGGTGGGCGCGAATGCCGGTGCCATCGAAGATTTGTGTGCGACAGGAAGTACCGGGGGCAGCGACAAGAGACAATTTAGGTGAACGGTCATTGGAAGTTGGATGTTGGAGGCTGGAAGTTGAAAGTTCGCCAATATCGGTTGGTTTAGTTTTCTCAAATGCTTTTCTTATTGTTGGGAAAAGTATTTGTTCGCCTATGGCAATCGACTCTTTGTAGTGTTTCTTTTCGTATCCGAACGAGCCTGCCATGCCACAGCAGCCCGACGGAATAACATTCACTTTGGCTTTCTTTGGCAAACTCAATAATGCTGCAGTTTTTTCTATGCCTACGAGTGCTTTCTGATGGCAGTGTCCGTGAAGCCAAATCTCGACTTCTGTAGTGTTGAAATCATCCGCTGAAATTCGTCCCGCTTCCACTTCACGCCAGAGGAACTCGTCGTAAAGCAGACAATGTTTGCCTAATTCTTGTGCTTTTTTGCGTCGTTCTGGGGCGACAAGGTCAGGGTATTCGTCGCGGAAAGTAAGGATACACGATGGCTCTATTCCAACAAGCGGTGTGTCGTCGGTAATAATTTCTTTAAGCAAAGCGAGGTTTTGCTCCGCATATTTCTTGGCAAGTTTCAAACAGCCTTTGCTTATGGCAGCCCGCCCGCTCTCTTTATGATTGGGCACAATAACTTCGTAGCCCAAACGACGGAGAAGTTTGACGAATGTTATGCCTAATTCTGCCTCTTGCAGATCGGTAAACTCGTCGGCAAAAAGATAGACTCTTCGTTTTGAGGATTTGAGATTCTGACCTCCGTCAGAATGAGGAATTATGTCAGAATGAGGGGTTGCGTCAGAATGAGTGGTTGCGTCAGAATGAGGGGTCGCGTCAGAATGAGGGGCTTTTACATATTTTTTAAGACTTATGGGGCTAAGTGTTGGTATTTTTCTTTGTTGTGAGAAACCCACAATACTCTTTATGATAGCAGATGTTATCTTATTAGAAGCAAAGAAGTTATACAAATGTGGAACTATTGCACCCAACTGCTCTACCTGCGCCATTCTTGCGACAAGGAAGGTTCTGAAAGGTATTCCCCGCTTGTCGTACAGATGCTGCAACACTTCTGCTCTCAGGCGAGTCATATCCACTCCAGAGGGACAATCCTTTTTGCAACCTTTACAAGCAAGACACGAGCCAAGCACTTCCTTGAGTAGTGGGGTATATTCGTTAAGAGATGAGGGAAGGGGGGTGTTTGGATTACAGTGTGAAATTATCTCTCTTAATATATTGGCCCTTGCTCGCGTTGTCTGTGTTTCATCGCCGGTGGCTTTGAAAGCAGGGCACATAGTACCGCCCATAGCGGTTGATTTTCTGCAATCGCCTGAGCCGTTGCACTGCTCAATACTGCAAATAAAAGCATGCGCTTGCGATTGTGCGCCTGTTGCCCCTTCGACACGGCATTCATCGAATGCGGCTTTCCAATTGAAATATGTATCTGTCTCAGGATATTGAGGTTCTAACTGATACCTCAAGAATGCGTCCATCGGCGGTGTGTCAATTATCTTATTGGGATTGAGAACGGCTTGGCTATCCCAACATTTCTTCACCTGTCTCATCAAGTCATAGACCCTTTCACCATACTGCACGGGTATGAACTCACCACGAAGTCGTCCGTCGCCGTGTTCACCGCTTATGGTTCCACGATGCTTACGCACAAGAAGGGTTGTTTCGTAGGCTATCTGTCGGAAGAGTGCCCTACCCTCTTTTGATTTGAGGTTGAGTATAGGACGCAGGTGCAGTTCGCCTGTGCTTATATGTCCGTAGAAGACGCACGAGGTATTAAGCCTCTTGAGCATTGCCTGAAAATCAGCCATATATGCTGGCAGTCGTTCGGGTGCGACAGCAGTATCTTCAATCACCCCTGTCGGTTTGGCATCGCCTTTCATTTTGGCAAGAATACCCACACCGGCTTTTCTGAGGTTCCACACTTTCTGCACATCCTGACCATAGACACGGGTGCAAAGTGTTATCTGCCCTGTCTCAAGCAGTTTCTTCTCAAGCAGTTCGGCTCTAAGGTCCAAGTCGCGCTTGCTTTCGCTTCTCAATTCCACCATAAGCAGTGCAGCAGGGTCGCCTTTGATGAAAAAGCGTTCGACGGAGGGCACGGTCTTGCTCAGTTCAAGTATCTCACCGTCCATTAGTTCAATGGCTGTCGGGTTGTTTTTGAGAGCCGTCAGATTAGCCACAAACGCCCCATCAAGAGTCTTGCAATGGGCACATACAACCATTTGATATTGTGGTGGCAGAGGGTCGAGCGAGAGTTTCGCCCGAATAAGTATAGCGAGCGTACCTTCGCTGCCGGCAAGCAAACGACACAGGTTGATGGTGCGGTCTTTGAGAGGCTTTGCCTCATTGTGCAAGTCGGCTATCACCTCGTCGATAGCATAGCCGCAACTGCGCCGTTTGAGAGATTTGTCGGGGTAAGATTGCTCTATGAGTTGAACCGTATCGGGGTTGAGAGCAAAGTTTATGAGTTGAGAGTAGATTTGCCGGATGAGATATCCTGAAACAGAATCTATAGTTCCTGAAACAAGTTCAAGATGAGGAAGCCGTTCAGGATGAGGATGAGGATTAGTCCAAAACTGTTGGCCAAAGCGTTGTTCAAGTTCGGCAATAGTATATTCGGCAAGATGTTCTTCTGTTCCATCCGTAAGCAGGACATCGGCTTCAAGCAGATGGTGGCGTGTGCTGCCATAGATGAGCGAGTGAGTGCCACAAGAGTTATTGCCTATCATACCGCCTATCTGGCAGCGGTTGCTCGTTGATGTCTCAGGACTGAAAAAAAGTCCATACGGCTTGAGTGCGAGATTGAGTTCGTCGCGAACGACACCCGGCTCGACGATGGCATATCTTTCTTGCGGGTTAATCTCGATGATACGGTTAAGATACCTGCCGATGTCTGTTACTATACCATCGCCCACAACCTGTCCGGCAATGGATGTGCCGGCGGCACGGGGTATGATATTGGTATGCAACTCTCTCGCCTTTGCCAATAATACCTTGATGTCGCCTACCGACTCAGGGAAGGCGACACCGTAAGGCACTTCTCGATACACACTCGCATCGGTTGAGTATGCTATCTTATGCAGGGCATCAGTATAAAGTTTCATTTTTTAGATTCTGAAACAAGTTCAGAATGAGGTTATAAAGTTTTCTGCACTTGTACTTCTTCGAAACTCTCGATGAGGTCGTGTTCTTTTATATCATTGTATGAGCGGATAGCAACACCACATTCAGTGTTTGTACCCACTTCTTTGACATCGTCTTTCTGTCGTTTGAGCGAGGCGAGGTCGCCTGTGAAGATAACTATACCGTCGCGAATGACACGCACACGGTTAGAGCGTTTGATCTTACCTTCACGCACGATACAACCGGCGATGGTACCCACCTTGGTGATATGGAAAGTTTGTAGCACTTCGAGTGTTGCCGTTACTTCTTCTTTCACTTCAGGCTCAAGCATACCTGCCATAGCGGCTTTTATTTCTTCTATGGCATCGTAGATGATACTGTAGAGACGGATATCTATCTCCTCTTTTTCAGCCATCTTACGGGCAGTAGCGGTAGGACGCACTTGGAAGCCGACGATAATAGCGTCGGATGCGGCTGCAAGCAATATATCAGAGTCGGATATGGCACCTACACCTTTGTGTATCACATTGATCTGTATGTTTTCAGTAGATAGTTTCAAGAGTGAGTCAGACAGAGCTTCAACCGAGCCATCGACATCACCTTTGACGATGATGTTCAGTTCCTTGAAGTCGCCAATAGCAAGACGGCGACCGATTTCTTCGAGTCCGACATGCTTCTTTGTGCGGATTGACTGCTCGCGTTGCAGTTGTTCGCGTTTGTTGGCTATCTCGCGGGCTTCCTGTTCTGTTGGCAGGACATTGAACTCATCGCCTGCCTGCGGTGCACCGTTAAGTCCGAGAATAAGTGCAGGCTCACCCGGGCGGGCTTCTTTGATACGCTGTCCGCGCTCGTTGAACATTGCTTTAACCTTTCCGTGAGCAGTGCCGGCAAGGACGATATCGCCCATGTGCAGAGTACCGTCGCTCACCAAAACGGTTGCTACAAAACCACGACCTTTGTCGAGCGACGACTCAATGATAGAGCCTTTGGCACGGCGTTTCGGATTGGCTTTGAGGTCGAGCATCTCGGCTTCGAGCAGTACTTTCTCAAGCAGTTCAAACACGCCTGTACCTTTCTTTGCTGATATGTCTTGCGACTGATACTTACCACCCCAATCTTCAACGAGGATGTTCATATTTGAGAGTTGCTCTTTGATTTTCTCTGGGTTAGCACCCGGCTTATCGCATTTGTTGATAGCAAATATCATAGGTACTCCGGCTGCTTGTGCGTGGTTGATAGCCTCAACGGTCTGTGGCATGACGGCATCGTCAGCAGCGACAATGATGATAGCGATATCAGTTACTTTTGCACCACGGGCACGCATAGCGGTAAATGCCTCATGACCCGGCGTATCAAGGAAGGTTATATGTTGTCCGTTTTTGAGTTTGACATTATAAGCACCTATATGTTGCGTTATACCACCCGCCTCACCGGCAATGACATTGGTGTTGCGGATATGGTCGAGAAGCGATGTCTTACCGTGGTCAACATGTCCCATGACGGTAACAATCGGGCAACGGGGTTCGAGGTCAGCATCGGTATATTCGTCGGAGTCGTCGGCAATCTTGTCGATGACATGGGCTGCAACATATTCGGTAGTAAAGCCGAACTCTTCAGCGACGATATTGATTGTCTCGGCATCAAGACGCTGGTTGATACTTACCATCAGACCAAGACTCATACAAGTGGCAATAACCTGATTGACAGACACATTCATCAGTGTCGCAAGTTCGTTGGCAGTAACGAACTCAGTCAGTTTCAGTACTTTTGATTCGGCTGCTTCCTGTTCGAGCAACTCATCCTGATGGTGTCTGACTTGTTCGCGTTTCTCCTTACGATACTTAGCACCTGCGTTCTTACCTTTTCCGCTTTGAAGGCGTTGTATGGTTTCTTTTATCTGGCGTTGTACTTCTTCGTCGTCAACCTCAACCTTGATGGCTTTGCGGTTCTTGTTTTGTCCCTTGCCACCTTGTTTGAAGTTAGGGTTGTTGACATCTATCTTGCCTTGTTTGATACGCTCGCGTTTGCGTTTGCCGTCGCCTTTACCTTGGTCTTGAGAGCCATTGTTTTGGTTTTTCTGTTGCTGACCGCCTTGCTGATTAGCGTTTTGTTTTTGGCGGTTCTCGCGCATTTTCTTTTTCTCTTCCTTCGATTTCTTGGTCGGGTGTGTAGCCTGATTGAGTTTATCAAGGTCGATGAAATCTACAACCTTTGGCTGGTTGGTGAGTTGAGGCTTATGCAGACGGAACACTTCGGGTTCTTTGCCTCCCTTGCCTTCAGTCTCTTCGTCGTAGTCTTCGGCTAAATCGGCATATTTGTCTTTCTGCTTGCGTTGCTCGTCTTTACGATGTTTGTCTTTTTTCTTCTTTCCTTCTCTTTGGTTCTCTTCCACTTAAATATTCTCATTATCAACAAAATTTTGGTTGTGTTGTTGT
>JAFVAX010000077.1 GCA_017480285.1 Paludibacteraceae bacterium | reverse complement strand
GCCGTGGTTTTTTGCGTCTGTTTTTATTGAATGTCTTGTACGAGTCTTACTGCAAGTTTGTTGTAGCGTTGTGTGCTGTCGGCAGGTTCAATCTCGCGGAGGCTGAAAAATGCTTCGTAACAATAAGTTATATATGCTGTGGCACTTGCAGTCCAATAGCCTCTGCTTGGTGCAACGAGGCTGCCGTTGAAAGGAAGGAAAACAGCACCTGCAGCCTCCATCTTACGCCATTGGGCACGAGTATAGATATTGTCGTTATTATGGCTGTTCTCACTGAAATATAAGCCTTTGGTGCTTCCGTATAGAGCATAGTCTTGCCACGTCCAGCCAGTTTCCAATATAGAGCGGAAACTTGTTCCCGCCGGTTGAATCCAGTTGTCAGGAAGCAACACAAAACCATAGATTTCATACCAATCGGGGTTGGCTACATGCAGTACATTGTCAATACGGCATACTCCCATTTTCTGTGGAGCGTCCATACGATTGAGCAGCAGGTATTGCCACTCGCCCACGCCTAATGTGCGCCAGCGAGGTGAATTGCTTGCACGGTAAATGTCGTAGTTGCCCCACTCATTGTAAATGTAGTACTCATTGACATCTTTTATTGCTTTCCACGGCTCATCGCCCGTTCCCCAACCGAATAGGTCAATCCAACCGCCGTAGGTGGACGAGGCATCGTCGTTATTGGACTTCTCACCACCTACATAAACATTACCCATATTGTCATCCCCCACTATATCCTGCTGATGTGTTGCGAAGCGGTAGGTGTTGGAACTTGCCTGATATTGCAAGTTGCCCTGCGAGAAATGCACTCTCTTTGAGGGACCGACTGAGAAAATACCCGGCAGACGACCGTGGTCGCTGATGCCTTCGCCGTCATCCTCTTCGGGAGTGGTGTAGTTGCTGCGGGTTACTTTCACTTTTCTTACACCTTTTTTATCGCGGAAAGTGAGGATGCCGACACCTTCATAGCCTTCGTCAACGCGAATATTGGCTACGGTAAAGATTCCTTTCGCTTTTTTCGGAGAAATATTGAGCCACGACTGATCAGACTCAACTGTCCAATTCTGGTCGCCTCCGTTCTGAACATCAAACATAGCGTAACCGCCTTTCAGCGTGAACTTGAATTCATCTTGTGAGAAAACAAAATTCGGACTTTGTTTGGAGTTGTCCGTTCCGCCTGAATTATCAGGATTGTCAGGCGTGTTGTTCGGTTGTGAAGTGCATCCACCCGCTATGATGACCATAAGCATAACTGCATTACTTAAAATGCAAATTTTCAGCAAAAATAATAGAAATAATTGGGATTCTTCCGAAAAAAGCCATTAATTATTCGTCAGTTTTGGCTGATGAATAATTGATGGCAGTGTTAAATAATTGCTAACAGTGTTTAATACATCCCTTGCGGGATGAGCGTGCTATTAGCGTACGGATATTTTCTGTACTTGTTTTCCTGCGCGGAGGATGTATGTACCTTGCGGCAGGTTGTTTTTAAGCGATGTTACATCTTGTCCTGCAACATTGAAGATGCGTACTTCGGGGTTGAGAAGCAGGTTTTGGTCGTCTGCGCTGATGAGTTCGAGAGCGTCAGCCTTAGGTGTACCGATTACCACTTTGTCTGCAATATCGTTGCCTTTGTTGTCAACAATCAGACCTTTTACTATGATTGCGCCTTCGGGTTCGAGTATTTCGCAGTCGGTCAAATTCAACTCTTTCAAGCCACTGACAACAGCCTTTGTGGTAGCCTCAAGTGTAAGGTTCGACTTGTTGATATTAACAGCAATCGATTGGTCGTTGCGACCATAAATGTCGTAGCCGTCACCCTTGATGGAAACGGTGGTGTTGTCGATGTTGAGTATGCAGTTTTCAGCAAGGTCGATGCCATAGTGGCTGTCAGCGATGATGTCAAGACTACCGTTGCCTGTGATGTTCAGGGTGCTGTTCTTAACATTGCTGAAACCTTGTTTTTGTGCGTGCAGCACATTTTTGCCAACGAGTTCGACGGTTACATTAGCATTACCGGAAACTGACATACCATAGTCGCTGAAGTCCGGCTCGATGGTGGCATTTTCCATACGCAGGGTGCTTGTTTCTTTGTCGTAACTTACATGTCCTGCTTTGATTATCTCCGGGAACCAAGCCTCAAGATTAGCGGCATTGATGCTGTTGATACGGATTTTCTTGGTGATGAGCAGGCCGGATGTTTCCCATTCGATGCGGTCGAATAAAAGGCGACCTTTAACAGGCTCTTCGTTTACAACCACTTGTCCGCCTGAAATTTGTGCGCCGGCAGGCTCTGCAATGGCGATTTGGCTTTCGCACGTGATAGAAGCAAACTTGTTGTATTCTTCATTGGCGATTACTGCTTCGGAGGCTGCACTGTTGAGTTCCAAACGGCTGTCTTTTTTGATGTACAGTTTCGGATTCGAACTTTCGTCGCCGTAGAGAGCAGAACCTTTCTTCGAGTTGATGGCTACATTGACGCGGTCAAGAGTCATGGTGGTGTTCTTGCCCATCATATAAACGCCATCTCCGGAGTTGATAGTCAATGAGGCTACATATCCCATCTCGTGCAAATTCGAATTCTCGCAAACGAAAGTAATGGAAGATTGGCTTACGATAGCAGGCATATTGGCATTAGCCGCACTGCCTGCAGAGATAACATTGTCGCCAAAGAGTTTGATTGTTACTTTGTCGGTAGAGTTACCTTCGATATAGATCAACTTGGCATCCTTGGAACTTGTTCCGCCTTCGATAACGACATTTGAGAATGTCAGTTCCGAACCGGTCCAATAGATGGTTCCTTCTATCAAGAAGTCAAGTTCGTCGGCAACATAAACCGAACCATGTGCGGGGTCAAGAGTTGTTCCGCAAATTGTTACTGCGTTTTCAGCAGTCAGCGACATTGCACCAATGAGTGCGAATGTAAAGAATAATAATTTCTTCATAGTTAGAAAATCAGTTAGTTAATAATTTAGTTAATTAATTGGTTGATTATTTGTTATAAAAATTATCAAGGAATATAAAAAACGGCAACAGCGGTGTCAGGCTTATTGTCCGACACCGCTGATAGCAGTATGGTAAATGTTACACGAAGACAACTCCGTTGCTTTATGCAACAGGCTTGCCCCGTTTGAAATCAAAATTTGTGTTCGGGGGGGGGGGTAATTGTTTGATTATTAGCCATTTGTAGTTGTTTGCTTTATTGTTTTAAATGCCAAATATCGTTGATTTCTCATTATTTATACTGCAAATATACAAAATAATATTTATTTTTCCAAATTCAGACAAAAAAATCTACTATTAGAAACCTATATTATTGTCGTTGCAGCCAGAGTTGCAATACCGGATACGAAAATACTATGGTTTAATCAGTTATATATTATTCTGCTTTGCGGTTTACTAAACGGTGGTCCACTATGTAGTGAACTTTAACGAAAAAAATACAACAATTATTTGAGATATACAAATATAAATCGACATTTAATGCCAAATATAGAGGTTTTTTCCAAAAAAATTTGCTTTTGCATAAAAAAATACTTAAATTTGCACAAGTATATTTAATTTTGCGGGAATGTTTAGAAATTCCCTTTTAACCATGAAAAACTATCTCCTTGTTATGGCAGGGGGTATTGGCAGTCGTTTTTGGCCGGTGTCAAGCGAGCAGTACCCTAAGCAGTTCCTCGATTTCTTAGGAACGGGAATGTCGCTCTTGCAGCAGACAATACATCGTTTTGAAGGAATAGTCGAACACGAGAATATCTTTATCCTTACCAACGAACGATACAAAACCATTGTGCTTGACCAACTCGGTTGGATCAAGCCCTCGCAGATATTGTGTGAACCCGTTAGACGCAATACCGCGCCATGCATTGCTTACGCCGTTGAGAGAATCAAGACCTTATGTGGCGATGCTAATATCATCGTCTCGCCCGCCGACCATCTTGTACTAAATGTGAAAGAGTTTCAGCGAGTTGTTAGCAAGGGATTGGATTTTATAGAAAAGAACGACGCACTACTGACACTTGGTATGAAACCAACAAGACCTGAAACAGGGTATGGGTATATTCAGTTCCACAAAGAGGATGCTGATGAAAAGGAATGTCAAAGTGAAATCTGTAAGGTGCTGAAGTTTACAGAAAAACCTAATCTCGAGAAAGCAATGGCATTTCTTAAAGAAGGCAATTTCCTGTGGAATGCAGGTATTTTCCTTTGGCGACTGAAAACTATTGATAAGGCAATAAGTGATTATATTCCTGAGTTATACGACAAACTGCAAACCGTCAAACAATGGATGGGAACTACAAAAGAAAACGAAAGGATTAAAGAGTTATTCCCTTCATTACCTGATATTTCAGTCGATTATGGCATATTGGAGAAAGCCGACAACATATATGTTTTGCCGGCAGACTTCGGTTGGTCGGATGTTGGTACTTGGGGTTCGCTGTTCCAACTTCGCAGTCGGGACGATAACAACAATACCGCTACTCCAAACGACAATGTAAAGTTCTTTAACGCCTCCGGGAATATTGTACATTTGAGCACTTTGAAAAATGCTGTTATTGAGGGACTTAATGATTATATCGTGGCAGAAGCCGACGGCACACTACTTATTTGCAGTTTGAAAAATGAGCAGGAGATAAAGCATTTCCACTAAACAGAATCTTAAATAAATTATCAATAAACAATCAATCATGGCATACTTAACCTTTGATAAAGCCTTACTGACGAACCTTGACCGCTCGCTCAGCAAGGAGATTATCCGAACTAATAGGGCAGGTGCTTATAATAGCAGTACGCTTGTGGATTGCAACACACGCAAATACCACGGACAGTTGGTTTTGCCGTTGCCGGAACTGGGCGAAGACAATTATGTGCTTCTCTCAAGTCTTGACGAGACTGTTATACAGCATGGTGCAGAGTTCAATCTCGGTCTGCACAAGTATGGTGAGAACACCTTCAACCCTAATGGTCATAAGTATATCCGCGAGTTTGAAAGCGATGTGATTAGCACTACTACCTATCGTGTCGGCGGTGTCATTCTTCGCAAAGAACGCTTACTCGTGAGTTTTGAACCCCGTGTGCTTTTCCGCTACACACTACTCGAGGCGCACTCGCCTACCACATTGCGTTTCCGTCCGTTCCTTGCTTTCCGTAGCACCAACGAACTGACACACGAGAACTCGTTGGCACGGACTGACTATGAGGCTTGTCGTAATGGCGCTTCTTTCCAACTTTATGACGCCTTCCCGCATCTGTTCGTACAGATATCCAAACAGGCGGATTATCACCACGAACCGCTGTGGTACAAGGGTATTGAATACCCAAAAGAGCAAGAAAGAGGTTTTGCTTACAAAGAAGACCTGCTTGTGCCCGGGTATTTGGAAATACCGATAAAGAAAGGCGAATCGATCATCGTCTCTGCCGGTATAACAGAAGTTGCGCCCACCTCACTCAAACGCATGTGGGACAAAGAGACAGAGCGACGCATTGATAAGAACAGCATGTTTGCTTGGCTTCGCAACTCCGCTTCGCAGTTCTATAAGCGTGAAGGCGAACAATGTCATCTCCTTGCCGGTTATCCATGGTTTAAGGCAAGTGCAAGAGAAGAGTTCTTCTCACTGCCCGCTTGTACGCTCGGTATAGGACGCGAAGAGTATTGGGACGCTATTATGAACAAAACAGCCCTTGCCGAAGTACGAGCCTTCCTTGAGACTGACTACTCACGCATCCGTCTGCAAGGTATGGACGAGCCGGATGTGCTGCTGTGGTTCATTCGGGCGATACAGCAATATGCTGAATATCATTCACTTTTAGAGGCAGCCAAACTCTATGGCACTTTCTGTGCGGACATAGTTGATTTTATTCGCCGTCAGCAACACCCGCGTATGTTCTTGCATGCTAACGGACTTTTGTATGTCGATGGCACACAACGACCTGCCACTTGGATGAATGCTATGGAAGACGGGCGACCAATAACTCCGCGTACAGGCTATGTGGTTGAGATAAACGCACTTTGGTACAACGCTTTGTGCTTTACAGCCGCTGTATTAAGAGAACTTAACCAACTGCACGAAGCCGATCTGCTTGAGTATCAGGCAGGACTGACGAAGAAATCGTTTGTAGATACCTTCTGGAACGGCTATTACTTGTACGACTATGTGGTTGATACCTACCAGAACCGTGAAGTTCGTCCGAGTCAGATTTGGGCTGCCGCATTGCCTTTCACCCCGCTTACAAGAAAGCAAGTTCAGGCTGTTGTGAATATATGTACCAAAGAGCTGCTGACTCCTCGCGGACTGCGTACTATATCGCCAAAGAGTGGTGAGTACCGCCCTGTATACATAGGTGGTCAGTTGGAGCGCGACCGCAACTTCCATAACGGACCCGTCTGGCCATGTACTATAGCCGCATATACTCGTGCTTATCTCAATCTTTACGGACACTCCGGCTTAGGTTTCCTTGAGCGTATGCTTGTAGGCTTCGAGGTGGAGATGACCGAACTCACTGTCGGTACGCTCAACGAACTCTACGACGGCAACCCGCCATATAAGGGACACGGCGGTATGAGTTATGCGCCAAGTGTGGCTGCTGTAGTGGAAGTGATAAATATGATTAACGAACAAAAGCGTGAGGACGCTCAAAAAGAAGATACATTATGAAAGCTTTAATGTTTGGTTGGGAATTTCCCCCTCATATACTCGGTGGCTTGGGTACCGCAAGTTATGGTCTGACTCGTGGTATGGCAGGGCAACCGGATATGCAGATAACTTTCGTTATCCCGAAACCTTGGGGCGACGAAGATCAGAGTTTTTTGCGCATCATAGGGGCTAACAGCGTCCCTATTGTATGGAAAGACAATGATTATAATTTTGTGCGTGAGCGTATGCAGGGCAAAATGACCCCCGAGGAATACTATCACCTGCGTGACGGTATCCACTATGACTATCGCCGTATCGGAACCGACGCTCTCGGATGCGTGCAGTTCTCAGGTCGCTACCCCGACAATCTTATTGAAGAGATAGGCAACTACGAGGCTGTGGCAAGCGTGCTTGCACATTCGCTCGATTTTGATATTATCCACTCGCACGACTGGCTCACCTATCCCGCAGGTGTGTTTGCAAAGCATATATCAGGCAAACCGCTTGTTATACATGTCCACGCTACCGATTTCGACCGCTCGCGTGGTAATGTCAACCCTACAGTTTATGCTATCGAGAAACGCGGTATGGACGAGGCTGACCATATAATGTGCGTTAGTAACCTTACCCGTCAGACAGTCATAGATAAGTACGGACAGAACCCTGCAAAGGTAAGCACCGTACATAATGCTGTTGAACCTTTGGCTCATCCCGAAGAGTTTGTCAAACACCCGCGTAAGGACAAACTTGTTACTTTCCTTGGGCGTATAACCATGCAGAAAGGTCCTGAGTTCTTCGTTGAGGCTGCTGCGCGTGTGCTCGCCAAAACCAAAGGTGTGCGCTTCGTTATGGCCGGTTCGGGCGATAAGATGCAAGAGATGATCGACCTTGCCGCCAAGCGCGGTATTGCCGACCGCTTCCATTTCCCGGGTTTCATGCGTGGAAAACAGGTGCAAGAGATGCTTGCCGAGAGCGATGTATATATTATGCCGTCGGTCAGCGAACCTTTCGGTATATCGCCTCTTGAGGCTATGCAAGTAGGTTGTCCGAGTATCATTTCCCATCAGTCAGGTTGCGCAGAGATACTCACACACGCCATCAAGACCGACTACTGGGACATTGACGCTATGGCTGACGCTATCTACGCTATCGTTAAGTATCCGGCTATGTATAAGTCGCTGTCAGAACTCGGAAGGGAAGAAGTGAATAATATAAAATGGTACGATGCCGGCTTGAAGGTGCGTGCTATATACGATAAAGTGTTACACCGTTAATTCTTAATGACTTATGAAAAATATCGTTTTTTGTTTTCAAATGCATGCCCCTTATCGCCTGAAACGCTATCGTTTCTTTGACATTGGGCAAGACCACTACTACTACGATGATATGCTCACCGAAGAAAAAGTAAATCATCTTGTTGAGCAATCGTATATGCCTTTGTGCCAGACTATTAAAGAGATGGTACAGATATCCAACGGCAAGTTCCGTTGTGCTCTATCTATCAATGGTATGACCCTTGAGATGTTCCAACAGTTCGCACCTGAGATGATTGACATCCTGCGTGAGTTGGCACAAACCAAATCAGTCGAGTTTGTCAGCACTCCCTATGCGTATAGTTTTGCCGCTATCCGCAACGAGAACGAGTTTGAGGACCAACTGAAGATGGAAAATCAGATTTTGCAAGACCTGCTCGGCGTCAAGGCTACTACCGTTTGGAATACCGAACTGCTCTATTCCGACGATATCGCAGCTCATATCTACAAACTTGGTTATAAGGCCGTTATGACCGAGGGCGCTAAGCATATCCTCAGTTGGAAGTCGCCTAACTATGTGTATAACGCACCGACAGCTCCAAAACTGAAAGTGCTGCTTCGTAATGGCAATCTATCCGACGAGTTGGCTTTCCATTTCTCTGATTATAAATGGTATAACTACCCGATTGACGCACCTAAGTTCGCCGACGAGATTTTATCTCTGCCCGAGGAAGAACAGGTTATCAACATCTGGCTTGGTGCCGAGACTTTTGGTCTTCGTCAGCCTGCCAATACGGGTATATTCGAGTTCTTGAAGGCTTTGCCGTATTTTGTTTTCGAGCGTAATATGCTGTTTGCTACCCCTCAAGATGTTGCTAAAATGCCGGCTTCGGCAGAAGTGCTTGTGCCTGATGCTATCACATGGGCAGGCGAGAGCAAAGGTCTGTCGGTTTATGAGGGCAACGATCTGCAACACGAGGCTATCGAGAAACTCTATCAGGTGGCAGAACGCGTTCGTATGTGCCAAGACAAGCGTCTGCGTCGCGACTGGCTTCAACTGCAGGATATCTCGCATTTCCACTTTATGAACCATATCGACCAAGCAGATACCAACTACGAGTCGGCATACGATGCGTTTATCAACTATATGAATGTCCTCTCCGACTTCCTGCTTTTGGTTGACGAGCAGTACCCCACTACAATCGAGAACGAGGAGTTGAACGAACTCTTGAAAACCATCAACAATCAGGAAAAAGAGATTGCACAACTCGAAAACGAACTCAAGAAAGCCCGTTCGAAAAAGAAAAAAGAAGAATAAAACCAATTAAAATCCTGAAAAGAGAACTTCCAAGTTCATCGGATTTTCCTTACTTTGTGCTGACTGCAACTCTGTTGCGGTCAGCACTTGTGTTGGCTTAACTGTTTGCAGACTGCCACTTGCCGTACTCACTACCGGTACTAACACCATACTTAGCGTAGAGTCGTTCTCTATAGGCTCACCTTGCAAGCGTTTGGTGAGTATAGTAGCAAGATTATATGAGTAGTAATAGTATGTATCGCCCACAGAATCAACCGCCGACATAAGCGATGAAACGATAGCCAGACTATCGTTCAGGTGCTTGTCATCAACAAAGAATGTAGGTAGCACATCTTTGCTCAGCAGTAGCATCGACGATGCCGGCTGTGCCCAGTCGTCGCGGTTTTTCTGTGTTGATGAGCCGGTATAGACATTCTTCACACGCATTGTCATAAGTGCGCGATTGACATACGGACGCTTTTCTCCTACTACATTATGTACGCTTTCGTACATCTCGCCTATGGGTATATCTACTTCTGTGTAAATGTTTGCCGGACCAAGCACATAGTTGCTCTCGTCTTGCTCTTGCAGTATCTGCTCTATCTCCCTTTCGGGATAGAGAATACGATTGACCTGCCTTACCTCTGCGTTGGCGTAGAAAGGCTTGATGTCGTTAACGGTAGTGTCCTTGCCATCAAGCTGATAGGTGAAGTGATAGTGGAGCGTCATCGTTACCTCCGCTAAATGCAGTATGCTTGCACTGCCGAACTCGCTTGTTATCCACAATCCGCGAAAATGCTTCTCAAAATCTTCTTGCGTGGTGAACGACTTGTTGCTTTCAAAGAACTTCTTTGCAAACTCATCTTTCAAACGCACTTGCAGATAGCGTGTCGCCTTGTTTGTTGTTGAAGATACTATCGTATCCGTAACTTTTGCCGGCACTATCATAACCGCTTCATCGGTCAGTTTTGTCTCTTCCGACGAACTGCAAAAGTCTTCAATGGGCACATCCGTAGGGTAGCCTTTCGTGTATTGAAGTGCCTGTTTGTCAATCTCATAAACCGACAAACTGAGCGGGCTGTTGCCATCGCCATACCAAGAGTTATAGTAAAGAAAAAGGCATACAGAGTCCAGTTCGCTCGTCTCAGGAAAAACGAAACCTTCGGGGCAAGCAAAACCCGTCAGAAGGTCGCAATGCACTGTCCCCCAACGAGAATCGCACTCGCCTATAAGAAACGAGTCAGGTGAAGAATATACAGGCTCTGCCAATGTAGAAACAGAACTCAGGGAAAAAGTATCTACACCGACAATGATGTTATCCTCCGACGGGAGAATGTCGGCGCCGGCATTTTTTATGTCGTTTTTGCAAGAGCAAAAGAATATAGCAATCAAACTGACTATACCTATCAACCGAATACGCATATTTTGACTAATTGGCGGGTTTTGGAGGCATGTAGTTGCCGATAAATTCAATGTATTTCTCAGGCGTATCACCGGCATACTGAAGTGTCGGAATGTCGCTCTGAAGTATGATTTTCTGCAGTTTCGGGTTTATCTCATTCTCGGAAAGGATAAGTGCATCCGAATACTGAACACCCAAACGAATCAAATCCAGATATTCTGCGTTCTTGTTTAACAGACAAGTGATGTCAGGATTATGCACTCCCGGAATCTTCAACTTCTCGGAGAACGAAGATGGGAACTTACGATTAAACGATTGGTTGTAAAGCGAATATATGATTTTCGTCTGATTAAGGAAAGGCGAGTCTGCAAATGCACGGCGGATATACATAGGTGCTAAAGCCGACATCCAACCGCTACAGATAATAGCATCAGGTTTCCAACGAAGTTTGAGTATCGTCTCAAGTGCGCTGCGGGCAAAAAAGATACAACGCTCATCGTTGTCCTCATAGTCGATACCTTTCTCGTTCTGAACACCTTTTCTGCCGTGGAAATAATCGTCGTTATCAACAAAATAGACTTGAATGTGTGCTCCCTGTACAGACGCAACCTTCAAGAGTAAAGGATGGTCCATCTCGTTGATTATAATGTTCATTCCCGATAGGCGGATAACATCGTGCAGTTGATGACGACGCTCGCTTATCTCGCCAAACTTTGGCATAAAAATACGCGTTTCCCAACCGTTCAACTGGCATGCTTCGGGTATGTCTCTATTCAGTAAGCGGACAGGGTTGTTAGCCTCTAAAAACGGTGCAATCTCTTGGGTTATAAACAAGATACGACCGGTCTGCTTTATTGTTTTTCTGCCACCTTTCAATTCTTTTTCCCCCTATTGTTTTAGACTGTTATTATCGGGCTTTTTGCCCATTTACCAAGTGCAAATATACAAAAAATTATTGAATTTTGCAAGATTTTCAATAAAATTTTTATTTGTGATAATTATTTTGTATTTTTGCAGAGTTTTTTCAGAAAGATATATAACTAACTATTTTTATATGCAAATAATTCATACTCAAAAAGAACTGGCAGAAGTTGCCGGTGCTTGCAAAACACTTAACAAAACAATCGGACTTGTTCCTACTATGGGAGCGCTTCACGAAGGTCATGCATCGCTCGTTAGGCGTTCGGTTGCTGAAAATATGGTTACAATAGTTTCCGTATTTGTCAATCCCACTCAGTTTAACAACAAGGAGGATTTACAAAAATACCCCCGCGACTTGCAAAAAGACGCTGTTTTTCTTCAATCATTAGGTGTAGATTTTATTTTTGCTCCGACACCTGAACAGATGTATACTGCCGAGGAGATGTCCTCAACTTTTGAGTTTGACTTTGGCGGTCTGGATCAAGTGATGGAAGGGCTTTACCGTCCCGGTCATTTCAACGGTGTGGTGCAAGTCGTTTCCAAACTTTTCCGTTTGGCTCAGCCTACCCGTGCGTATTTCGGAGAGAAAGATTTTCAGCAACTTGCTATCATTCACCGTATGGTTCAGGTTATGAAGTTCTCGGTGCAGATTGTTGATTGTCCTATTGTCAGAGAACAATCAGGTTTGGCTCTTTCTTCAAGAAACGAACGTCTTACCGAAGAGCAGAAAAAGCAGGCTGTCAATATCTCACATATACTTTTCGAAAGTCGCCAACTGACTGCTTCACAGACAGTTGCCCAAGTGCAGAATTGGGTTATTGAGCAAATCGACAGAGTAGAAGGCTTGCGTGTTGAATACTATCAGATTGTTGACCAAACAACTTTGCAACCAACCGATACCTTTGAGCACGCAATAGGTTGTGTAACAGTCTATTGTGGTGATGTCAGACTCATAGATAACATTAAGTACAATTAGACAATTCACAATTCATAGATGAAGTATTTCTACATTGAGACCTACGGTTGCCAGATGAATACTGCCGATTCTGAGGTGGTGGCATCAATACTGAAGATGACCGACTATGTGCTTACCGACGAACTTGAGAAGGCGGATCTTGTTCTGCTTAACACTTGCTCTGTGCGTGATAATGCCGAGCAGCGTATCATTGGTCGTATGCAGGCACTGAATGCTAAGCGCCGCAAGCAGAAGCAGTTGAAGATTGGCGTTATTGGCTGTATGGCAGAGCGTATGGCAGGCGAACTGACTGAAAAGTATAATGTGGATCTTGTGGCAGGCCCGGATGCCTACCTTGATTTGCCTAACCTTATAGCACAAGTCGAAAGCGGCAAAAAAGCAGTCAATGTAGAACTCTCTACAACAGAGACTTATAGCAATGTGCTGCCTACAAGAATAGGCAAGTCAATTAGCGGTTTTGTCAGTATAATGCGAGGTTGCAACAACTTCTGCACCTATTGTGTTGTTCCTTATACCCGCGGACGCGAGCGCAGTCGCTCCGTCGAGAGTATTCTTGACGAAGTGAAAGACTTGTGGGCGAAAGGTTATAAAGAAGTAACCCTTTTAGGACAAAATGTCAATTCTTACGACTATGTAGTGAAAACCGACAATGCGGAAACCGACCGCCATATCTTTTTCCCTGAACTGTTAGGAATGGTGGCAGACGCTGTTCCTCAGATGCGTGTCCGATTTACAACTTCTCACCCAAAGGATATGTCCGATGAGACGCTCAAGGTAATAGCGGCTCACGACAATCTTTGCAAGTTCATTCACCTGCCCGTTCAGAGTGGTAGCAACAAGATTCTCAAACTGATGAACCGTAAATACACGCGCGAGTGGTATCTTGACCGTATTGCCGCCATCCGTCGCATACTGCCTGAGGCTACAATAGGTACGGATGTCTTCTGCGGTTTTCACAATGAGACGGAAGAAGATCATCAACAAACGCTATCTTTAATGAAGGAAGTGGGTTTTGATACGGCTTTTATGTTCAAGTATTCCGAGCGTCCGGGTACCTATGCAAGCAAGCATCTTGAAGATAATGTGCCGGAAGAAACGAAAATCCGCCGTTTGAACGAGATTATCGCCCTGCAAAACCAACTTTCGCTTGAAAGCAACCGGAAAGAAATAGGCAAAACGGTTGAAGTTTTGGTTGAAGGCTTTTCAAAACGCTCTCACGATCAACTCTTTGGCAGGACATCGCAATACAAAACTGTTGTGTTCCCAAGAGAGGGTAGGCATATAGGCGAATTTGTGAAAATTAAAATAGAAAATTGTAGTGCTGCGACACTTGTTGGCACTCCCGTTTTGTAAAGTGAAAATAGCAAAAAAATAATATTTTTTCACTTTTTATTGCACAAAGTAAGATTTTTTACCTAAAAACCGACAAAACGAGTGATTTTTTTGCAAAATTATTTGCATAGTTTGAAAAAATGTACTACTTTTGCATCGTGTTTTTCATGGTATTAGATTTAAGGTTAAGTAAAGATTGGGTTGTCGAGATGACAACCTTTCTTTTTTTTCTCCTCATCCTGAACTTGTTTCAGCATCTTTTTTTTCAAAATTGCGATTTTTTTTGTATATTTGTGGAAAAATGAATACTTAACCTAATTTTTCTACCAATGAAAATATACAAAGCGCATATTCTCTTTACTAAAGAGAAAGACCATTTTGAAGTTCTTGAGAATGGTTATATACTTGTAGATAAAGGCGTTGTGGTTGATGTTTGCCAATCATTACCGGAACAATACAAGTCCGTTGAGGTGGTTGATTTTGGCGACAAGCTGCTTATTCCGGCTATGAACGATATGCATGTTCATGCACCACAATATCGTAATCAAGGCATCGCAATGGATTTAGAACTTTTGCCTTGGCTCGACAACTACACATTTCCCGAAGAGAGCAAATACAAAGATGTCAGTTATGCAAAGCGCATGTACAGCCGTTTCGTAGGAGACCTGTGGCGTGTAGGTACTATGCGTACAGTGGCTTTTGCTACTTTGCACCGCGAGAGTACCCGACTTCTAATGCAACTCTTTCAAAAAGCCGGTATGGGCGCGATGGTAGGTAAGGTTGATATGAACCGTAACAGTCCCGATACGCTGACTGAGACGGTGGAAGACGCTGTAGCTGCCAACGAAGCCTTGATTGCAGAGTTCAATCAGCCTGATGCACTCGTAAGACCTATCATCACACCGCGCTTCGTGCCTTCTTGCACACCTCAGATGCTCCGTGCCTGTGGCGAGTTGGCAAGAAAATACAACCTGCCTGTTCAGTCGCACCTGTCAGAAAACCGTGGCGAGATAGCATGGGTCAAAGAGTTGGAACCCGAGAGCAAGCACTATGGTGATGCTTACAACCGTTACGGACTTTTTGGTCAGACACCTACCATTATGGCACACTGCGTCTGGACCGAAGGCGACGAACTTGAGATGATGAAGCAGAACGGCGTTATGGTGGCTCATTGCCCTACTTCCAATTTCAATCTCTCTTCAGGTATGGCACCTATACGGACTTTCCTCAACGAAGGTATAAAAGTGGGCTTGGGAAGCGACATAAGTGGCGGACACGAACTCAGTATATTCAAGATGATGGTATATGCTATTCAGGTTAGCAAGATGCAGTATTGTGCCGATAAAAGCAAACCTTTCCTGACGCTGCCCGAGGCGTTCTGGATTGCCACTAAGTCTGCCGGCTCGTTCTTCGGCAAGGTGGGCAGTTTCGAGAAGGGTTATGAGTTTGACGCACTTGTGATTGACGACCACGAGCTGAACCACGACCATTATTCTCTGCTTCACCGTTTGGAGCGGTTTATCTATATCGGCGACGACCGACAGATAGCCCACCGTTTCTGTCGCGGAAAAGAAATAACAATTCCTCAAATATAGATGCCTTAGAAGCCTTAGATGCTTTTGCATCTAAATCTTCTAAGTCCTCTAAGTCTTCTAAAAACCTCTAAATTTTCTAATACTATGACACCACAAGAAAAAAAACTTTGGAGTGCCACGATAAAGAATTTGGGCATTTCTATTTTCCTTTATGCTGCATTGTTGGGCATACTTTGGCTTGACGAAATTTTTGTTCCACAACTAAAAGGCCTGTTGCTTCATTTCGACGACCCCGCTTGGATAGTTGGTATCCCTGCAAGTATCATCGGTGTGGCGTATATTCTGACCATAAGAAACCCGATTAACTATACAGGTTTTTATGCAGGTGTAGTAATGTCGGCTTTGTTGGGCATTCAGTTCCTCTTGCAAGGTATGGGCGATAGTCCTGTTCGTTATTACGATAGTGTGGCTCTGTATTTCTGTGTGTTCATTCCGTTTCAGTTGAAGTCAATTATCAATTGGAAAAAACCGCAGGAAAATGCGTCGGACAATGGCAGGTTTGAGCCTTCGTTCTTGTCAATGAAAGGAATGATACTGTCCCTTTTGGTTTTTGCTCTCATTGTAGGTGCCGACTATTTGGTAGGTACTTATCTGTTGCCAAAATCTCAGGAGGCTTTGAATGAGCGTTTTTGGGTGAAGTTCATAAGCGGACTTATGATTGCTTCGTCAGTACTTGCCAATTTCTGGCTCATCTATCGTAAGAACGACTCGTGGATATATTGGATTATTTATAGTGTTTCAGGCGTTCTGCTCTTCACTATTTTGAACAATATATTCTCTATCGTCTTGTTTATGTTTTTCCTCTTTATCAACGCTATGGCTGGTATTTCATGGATTAAATCCACCCCGAAAGAGAACTATGGTTGGCTTCGCGGAAAGTGATGTCCTCACCCTGACACAAATAAAAAATGCAAGCGTTGTCGCTTGCATTTTTTAGTATAAGCAATTATTATATCTGAGCCATTATCAAATATAATCAATTATCTCCTTCTTATTTCACTTTCCTACCCATCGTGTCGTATTTCGTTCCGTCAGGCATGAGGATATAAACGCGGTGCGACTGAGGATCAAGCACTTTGCACGGACTGAGTTTTTGCTCTTTGTCTTGTGCGTTTATTTCCAATTTTTCAATACCTGTTGTAGGATTCTTAACGAAGGTAGCAAGCAGTGGCATGTGCATAGAAACAACGAGTGTTATCTCTGTGTAGTTTGCGCCTAAGATGTTCCATTCTTTGAAACTCCAGCCTTCTGCCGGTACGGCTTTGAAGGTGAGTCGGGTCTGATACGGAACGCCCACTCTCGGGTCTATCTGTTCGCCTTTTGAGTTGGTGGTGACAACCTCACCTTCGCCTTCTACAAACACGCTTACCACATACAGAGCATCAGCGTATTGGGCGGTGATGGTCATGTTGCTCGTAATGCGGCTGAAATCGGCAGGGTCCCAACCGGTGAAGGTATATCCCGGACGAGTCGGGTGAATTGGTTCGAATGCGGGTTTGCCGTGCTCAATCTCTTGTTTGGATATCTGTCTGCCGTCCCAATCAACGAAGGTAACGGTGTAAGTGCTGATGTCGTACAAGGGTTTGAAAGTGGTGTTTTGTGTAATGCTGTTGATGTTTCCGCCTTCCCAGCCTTTGAAGGTATGTCCTTCCCAAACGGGTTCGGCTGGTGCTGTGGCAGGCTTGCCGTATTCAACTGTCTCTGTCTTTATGGTTGCACCGTTGCGGTCAACGAAAGTAACTGTATATGTATTGATACTGAATACGGAGTAGATGTCAAGTGCTGATTTGACAACAGAGAAATCTTTGTTCCATTTCAGGAAGGTATAGCCTGTTTTTGTCGGGTCAGCAGGTGCTACTGCTGCCGTACCGCATTCCACTTTCTTCATAGAGATGGCAATACCATTGGCATCGTAGAAGGTAACATTGTATGTCTGCGTTTCATAAACGGCTGTAACGACAAGGTTGCTATGGATATTGGTAAAGTCCTTATCCCATTTAACGAAGTTGTAACATTCGTTTTTAGGTGCAGTGGGTGCGATGGCATCGCTACCTTCTTCTACTTCCTGTTTCTCGCTCCAACCGCTTATGTCGTCTTTGAAGGTAACGGTGTAGGAAGCGAGGGTGTTGTCTGTGAAGTATCCCGGGTTGCTTGTACCGCCGTCAGGGTGGGCGTAGGTTATGTCATTGGCATTTTTGTAATCATATACCGTTCCCTTGCCACCTTTGAGAGCTTTACAATTATAAAACATGTCCTTAGAATTAGAATTTGATTTCCACGCATTGTTGCAATAAATAGTTGTTAGTTTCTCACAACCCCAGAACATCCTGTCTGTAACTAATGGATTGATTGAAAAACTATTGAGGTCTAACGAGACAAGATTTGAACAATTGATAAACATTTTTGACATGTCAGTAACCTTCTCTGTATTAAAACTACTGAGATCTATTGAAGCAAGACTATAACAGTCGCCAAACATAGAAGTCATGTCGGTAACATTTCTCGTATCAAAACTGCTAAGGTCCAATGATTTAAGTTTCTCACAATAATCAAACATATAATTCATATTCGTAACCTTCTCTGTATTAAAACTATTGAGTTCCAATGAGGTCAGTACCCTACAATAATCAAACATACTACTCATATTTGTAACTTTCTCTGTATTAAAACCACTTAAATCCAATGAAGTAAGGCTTTCACAATGATAAAACATATCACTCATATCAGTAACATTCTCAGTATTGAGATAGCCTAAATTGTCTATTGCTTCCGTAGAATAAAGTTCACTAAACCATCTTGTTGTGCTTGTTGGCTTTGCTGATTTCATCGACTTGTCAAGCACAACTTTAGTGATGTAGTAGGTCTCAAACCCCATGTTCTCCGTACCTGTTTCAGGGCTCCAATCGTCTGTTACTCCGCTTCGGGTCGCTTTCTCACTGTCGTAGTAGAGAGTCATTGTTTGTCCGTCATCGCTTAGAGTGGCATAAATCTCCTGTGCCTGTGTTTTCAGTGCGCTACCAATGCCTAATAAAAAGGCAAAGGCAAGAATAAAAAATCTTTTTCATAACTTTTTAATTTGGTTAGATTAATAAATTTGGTTATTTAGTTGGTATCAGTCTTTCTACAAACTCCATTCAAAGCCGTCTTTAGTGTCTTTGATGGTGAAGCCGTAGGCAGTGAGGCGGTTGCGTATCTCGTCGGAAGTAGCCCAGTCTTTGTTTTGCTTGGCTTTCAGGCGTATGTCCAACAGCAAATCAACCGCTTTCTCGTATGGCTCAATGTTGGCTTGTGCTTCTGTCAGTTTCAGCCCCAACAACTGCTCAACAATAACATCCCAATCGGCTCTGAGTTTCTGTAAATCATCAGCACCGATCTTGGCATTGCCGTCAGTGAGAGTGTTTATTTGTCTGACAGAGTCAAACAGAGCCGACACAACAAGCGGTGTGTTCAAATCATCGTCCATGGCATCTTTGGCTGTCTGTATGAGATCCGGTAGTACGATGCCTTCTGTTGTTGCCGAAGGTTTAAGTTTCTGCAGTCGCTCATAACCTTCGGTGAGTCTTTGCAAGCCTTTTTCCGCAGCCTCAAGTGCTTCGCTTGAGAAATCAACAGTGGAGCGATAGTGAGCCATCAGGATAAACAAACGGATAGTCATAGGCGAGAACGCTTGTGTGAGCAGTTCGTGCTTACCGGTGAAGAATTGTTCAAGAGTGATGAAGTTGTTATACGACTTACCCATTTTTTTGCCGTTGATGGTAATCATGTTGTTGTGCATCCAGTAATGCACGCTGTCGTGTCCGAGTGCGGCACACGACTGTGCTATCTCACATTCGTGGTGTGGAAACATAAGGTCCATACCGCCACCGTGTATATCAAACTCCTCACCTAAGTATTTGGTTCCCATAGTAGAACACTCAAGGTGCCAGCCCGGAAAGCCTTCCGACCAAGGCGATGGCCAGTGCATTATATGTTCGGGTGCCGCCTTCTTCCAAAGTGCGAAATCGAGTGGCGAGTGTTTCTCCTGCTGACTGTCGAGGTTGTCGCGAGTGGTGGCATATAGTTCGTCGATGTTTCTGCCCGAGAGTTTGCCATAGTGGAACTTGTCGTTGTATTTGCGCACATCGAAATACACACTGCCGTTCTCTATGTAGGCAAAACCTGCGTCAAGAATCTTCTGTATGAAGGCAATCTGCTCAATGATATGTCCGGAGGCATGTGGCTCTATCGAAGGTGGCAAGACATTCAGAAGTTCCATATCGTGGTGGTAGCGGTTCAGGTAGTACTGCACCACTTCCATTGGTTCTAATTGCTCAAGACGGGCTTTCTTTGCTATCTTGTCCTCGCCTTCGTCAGCATCGTGCTCAAGGTGTCCTACATCGGTTATGTTACGCACATAACGAACTTTGTAGCCAAGAAACATAAGATAACGATAAAGTATATCGAAAGTTATGGCAGGGCGGGCATGTCCTAAATGTGCATCGCCATAGACTGTCGGTCCGCATACATACATTCCGACCCGAGGTGCGTGAAGTGGCTTGAACGGTTCTTTTGTCCGGCTTAAGGTGTTGTAAAGATAAAGCATATATTCTGTTTATTAAAGGTTTGACATTTGTAAGTGAGACTACTTGTCTTTCAGCCAGTTTTTGATGTAAGACATTATCTCTGTGTAAGTTGAGTCGTTGAATTGTTTTATTTTGCTGTAATGGCAACCGTCAGGCAAGGTGTATTGGCGTATGTTGTCGCGGTGTTGCGGAATACGGAACGCTGTCCAAGCGTCTGTCTCGCCATAGATATACAGTAGTTTGCATGAAGTGGTGTCAAGGAAGTTCATTACCTTGCTCCGTGTTGAGTCGCTATAGGTGAAGTCCCAATCGCCCTTAGGCAGGTAGAGGGCTTTCATTATATCTTTGCAATTTAGAGTGTTTTGACATAATAAATGTCTGAACGGTTCGTAGTCGTAGCCGTAGCAACCGAGTTCTTTTTGTGCCTGAACATAATACGAGCGGTGAGCACTCTTGTGGTCGAACAGGTCGGGGTTGGCATATTTGAGCAGGTGTTCATAATAGACATCGTTGCTTGCGTCAGCAGCAGGTATCTCTGTCTCTTTCACACCTCGCATCCAAAAACCGAAGTCGTAGTCGAGAATGCAGAAGTCGTATATCATATCGAAGGGCGAACCGAATACCATCTTCAGAGAGTCTGCATAGTGTTTCAAGCGCGGTTGCAGACTGTCTCTTCGCTCAAGGGCTTCGAGTTGAAAACGGCGAATACGCTCGCGTTTCTCAGGCGTTCCGCATTTCTGCATAAAACTGACACCTCGCATATCTTCGGTTGTGAGGCAGAAAGGTGCTACATACGGCACAGCCACGGCAATATCTTTCGGGTAATACATACTGAGCAGTGTAGATGTGATGCCGTCTTTACTACCGCCGGTGCTGACCCATTTGTTAGTGTAAATCTTTTTGAGTTCCGTAATGATGCGATGTTGATCGGTTGCGGCATTCTGTGTGGTGAGGTAGTTCCAGTTTGTATCGTTGGGCCACGACTCGCCGAAATACCTATGCTCAATAAACACATTGTTGGCATTCAGCAGTTCTGCCAACTCGTCTCTTACTGCGATGCGTTTCTTATGGTCGGCGGCATTATAGCCGTGAGTGTGCAGAACAACAAGGCTATCAGTGTTGAGATGTCCTACGATGACCCGTTGCAGGAAAGTGCCACGGGTAGTGTCGTTGTAGTCAACATATTGCTTGAAAAACAAGACATACTTTTCAAGAAATTGTCCGCCGGCAATCTGCTCTACACTGACAACGCCCTGAAGTTTCTGAAATCGTTGTTCCATAGTAAGACACTGAGCCTGCATGTTCAGCGACATACAAACCAATATGCTGCATATCAGGATTTTATTTACCTTCATCATTTTACTTATTTTCATTTAGGTCATAGATTGATACTTTTTAGTGTTTATCTGTTGGCTATTGTGTGTTTGGTGATGTTTTATCTTTTTGATGTTTATTTTTTGCAAGCCCGTTTTTCAGTTTTGGCTTATCAGTTTTGCTAAAGTATTGAGTGCGATAAACTTATATCTCATTGTATCGTGTGGCAGATTGCCTGTTTTGTCGTAAACGGCTTTTTCGATGGTCTTGTTTTCATAAAAATCTTTATTTGGTTCAATAAGTAGCAACTGTCCTTTGGCGCAAGCCTCAAAATATATGCCCTGTGGCTTAAAATACTTGTAATAAACACTATCTTCTGCAGGGAAACCGTCTTTCAAAAGGATAATTAGCGGAAAGCCCGTTTCTCTCAATGCTCTGCAAATATGTTTCTCGCCTTCTGATATGCTTGCACTTACAAAAACCGTCCCTCTTTCTGCTTCTGCAAGGCACTTCCTGTATTTTTCCGCTATCTCTGTTTGTGTAAGTCGGCGAGAGCATTGTATCTCACTTTTCATCGGGAAATCGAGTAAAAATTGATTTCCGAGGGTGGTACATTCAAAGCCTGCCACCTTGACATGTTGGTGAAGTTTGAACAACTGTGGGTTGGCGCGCTTCAATGCCAAGCGTCTTGGGTTGTCATTCACATAATCAATCATCCGCCTGAGCTGTCCGTCGGAATGGAGGATACGCTCATGGTAGTGAGCGGGGTCTGTTTGCCAGACTGAACCCTTGCCCGCAAAAATGCGGGCAAAATGCACGATGGATTGATCGCTTTGGCTTTTGTTCTGGCTTTGGTTCAGTTGTTTGTTTAGTTCTTCGTGCATTTCGGTGGCGTTTTCGCCACCGTTGTCAACATACCTTTCTTTATAAACTTTCGTGCAGGCGACTTTGAAACCCCGAATAACCGTTCCTATGCTTCGAGGTAAAGGCTCCAGCACCTGCAATACAAGGTGAATATGGTCGGGCATTATCTTCGTAGCCAAAATTTTCAATTCGTAGCCTTTTGGTTGGTAGAATTGCGTTAGCCCTTTCAAAATGTTCTGTACTTGCAGCCCATATTCGTTAAGTTCAATGTAGGCATCTTTCGGTGTGTTTGCTATTAACTTTCCAAACAAAGGGTAGCGTTCTGCTACTACCAAAGTGAAATGATATATGGCTCGTCCTGAGTAGTCCCAATTATTCTCTCGGTGATGGCGATTAGGATCGGTTTTGATTCGCCAGCCTTTTTCCGTATATTCTATTTCCGGTTTATAATCTGTCATCTGCTTTTGACAAAGGTTTTATACTACTCTGTTAGTGAGTTTGGCTGTCAGGGCAAGCAGGGGCTTTTTCTTTTCTTCGGGCACTTCTATTTCCGCAAGTTGCTGCAATGCTCGGTTGGTATATTCTTGTATTGCTTCTTGTGCTTTTTCAGGAACGCCTAAACGGCGGTACCAAGCCAATGTCTGCCGGATTTTCTCGTTTCCCGTAAGTGCAGGCGATGGCATATTCTCTTTTTTCGCATCTGCTGCGAGTTTTTGGGCTGTCAGCAGTAGCCAAGTCTTTTTGTTTTCGAGTATGTCGCCGCCTGTCTGTTTGCCGAATGTGTCAGGGTCGCCGAAGCAGTCAAGTAAGTCGTCTTGTATCTGAAAAGCCAAACCGAGATTAACTCCGACATTATACACTTTTTTTTGATTGTCTTCTGTAGCACCTGCGATAATGGCTCCGATTTGTAATGCCGCCCCGAGAAGCACCGAGGTCTTTTGGCGTATCATATCAATGTATTCGTCTGTGGAAACGCTTGCTCTATTTTCGAAGTCCATATCTTTTTGTTGTCCTTCGCATATCTCGCGAGCCATCAGGTTGAAAACCTTCCAAACCTCTTTCGGATAGTCTTGCAAAAGTGTGTATGCTTCAATCATCATCTGGTCGCCTGACAGTATGGCGGTGTTGGCGTTCCAGCGTTTATGCACCGTCGGTTTGCCACGACGGATGGGGGCATTGTCCATCACATCGTCGTGAAGTAGTGTGAAGTTATGGAACACTTCGATGGCGAGTGCCGCATTCAGGGCATTTTTTATGTTGCCGCCGAACATATTTGTAGCCATCAGTACAAGTTGTGGTCTGAGACGTTTGCCTCCCGTCTGAAGTGCATATTCAATAGGAGCATATAAGCCTATTGGTTCTTTGTGCCAATCGAGGCTATGCAAGGCTTCGTCTATTAAAGCAGAATAGTCCATTCGAATTTCTAAGGCTTCTAAGTTTTCTAAAATTTCTAAGTTTTCTAAGTTCTCTAAAACTTCAAATTCCTCTAATCCCTCTATCCGATAATATCGTTGAGCACATCTTTCATCTCAAGTCCTGCTGCGCGCACTTGTTGTGGGATGAAACTTGTTGCGGTCATGCCGGGGGTGGTGTTCACTTCAAGCAGGTTTATCTGTCCGTTTTCGAGAATGATATAGTCGGTTCGGATGATACCTTTGCAACCGATGATGTCATAAAGCCGGAGTGTGAGTTGCTGAATTTTGTCTCTGACTGCATCAGGGATACGCGCCGGTGTTATCTCGTCCACCTCGCCGTTGTATTTAGCGTCGTAGTCGAAGAACTCACGGTGTGAGACAACCTCTGTTATAGGGAAGGCTACGGCTTTTGTGTCAGTTTTATAAACACCGCAAGTTACTTCCGTGCCTTTCATATATGCTTCAATTATCACCTCTCTACCTTCTTTGAATGCCCGTTCAATGGCAGGTTGGATTTGTTCTGCCGTTTTTACTTTCGTACAACCGAAACTGCTGCCACCTACATTCGATTTAATGAAACAGGGCAAGCCTATCTCTTTGATAACTCGCTCATTGGCAATCGTTTCGCCTTTGCGCAGTAAAATGGAGTTTGCTATGTTGTAGCCGAAAGTTTTCAAGTAGTGGTTGCAGGCGAACTTGTTGAAAGTCAGTGCAGCTGCAAGCACATCGCAACAAGAGTAGGGCATACCTATCATATCAAAATAGCCTTGCAGACGCCCGTTCTCACCCGGTGTGCCGTGAATGGTTATGTAGGCAAAATCAAACTTAACTTTCTTACCGTCAAGCCGGTAAGAGAAATCGTTTTTGTCGATTTGCTGACCGTTGCACGACCAGTCTGCACCTTTAAGTATTACTATGTCGGCAGTATATCGGCTTTTGTCAAGAAAGGAATAAATGCCTTCGGCACTGCGTTTTGATACTTCTGCTTCGGAGGAGTCTCCTCCGCAAACTATTGCTATATGTTTCATTTTTAGTGTTTATATTGATATTTAACCTACAAAGATACATTAAATTCCGCAAAAAAGCAAATCTATGCTTTTTTTTAATAAAAGATAGCAAATTTTTGTAGTATTTTATTGTAATGTTGCAAAATTCAAAAAAAAATCGTAAATTTGTGCGAATTAAAGTGTAAATAAGGTAAAAATGTCAAATATAAAGATTGTTTTGATTATGAAAAATCGGGTATTGTATTTAATAATTGTTTTGTTTGCCGCGTTTGGCATAGCGAGAGCAGATGAGCCTAATTTCAGGTTAAATGAAAGCCGTTTTGATTTTGGTGTGACGACTATTGGCGGAACTTCAACTCGCTATTCTACTATTGCTTACAAAAATTTGGCAGCGCAGTCAGGTGAAACTGTTTGGACTGCCACAGTTACCGGCGAATACAGCAGTTATTTTACTTGTTCTTTTAACGCAGATTATTCTAATGTTCAAGTCGATTTCTCTCCTACAGCGGGTTTCACGGGGTTGTTAAGCGATTGTTTTCTGACCGTTACTGCTACCAACGGCTCTGACTCTTATAGTCAGACTCGCCCGATTATGTTAACCGCTTTTAGGTTGAACTATGACAGTGATATTGATTTGGGAAACATTGAAGCTGGAGAAACCATAAGCAAAACAATTTCAATACATTCAAAAAATTCTGTTGTTCCTGCTTCTGCAGCGTGGTCTGCTTCTGTTTCAGAGGAATATAGAGATTATTTCACCGTTAGTGTAAATGACCAGCGAACCCAAGTTAGCATTGATTTTACTCCTACTTCGGCTGTGGAGCATTTGACTAATTGCTATTTGACTGTATCTGCTGTTGGCACTGACGGCATAACATATACGAGAAAAGCTAAACTTGTAGTTCTACCTTCGTTCTCTGTAAGCGAGTCCGGTTTAGACTTTGGTAGAGTGGAAGTTGGCAGCGATCCGGTTACTAAAAGTTTTACTATCGAAAATCTCAATAGCGAAGCACTGTCTGATGAGACGACTTGGTCGTTTGATTGGGAAGATGCGGTTGTTGAGCCAAACTTTAGCGTCTCAAAAGTAGGTAATAGGGTAGATGTTACCTTCAATCCGCAAGGCGAAGCGTATGGCTCAAACCTTAATATTCGTGCTACTTCAGGCAGTGGAGATGCTTATTTGGTTCAGTTATATTGTAGTGCGGAAGGTTTTTCTTACGATAATACAATGGATTTATATCTGTATATGCCTTTCACTTATGGACCTTTCCCCGAAGGCGAAACATCTTTGGACGATGTTTTAACAATGATGGGTGGTACGCTGACCTTGCCGTGGTATGATTTGCCTTCTGATTTGATGGGTGAGTTTCATGTGAAGTTAGGTTCGAACCTTGCTTCTACGGCAGTAAGCAGTTCTAACAAAAATGTTACGGCTAAGATTTATTTTGATACAAGTTCTATCGGCGGTAGTACCGAGCGTAAATTCTATGTTCAGGCTTTTCCCGAGGCTGTTGGTTCCTACCAGACAACAATAAAAGTAGAGAGTGTTGTAATAGAAGGTATTCACGCCGGTGAGAAGATTACCAAATCATTTGACCTCAATATAGTGTTCTTCTATGTAAGTTTGAACTTGTCGAATATAGATAAGACATCTTCGTCGTTGACTATGCAGTGGGATACCAACCCTTATGCCACATCTTACAAGATTAGTATCAGCGAAGATCCGGGCGAACCGATTGAATATACTAACGCTGACGCTGTTGATGGCAAGATTACTCATCGTTTTGAGGATCTTCAGAGTAATCATGATTACCAGATAACCATTAACACAACTCTGCCTGACCAAACAGGCGGTAGTTCTGAGTATGAGATAGAAGAGTCAATCATGGTTCATACTGTAAATGAATTGTTTAACCTCTTAAATATGGTACCATACAATTTCCCATGGCAGAATATACCTATACCTGGGATGGGAACAATCTCTGTGCCGGATATTGATTTGACCAACGCTTTTGATGAGAATCATAAGGCCTTGATGGACTCGTTGTATGTGATTACCAACTATTTCCCGACTGCTATGCAACACGGATCTTCTCCATCGATGCTTTTGGTATTTGGTAGGCGTACTGAAAACTTTTATTCTCTTGTGGATGCCAGAAACTTGCCGGAATATGGTTATCGTAAACTGACCAACCTTGACGGTAAGAAACTATATTTCCGTGGTACATACGATAATTTGAGTACAGGTGAAGACGAAAAAGGTTTTGATGTCGATGGCTTCTTTACCCTTGTCGGGCGCGGTACTGCAATAGCGGGCGAAGCCGGAGATAACGTAGATATATATCTTGATAATTATCAGATATCTACTGCTAATAAGGCAGTTGATTTTGGTAGCGATACACAAAACATCCTGTTCCAAAATCTTATGGGCGGAAAGGTTGATATAGGTCGTGCCGCACCATTTGCAATTAAGTCTCGTGGTGAGTATAACGGAGGTCAGGAATATACTGTTCATTTCCACCTTGCAGGCGACAATCGTCTTAGTACCGGCTCAAAAACAGTGCTTAATGCCGCAAGTTCAAGCGGTTTTAGTGTTGGTACATTGCTCGCGATGTTCCTTGATATATTGGACATCTCCGCAGCGGGTGTTTATGTAAGCCCTGATGCAACAACTTCAAACGCCGCTTCAAATATAGCAACGACAGTAACTTTCGACGACAAATGGCCGGTAGATGCGACAGATTTTACGCAGATCAAACGGACTAACGGTTCGCTTGACCTCTCTCCAAAAGCCGATGGCGGTCGTGAAGCCCTCTCTGTTGACTTAGGTACAAGATATGGTGTATGTAAGTTTGACGGTGGAAAATATAAATTCACTACTGCAGCCAGCAGTTCGGTATTCTTCACTTCTACTTTTGCAATAGGATATCGCTATTTTGCTATGACGGAACTTCTTGGCGCGCCACTCAATGTCATTGGTGTAGGTACATCAATGGGTGCTCCTATGTATCAGAATGTTTCAGTCTTTTTCAACGATGGTACATTCACAACCCACTCCGCAGAAGACTTCACTTCCGAGGTGGATGTAGTTGCACACGGCTGGTATAGAGACTATACGGATCTTCGCGTACCGGAATCGACGGTTATAAACGGCGGTACATTCAATAACTGTAATGTGTATTTCGTTTCAGGTGCCGGCGAACAAGGCTCTGAACCATCTATTGAGATTGAGAATGTTATGGTGCCACAATGCAAAAAAGAGAAAGAAGTTGTTTCTGTAAATGAAAATGGTACTGCCGACATCGACGCTTCGGTAACAGGTAATGAATGGGCAAGCGGATATGGTTCGGAAAGTCTTACACCCGATGGAAACAATAAGGTTTATCCTTATCTTACCGGCGAATGCGAGGATATCACGCTTGAGACACGACGCAACTGGGTTACGCTTATTCCTAAAATGGGTATGCAGATGGAGAATATAATGAATCTTACTATGGGCGGAGATACGAAAGTCTATGAGAAAGAGAGTTACAATGGTACTCCTCGTGATGTGAAAAATTCATTCCTTTTCTATGCTCAACTCAATCCTTGGACTATAGCAAATGCAAAATTGGAAATGGTTGGAATACCTGTTTCAGTGCAACAGGCAATCCGTTATGGTACTTTTGGGAGAGGGGTGGCTCAGCCCGATCATCCGGGAATGACAGAAGCGGAATTCTTCTCAACCCTTAATGCAAACGCTATTAAATACGACCAAAACGATAATCCTACCAATACGGATTTCACTATTGAACATGGTCTTTATACAATGCTTTCTTTTGAGGCAGATCGTGCTTATATGATATGTCCTCCGTATGATGTGCATAATGTGTATGTGCTTGAGACATACAGCGATGCGCAAGCCCAAGCAGACGGAGTTAGATTAGGTTCAAGTGCATATCTTAAAAACCAGGGTGCTGCTGATGGAGAGTTAGCAAAAGGTATAGTAACATCGCTGTTGCCGGATGTGTTCTCAGGTAAAGGCTCAGGCGTTAATCTTTCACTTATTGAGATTGCAACACAAACACTCGGAATGACACCATACAGATTACTCCATTTCGATGGTGGTAATGGCGATGATGCTAACTACTATCTCTACGAATACAAAGATATGGCAAACGATGTCAGTTATAAGGAAGATGAAAGAGATGTGTTCAGCGACGACTCATATTTCCCCGGCTACCCGGGACTGATGCCGTTAAGCCCTTCTACATACGGAACAGACTCGCTTACAAAGGAGTTTTATCAAAACCAATTTGACTATGTTGATCCTAACCTTCATCCACTGGGTACTTATGTGGATCGTGAAGGAAATGTATTCCAAGCGCATCCGTTGATGCAAAAGGGGCACATTTATTCAATGTTCTTGCCTTCTGAAGAAAGCGCACATTATTGGAAAGGTAAATATCTCGTCTTTGAAGGATATGGACCGCAACAAGTAGGTGGCAGGGGCCGTCATAACGACATTCAAGAAGCGTCAGATATACAAGAGTCAATGTCTTGGCTTGTGGAAGACTATCCGGAAAAGAACTTCAATTTTGAAGGTCTTGCAAAGGTTCAGGGCAACCCCACAATGGTGAACTATACGACCAAAGAGCCTTCGTTTACATATAAAGCTATGACCTCGCATGCCTATGATGATGGGACTGACTTCTCTGAGACAGAAGATGCCCAAAAAGGTTTTTACTACCACGATTGGGTGAAACAATCTGCCGGTGTGTCGATACATCCTTGGGAAACCTTCCTCGTTATGAACACTGACAACACTAACCGCTATAGTGCTTTCTCTGAATTATATTATGATGTTTTCCCACAGATATTAAGTGCTGTAAATAGACACAACAACCAGACTACAGAGAGCAGTGTGCCTAAGATATCTGACTTTGCCTTGTCGGTTGGCTCAAAAGATAGCAAAATCATAATGTACGCCTTTGTAAATCAACAGGTAAGCATCTATACTACGACCGGTATGCTTGTTTGGACAGGTTCTCTTAACGCTAATGATACCAAAACGATTACCGTTCCGCAAGGCGTATATATCGTTCAAGGCGAAAACGACCGTACAAAGATCATGGTTAGATAACCTCCAATTTTGCATTTAGGAATTGCAACTTTCGTTTCCTGCTTTCGGCATAAGCCGAAAGTTAAAATAAAAATTAACTAAAACTTAATATAAGTATGAAAAAACTTTTTGTAGCACTGTTGTGCCTGACTTCTATGACCGTCTTTGCTCAGATACACGACGGTTCTTCCTGTGAGCGTGCTTTTGAGATAGGCGACGAGTTCTCCGCCGTCCTGCCCGAAGGCGACTTTTGGTTCGTTGCAGAGACACCCTCACTGCCTTTAACCGTGTATTTCTACAAGACCAAAGAGACCGACGACCTGCCCGATGTATGGCTCGACCTTACTTGTACGCCGGGCGAGTACAACGACCCTATCATACAAAACCTTATCGACAAAGCAGGTGAATATGACCTCACCTTCCCGATGCACGAGAAACTGAAAAAGACTACCGACGACTTCGGACGCGAGTGCTACTATGTCAGTTTCAACGAGAACTATCGTAACATGCTCTATACAGAAGGTGTTACCTATGCGATAAAGGCCTATATGCATATTCAATCGCACGCCGAGACATCGGTTGACTTCGTTAGTACATCTGTTGAATCACAGTGCCGCGACTTTGTCAATACCTTCACAATGAACTCTGCCATGCGTATCGAGCCGGAAGATTCAGTCAATGTATATGTATGGCCTATCGGTGAGTGGATCAACACTATGTATCGTATCACTTGGGAAGATAGCGAAGGTAACCTTGCTTTCTACGATGGTATGGACTGTATGATTGAAAAGAACCGCCGTGTCCGCACACATCGCATCATGCCAAAAGAGGAGATTGTGATGAACACCAAAACAGCAAAAGACATCGTTAAAGAAATAAATAATACAAACCTTTATGTTCGTCTGTATGCTGACAAACCCGGTATCCTGCGTATTGAGTCTTTCGAAGAGAAACTTGAACTCGTTTCGATCCTCTTCGGTAAGAACGGCGACTGTCCGGGCGTTCCCGGCGTTATTGACAACGAGACAATGACCATCACCTGCGTTGCTCCGAGTCGCTCTACTTGCGGATGGAACCTGCGCCAGATACTCAACCACTGCGCTGACGAAGGTAGTATCGTTTACAACGCTTACAATGGTGAGTTGCCAATTGTTAAGGACGGCAAACTCCAGCTCGGCGACCTCGTTTATACTCTAAATGTAACTCAAGCCTCAGACCCGGGTAGCACCGACGCTACTATTAAAGCAATTGAACTCAATGGCGAACTGCTTGTTCAGTTTAACCCCGCAATACTCGAATACATAGATGTGGAATCAGTGCTTGAGACACCCGCTTTGAATGTTATTCTCAACAATGCCAATGCTACATACAAAGTTTCAGGTTTAGGACAAATACCTTGCGATGTAACCATAACCGTAACAGCCGAACTTGGCAACACTCTTGAGTATGTTCTTCACCTCATTGCAGCCCGCTCAACCGATGCTACCCTTAAGACTCTTACCGTTAATGGTTTTGAGATTGAAGGATTTTCGCCCGACGAACTCTATTATCGTCAGACCGCTGTGAATGTTCCTGTCATTGGTGCCGAGGCTAACGACCCGAAAGCAAAGGTTACAATCGACCAGCCCAAGCGTCTGCCCGGTTTTGCACAAGTGTTCGTTGAGGCTGAGGCAGGAAATGTTACTATCTATAGCATTACCTTCTCCGAAGACCCGAAAGTAAAAGAATGTGCAGAAGTAACCCCAGCAATTGCTCTGAATGAACCTAAGACACTCAAGAAAGGTATGAGCGAAGCTATAGCATTGCCTACAAACACCGACATTCTCATCAACTCAGAGGACGAACAAGTACATTCCGAGAAACTGAACCTGCGTTTCAACTGGTCGGGCAACTCTTCGGTTACGATGTATGTTTCCTCGCTTTGCCAACTCGACTTGAGCAAGTCAAGCACCACTCTGCTTGCTACTTATGATATACAGAAACCTCACGGAGAGACAGAGTTCCATCTTGATTGGAACAACGCACTTCGCAAACAACTATCGCAGAAGTCGGTTGACGGTAACCTCTACCTGTTCTTCTTTACAGCCGAAGAAGGCGGTGCCGTTACCATCACTTCTTACGAAGAGACTTGTCTCACCCGTTCTAACTTCGTAGATTTCGGTGAGATGGAAGTTTCTCGCAGTATGCTTGCTAACCTCTATAAGATTTATTACCCCGATTGGAAAGACAAAGACATCACAATGACTTGGGAAGGCGATGCCGCTATGGATATGTTCCTTGCAACATCTTGCGACTTCTATCTTGTTGATAACGACACTCGTCTGCTTGCACCTGCACCATTCAAGTTCGCTGCCGGCACTTCAGAGTTCGTGCTCAATCCTACTATCACCTCTGCTTGGGCTGACAATACCGACAATGGCTTCCTCTATGTTCGCTTCAAGACAAACGGCTCAGGCTTGCTTAAACTTACTGTTACCGACGACCATAGCCATGAAACCGCACTTGCCAATACAGACTCCGGCATAACTTGCTATGCCAACAACGGACAACTCTTTGTTAAGTCCAACCAAAACGACAATCTGATTGTTTTCAATGCTTTGGGACAACAAGTCCTCAACACTGCAATCAACGAGGGTGTCCTTTATAAGTTCGACTTGCCACAAGGCTTGTATGTCGTTCGTACTCAAACAGGTGCGAAAAAAGTACAAATTCGCTAATTATAATTAGCAAAAACGCAAATTTTAGATTGTACTAAAATGTACGACAAACTAACTAAATAACTAAAATTCTGTAAATTCCAACCATAGGTTTAATCTTGCCTATGGTCGGAATTTATGAAAAAGTTATCAAAAATTTGGTACTTTAGATATTTTTTAGTATTTTTGCGTGAAATTATGTGTATTAGGTATTTTTTTAAGGTATAATGAAATAAAAAGCAGTTTTGCTTTGAATGATATTGTGAAAAAATTGTTTGTTTTAAGGCGTGAAAGATTGCTGTTGCTGTTAGTGCTGGTGCAGTGCCTGCTTTTTCCGCATACTGTAAAGGCTGATGTTTATGCCGTAGGGCGTGCGAGTGTGGGAACAACATCGATGCAGACTACCTCGTATTTTCGAGGAGCAAAGTTCGAAGCATCACGGGCGGCAGATACTTATCGTACTTCTTCTACTAATGTAGCGAGAAGCAATTATAATAGCAATGCTTTCTTAATGAAGAAAGTAAGTGGCGGGCAAGTACATAGTGTGGGTTCGGAGTTTGGCACTGAAGGTTTTACATCTTCAAATGTGAGGTATAGTAAAAATAACAATGGTCTTACTTACGCTACGGTTAAAACCACATTGCCAAATACAATGCTTGCGAAAAATATAAGTTTGGCAAACAGGGATGCTGGTTTTATTGATGATAACAGCGATAATGCAGGCCCAAGGCGTATCGGTGGTGGCGGAGGTGATGGCTTCCTTCCGAAACCGACACCTATAGGAGGTAGTGTTTGGTTGTTTCTGCTGTTTGCAACAGGTTATCTAACACTCAAATTGACAATAAATTACCGCCGTAAGATAGCGGGTAAAATATAAGATTTATTTATAAAACCATCTATGAAACTAAAAAGGCAATTGCAAACGATGCTATTGTTGGGGGTATTCCTTATTTTGGGATACCGCTTGTCGTATGCAGCCGACGATGACCTGTCTTGTATATACGACCCTTGCGGTTGCATGATTAAGGCATCAGAAAACGGTGAATTCGACAAGAACCTATGTGAGCAGTGCAGGGAGGCGCAGAACGCTCCGATGCACTATTGCGATTGCCATGCCGGTACGAAGTTCTACTATGGGTTAGACGAGTATGTGAACGACACTGTTTGGTACACTATCCGTCTTGAGGATGTCATAGACAATGGTTTTGTGGCTTACTGGTTCTCGCAGAAGGGTGTTACGCTTGATATATTCCTGCAATGCAATGTCAATACTCCGTTCCTTTCGCAATATGTGCCTGCCAATAGTTCCTATACTCTTGCAGGTGAAGGACTTGAAGAAATGGTGCAGAAATATGGCAGTGTGGGCGAGATGGTTGCTAAAGGAATGGACATACACATTAGGGTTGCACCCGAACAAGGGGCTGAAGGACATGTGATGTGTTTCCAGAAAGACCACGGTTTTCACAGCACTTGCGACGATATTTGTCCTGTCTATGAGCGAATGAAATACGGTATCTCCTATTCCGACAATGTATATGAGATGAAGCCAGACATTATGGGTGCTCGCTTGTTTGTTATGTGGCGTCAGGACGATAACTTACCTATCGAAATGGACATTCTTGAGCAGTGTGATGGCGAACCTATTACTTTCGCTACACTGACCGACTCACTTCATGTGTATTTCATCGACACTCTGCTTCTGCAAAAGAAGAAGGCTGCCGGTGAATCGCTCTTTTTCCGCTTCCGTGCGGAGCATTACGGAACACTCAAATTCTCGCACCCATACCACTGGCGAACATACGAGATTGACTCAACCCTCTGCAACGGACAGCAGTATGAATTAATAGATTTGGCTTTTACAAGCGATACCGCTTTTATTGATACTATCCGTTTCATTCGTGATACGATAACGGAAAGTAAGTATCGTCTGCAGTTTGAAGACATCATTGAGATTTACGACACCTTGTATCTTGAAGAAGAACAGATGCCGGTTTATAACGACTTTTATGATGTTATTATTCGTGAATATAAGAACTACACCCATCAGCAGACCGATGCTGACGGATGTACAACTGAATATATATTGACCGTTTTGCCCGTCAAGAAAGACGAACCTATTTGCCCCGGCGACCCGAGTTGTCCGCCTGACGAACCCGTCTGCCCCGGCGATCCGAGTTGTCCGCCTGACGAACCTGTTTGTCCGAGTGATCCGAGTTGTCCGCCTGACGAACCTGTTTG